>JBGASE010000235.1:0-7955 GCA_044229875.1 Pyrinomonadaceae bacterium | reverse complement strand
GTGTACCTTGCCGGCGGTCTTGGCCCGTCAAACGTCGCCGAAGCGATCCGCGTCGCGGCACCGTATGGTGTCGACGCCTGCAGTCTGCTCGAATCCGAAAAAGGACGGAAGAACGAAAAACTTGTCGACGAGTTTGTGAGGAACGCGCAATGATCGATTTTCAACCTGACGAGCGTGGATATTGGGGAATGTTCGGCGGGCGCTTCGTGCCGGAAACGCTGATGTCGCCGCTTGAGGAATTGACCGAGGCGTATTTTGCGGTGCGTGACGATGCTGGGTTTCAAGCTGAATTCGTGGCGCTGCTCAAGGATTTTTCGGGACGCCCGACGCCGCTCTTCCATGCGCGGCGATTGTCGGAATCGCTTGGCGGGGCGCAGATCTATCTCAAACGGGAAGACTTGGGCCATACCGGATCGCACAAGATCAACAACGCGATCGGGCAGGTTCTGTTAGCGCGGCGAATGGGAAAGAAACGCGTCATTGCCGAGACAGGCGCCGGCCAGCACGGCGTCGCGACGGCGACCGTATGCGCGCTTTTCGGGCTCGAGTGCGTCGTTTACATGGGCACCGAAGACATGCGCCGGCAGGAACTCAACGTCTTCCGGATGCAATTGCTCGGCGCCGAGGTGCGCGGTGTCGATTCGGGTTCACGCACCCTCAAGGACGCGATCAACGAAGCTCTGCGCGATTGGGTGACGAACGTCGAATCGACCTATTATCTGCTCGGATCGGCGCTCGGGCCGCATCCGTATCCGCTGATGGTGCGCGATTTTCAATCGGTCATCGGACGCGAAGCACGCGAGCAGATAATCGAACAGACGGGATCGCTCCCGAGTTTGCTCGTCGCCTGCGTTGGCGGCGGTTCGAACTCGATCGGACTCTTTCATCCGTTTTTGAACGACGAAAACGTGAAAATGATCGGCGTCGAGGCCGGCGGCCGCGGATCGGGACTGGGCGAGCACGCGGCGCGTTTCATGGACGGCGGCCGTATCGGCGTGTTGCAGGGAACCAAGAGCTATTTGCTGCAGGATCCGAACGGCCAGATCGCCTCGACGCATTCGGTCTCGGCGGGACTCGATTACGCCTCGATCGGGCCGGAGCATGCGTTTCTGCATGATCTCGGCCGCGTCGAATATGTTTCGGCGAACGATGCCGAGGCGCTTGAGGCGTTTCAGGTGCTGTCGCGGACCGAAGGCATCATTCCGGCGCTGGAGAGTTCCCACGCGATCGCGCATGTGATCAACATCGCACCGCGGATGTCGCCGACCCAGAGCATGATAGTCAACCTCTCTGGACGCGGCGATAAGGATGTCGGCCAGGTGCGCGAAATGATCGGCTGAATCTGGTTCCGAGCCGCGATCTTTGAGCGTCGGGCTTTGAGCAACGAAACTCGAAGCCCAACGCTCGCCGCTCACAGCTCGAAAAAATTATGCAAAATCGAATCGAATCTGAGTTTGAAGTTCTGAAGACCGCGGGACGCGGCGGTTTTATTCCGTTTATTGTCGCCGGCGATCCGGATCTCGGAACATCGAAGCGCCTGATCGTCGAACTCGGAAATCGTGGTGCGAACGTCATTGAACTCGGGGTGCCTTTTTCGGATCCGGTGGCAGATGGTCCGACGATTCAAACTGCCGCGGAACGAGCGTTGAGAAATCCGATCACGATCGAAGCAATTCTCAAGATAATTGCAGAAGCGCGCGCTGAAGGTCTTGAAACGCCGCTGATCCTTTTCAGTTATTTCAATCCGATCCTGCAGTACGGACTCGAACGGTTCGCCGATGAGGCGCTGGAATCGGGTGTCGACGGCGTTCTTGTCACCGATCTTGTTCCGGAAGAAGCGGCCGAATTCAAGTCGGTGCTTGAAGCAAAGGGTTTGAAACTGATCATGCTCGCGGCGCCGACCTCGAGCGACGAGCGGCTCAAGAAGATCTGCGACGCGGCGAACGGTTTTGTATATGCCGTTTCGCGGGCCGGCGTCACCGGCGCACGCGAGGCGACAAGTTCCGATGCGAAAACGCTTGTCACACGACTGCGACGATTTACCGATCTCCCGATCGCCGTCGGATTTGGGATTTCATCGGCAGCGCAGATTGAGGAAACATGGAAATATGCCGATGCGGCCGTCGTCGGTTCGGCGATCGTCGCGAAGATCGCGGAACATTCGGGCGACGCGGATCTGGTCGAAAAGATCGGCGAGTTCGTATCGATGATTCGACCACAGAATTAGGTCAGACGACAGACGACAGACGACAGACGTCAGAGGTCAGATGACAGACGTCAGCCGTCAGCCGTCAGATGGTTTCGCGTGATTAGTGTGATTAGCGTCTGTGGTCTGTGGTCTTAAAAATCTGACGTCTGACGTCTGGCGGCTGACATCTGAAGTCTGACATCTGACGCCTGAACCGTTTCACCCGCTTACTTCGTGCGCGGCTCCGCATTGCACTGCTCACCGCTTACTGCTGACTGCTCACTCCTCACTGCCGCAGCATTCGGAATGCAAACAATCCCATCAGTGCGATCGCGGCGAGCATCACCGGCCACAGCCAGACGGGGCTCGACATCACCGGCTCGGGCTTTTGGGCGGCGTCGCCGCTGACCTGTTCATCACCGAGAGATAGTTCGCGAACTTCAACCGGGATGCGGTCCTTGAAATTGACGATGTCATATTGCGGTTTGGCCGTGTCAGGCTTTCCGTAAACCAGAAAAAATCTGGCGTTTTCAGGAAACTGCCCGATTATCTCATATGGCGTACCCGAGATCTCGAAGGATTCAAAATCGAGCGCCGGGCTGTCCTGATTGCTGATCGTCAGACGCAGCCGATCGGCGAGAAAAACCGGGAATCGGAAGCCTTCCGCGTCGAACGACGAAATGATATCCGCGGCGCCGCGTCTGTAAATCGGCTGTTTGTCGGCGTTCATTCCGGAAACGTACTCGATCGAGACCGGCCGGTAATAATCGACCGTGTCACGGACCTTCGCGCGGACGCCGTCGAGCGGGACGCGGTCGGCGAGTTCGATATCCACGACCGTCACCCGGTACGGTTTGTCTTCGGCGACCTTCATCGATTTGACCGGATAAACGCGGCGTGCCGAATCGTCGCGGCGGCGGACGTTGATCGCGGCCTGCTCAAATCCGGGATCATCCGAAGATGGCACGAAAAGCCTGAAAAACCTGAACTTCGCGTCCGGAAATCGCAGCGTCGTGAATGAGTAACTCGTGAAGTTGTTTTTGAAGGCGACGATCCGGTAGTCGTCGACGACACCGAACCACGCTTTCTGATCGGCTGAGCCTTCAAGCCGAACCCGCCAGTCGAAATTTTCCTTGCCGAACGTCAGCGCGATCTCGTTGACGGCTTCGGCTGTCGGGACCTCAAACGTAAAGTAATGCCCGCCACTCGCGGTCGTCCGGTTGATGAGTGTGAAGCCGACGCTTTTCTCGACGTCGGCGCGCATGGCGCGGAGCAGATACGGAACCTCAAAACGCTCGCCGCTTTCGCGGACGCCGACGATCCGCAGGTCGAAAAGGTCCGGCGAGACACGTGCGTAAAGCGCGTCGGGGAAGTTATCGGTTTCAGCGAAAACCGAAACGGCCGCCGCCACGATCAGGATCAATGCCAGACTATGTTTCATCTGATTTGAAAATAACGGACTCATACCTGTTGTAAAAATAGCCGGCGATCAGGAGCAGGAGCCCGAGCGAGACGAAAACGACGGTCTTTGCGATCGTTCCGAGATCGGCGAGGTCATAAAAGAAGAGTTTGATCAGCGTCATCCCGAAAAGAGCGAGCGCGCCGACCCGCAGATGTTTCTTCGCCCTCGCGATCCCGATGCCGATCAGCGCCAGCGCATAAAGCCCCCAAAGTATGCTGAGGCCGAGTTTTTCGGCATCGGCGATTCCCGCGAGATCGGTCAGGTTGAGCAATTCCGAACTCAAACACGCGAGCACGACGACGTTCAGGACCGCATGGAAACCGATTGAGCGAACGTTGCCGACGGGCTGAGATGGAAGCTCAGCGTCATATGCCGATCGCCCAATGCCCCAAAGCAACAATCCGGCGCAGGCACAGGTAAGATAACGAACGCCGATCGCCGCCGGCCCGACCAGTGCCGATGCGTCGGGTCGCATGAAAAGACCGCGAAGTTCGGTCAGAATACTGAAGCCGGCGGTAATGAAGATCAGCAGGAACAATCCCGAAAGCAGCACCGTCACGAGCGCCAGCGACTGGCTACGTAACCATCGGCGATTGAGAAAGATCGCGGCCGCGACAAACAGCAGGGAATAGTCGATTTGCGAGATCGCGTTCCAATAGCCGTTACTCCTCCCGATGATTTCGCCGCCATCGAATTCTTTGAAAGCGATGTAGTCCCAATAATTGCCGATCTCCATCCGAAACGTGTTGTAGATCACGAATCCAAGCGCCAAACCGATCAGGATGCGCGCCGCCGGCCGCCAGTTTTCCGAGAGCACCGGGCCTTCGGGCACGCGCCGGCCGACGAACAGTATCAACACTCCGGCCGCGATAAAGATCAGGTTCGTCATAAATCCTGCGTTGATCAAAGGATAAATCGGCACGTCGGAGGCGCGGAAGAAATCGACCGCTTTTATCCAATCGACGAACAGACTGCCTGTACCGAACACCATCAAAGGGTATGAAAACCACTCATAAAGGGCGATCCGCTTTGTCCGTCCGATCGTGAACAACACGGCCGCTTCGACGATCCAGACCAAAGTGATCCAATGGCCTTTGAGCTGGATCGGGACGGCGACGGTGATAAAGACGATGACCAATCCGACGATGAGATTGACGACCGACGGCGCGGTCTTCGGATTGCGGTGGATCGCCGCCGCGACGAGAAAATGCACGGCCGCGTTGCCGATCGCGAAAATGCCCGAATATGTCTGAAGTTCCTCGCGGCTGTTCAGGATCGAATAACCGACACCGAAGAAAATGAACGAGTTCGCGAGCACGAGCACGACATTTTCGGGGCCGAACGGTTCGTTCGCGATCAACTTCCAGGCGATGAACGTCGCGTAAAAAACGGCAAAGAACGCGGCGGCGAATCCGAACGCGAGCGAGAAATGATCAGCCGCGTTGTAGGCTCCGGCGTACCAGGCGTGGAAGATCAACCACGTGATGGCGAACGATGAGTAAAAGAGCGAGCGCCAATAGCGGGCGATCGAAACGGCAAGGATTCCGGCGTTGATGATCAGCATGTAGCTGAAAAGAATCGCCACCCGGCCCTCGTTCTCGCTCAGCAAAAATGGCACGGCGTAGGCTCCGACCATTCCGATATGGGCGATGATCACGCGGTTGTAGCGGATCGCGGCGACAACCGTGAATGCCGTGAAAACGACCATCAGCGCAAACGCCATCGATTGCGGAATCAGTCCGTAAAACGAATACGCCGCGTACGAGATGAAATAAAAGATCGCCATCGCGCCGCTCAAGGTCACGGCGCTGAATTTTTCGAATTTGTCGCGCAGGCGATAGGCCGGAACGAGCAGCGAAATGCCGATCAGATAACCGAACACGATCCGCATCACGGGCGTTATCCAGCCGCGGTCGATGGCGTATCTGGCGCCGATCGCAACGCCGATGACCGTGATCACGACGCCGATCTTGGCAATCAGATTCCCGCCGATGAACTTTTCAAGATTCGCTTGGCGCGGCGCGGATTCGCTGACGCCGCCAAACATATTCGACGGAATTTCAACATCCGGTGCCGGATCCGGACGCGTGTTCAGTGGTGCGATCGCACCCATCGTCGGCTCCGGCTTCGGAGCAATCGGCGGCCTTACTTCAGTGACAGGCGTCCCGGAATCGGAAACCGGCGCCTTGATTTCCTGCGCCGGCGGATTCTGCCCGGTTTCAATCGCCGCGATCAGCCGCCGGATCTCCGTCATTTCGCGGACGAAATAATCCTGATACCGGGCGATGTCCTCAACCCGTTTCCGAAGTTCGGCAAGTTTTTTCTCGTTCTCATCCATCGGTCACGACTACTTTACACCCATTTCGGACATTTTCTCAGTTGTGCGAAGACCTTGGTGAACACTTTCCATCCGAGATGAAAAAGTCGGAGGCGATTCAATATCGTTGTCTTTCGCCGATCATCCTTTGTCCGGAAGCTAAGGGTCTTCAACATTCCGCAAAGGCGAGAGATGGAGATTCGACAAAGAGGCAACAAGAAAATCTTGACAATTCATAAGGGGGGGGTAGACTTCCGTCGTTCAAAACAATTGGTCCCGACTTACCGGTGTGGGCTTGGAAAACGAGGAGAATCACCCAAGGCGGCGTGTTGCCGAATTTGGGAGAGCACCCTGTAGGAATCTATGGTAGTCGGCATCTCTTTATTCGGGCTCACTGCGGGATCGAAAATAGAAAAAGTTACCACAATCAATCTCAATAGCATGAAGAGAATCCCATTCAAATACGCTGGTAAGTACTTTTTTGGACTAATCTTCGCAATCTTGATTGCATTTAGTGTCAAAATAGGTGCACAGGGGCCGGGGCCGGTTCCTGTTTTCGCGTCCAATAAAAAGGTCCGAATCATTTCTACGCAGGGCTCCGGAACCCCAGCGCCGAACAGAAGCTTTTTGCTAAGTCTCAAGTCTGTACTTGGGTCATTGACTACCTTCGAAATGAGTGTATTAGCCACCACTAATGCAAACGGAGAGTACGAGGTGACGTTACCTTGTTACATTGATGCCAATGGGAATGCCGGCGCCGGATTTGAAGGTTTCGTGATTCTTCTTGGCAGCATTGGGGGTGGGAGCGGAAGCGGTGCAATGTCTTGCTCAGGTCAAGAAGTCGTTTGGGTTCATAATCTTGGCCCTTCAGCCTCAGAGCGAAACCGATCTTATCTTGGACCAAATTGTGCGTCGATTGGGAAGCCTGTGAGCCTTCTTACCGGAAACATGTGGATGGAACAGACGGACTTTTTGTTACCGGGAATCGGGGAATCGATCCGATTGCATCGCACATATAATTCGGATTTGGAGACCTCTGGCGTATTTGGTCCGGGTTGGACGAGTGATTTCGACGAGTCGCTCTCAAAACAGTTGGATTCTGGCGGCCAGGTAATATATTTGCGACAGCACGTCGCAGATGGTCGGACCGTTTATTTTCTTAAGGCTGGAAGCAATCTGTATCGAGCGGCCAATCCCGGGTTTTACGATCAGATCGTTGGTGGTGCGGGCGGTACTTGGACCCTGAATTTTAAGGACGGACGTCAGCATCATTTTCACGCGAACGGGCGACTCGATTGGAAGCGCGACCGAAATGGAAATCAAACGACGTTCAATTACTCACAAGCCAATGGCCAGGGAGACCTTTTGGGCATTACCGACGCCTTCGGCCGCACATTGAGCATTGTGATGTCGAGCGGCAGGGTCTCGAAGATTTATGATTCAATGACCAGTGCCGCGAATCCAATCGCGACCTATCAGTACAATTCCTCTATCGTCAGGCTTGAAAGCGTTTCGTACCAAGACGGTTCGAGATTCGATTTCGAATACGACCTGACGACGGTTCCGGGTAGGATGTTACTGACAAGCGTTAAAGACGCTCTCGGAAATGTCATCGAAAAACATGCTTATGATTCACAGGGTCGTGCGACTACGTCCGAACAGGCAACGGACAGTCAGGGAAACGGCGGACAGAATCGATATGTCATTGACTATTCACATTGGTCGGATGCGCAACGCTTGTTACCCACCGAAAGAACTCGGCAGACCCGCTTTCCGAAACAAAATACTACTTTGACAAAGAAACTGGCGGTACATTACTGAAGTCGATCGTCGGATCGTGCTCTTGCGGGAGCGGGTCCGAAACGAAATCATACGAATACAGCTCACGTCAAGAATTGACAAAAGTTACGAACGCCGAGGGATTCGTTACAACCTATACTCGCGATTCCAACGGAAACCCTCTCACGAGAAACGTCAAGATTGGCACA
>JBGASE010000051.1:0-43481 GCA_044229875.1 Pyrinomonadaceae bacterium | reverse complement strand
AAGATCGCCGCGAGACGGCTTTATGCGCGGAAATGCGCTCGCGGTCGCAAGAATTTCACATTTCGGGCGTCCGCTCGCCGGTCATGATCTGAGACTGCTTCGATTTGAGGATTCGGTCGGCTGGTTCCGCCTCACCCCGGACGACCTTCGTGTCTCATTCGAACTTGACGACATGCTCGAACATTTCCGGAGATTTCTCGGCTAAGCGCGGATTGGAATCAAGATTCAAGATTCAATTCATTCAATATTCAAGAAATTCAAGAACTGCAAATCTTGAATATTGAATGACTTTGAATCTTGAATTTCGCGGGCGGTTAACTCAAGGTTAAGAATTTGTTGAATCGTGGAGAAAATCGGCCGCGCCCGAAAAAAGCGGTAGTTGCGCGCTTAGGTCGAATATGTGATATTCAAATGAGCACAAATTCAGGAGAATATTTCACACGTGAAAGAAGAACTCGAGAAGCTGGTTGAGCTTCAACTTACGGATTCGAACATTCGACGATTAAAGAAAGCAATCGAAACCGCGGAAGAAAGGCGTGCCGTCATCGAACAGGAGTTTGAACTGCACGCCTCTTCTATTCGCGAGATCCAGGCACAGCACGAGAAGGCAAAGTCCGAACGGGCTGAGATCGAAAAGCAGATCGCCGACAGTAAAACGTATCTCGAACGGGCCGAGCGAAATCTCAAACATTCGCAGAATCAAAAGGAATATGAAACGGCGATGCGAGAGACGGATGCGTTGACGAAACAGATCGCGGCGTTTGAAACGGAAGTGGTCGAAAAGATGGCAGCGATCGAGGCGATCGAAAAAGAGCTTGAAGAACGCGCCGAAGAAATAAACTCGCTCGAGTCAAAACGCGAGGCGGCGCTCGCGGCATTCGATGCCGAGGTTGACAAGGATCGTTCGGAACTTGGCGAAGTCGAAAAGGGCCGTGGCGGTGTTTTCGGTACATTGCCCAAGAATCTGGCAACTGTGTATGACCGGCTTGCGCAACGCAGCCGCGACGGAATTGCGGTTGCTGCGGTCGTCAACGGTTCGTGCAGCGCATGCTATATGTCGCTGCGCCCGCAGGTTCAAATGGAAGTCCGCCGGGGCGACCAGATCATCGAGTGCGAGAGCTGCACCAGAATTCTCTATGTTCCGAGGGAAACTGAGTAGGATCTGCGATTTTGGTAAATTTGGACGGTAAAAAATCGACATCGCAGGATGTCGATTTTTTTAATGATTCCATTCGTCCGAAATTATTGCGTCGACTTTGATCGGCACCGCCTTGACGTACTTGCGGCCCGCTTCGAGCATTACCGATTCCAGAATGCGGGCGATTTCGGCTGATTCGCCCGAATCGCATTCAACGATGATCTCGTCGTGAACGATGTTAACCAATTGCGCGCTTGTGTTTCGGATCTGTTCGTGAAGCAGGAACAATGCGCGTTTGAGGATATCGGCGGACGTTCCCTGGATCGGAAAGTTCTTGCCGTGGCGCTGAGCGCCGGCGACCGCCGCCCGGTCCGACTCATCGAACCGGAACCGATACATCCGGCCCGATCCCGTCCGTGCGATTCGTTCTTTGACGGCGACGCGTGCCGCTTCGCGAAGCCAGCCGTCGAGCGATCGGTAGGTCGAAAAATAGCGCCGCATCGTGTCTTCCGCCTGAGCCTGCGTCAGTCCGGTCATCGACGCGAAGCGGGACGCGCCGATACCGTAAACGACGCCGAAATTGAGCCGTTTCGCGAACGAGCGTTGATCCGGCGTGACGCTTGCGACGTCGACGCCGAATACCTGCGATGCCGTGATCGCGTGAAAATCGGCGCCTGATTCGAACGCATTGATGAAATTCTCGTCCTGCGAAAAATCGGCGAGAATCCGCAACTCGATCTGCGAATAGTCCGCGATCACGAGTTTTCTGCCCTCAGGCGCGCGGAAGCAGCGACGATACTCATGCTCGTGCGGAATCTGTTGCAGATTCGGCCGCGAACTTGAAAATCTGCCCGACGGTGCGCCGATCTGACGAAAATCTGAGTGCAGCCGCCCCGTTTCGGGATTGATGAACTCCAGGATGTTCTCGCCGAAACTCGAAACCGCTTTTGCCGCCGCACGATATTCCAGTAATTTTGCGACGACCGGAAATTTCGGCGCCAAAGGCTCAAGTATCGTGTGCCGGGTTGAATCAGGAAGCGGAACGCCGAGATTGCGGAGCGCGTCGGCGACTTGCTGCTGCGAATCGAGATTGATCTCCGCGACGCCGAAAAGCGACGCCTGCGCGACACCGGCGGAAAGCATCTGCTGCAGCTCGTCGGTCAGCTTTCCGAGATCCTTTTTGACCTTTTCAAGCTGTTCGCGCCATCTCTCCTGATCGATGTAGAAACCGTTGAGTTCCATTGCCGCGAGCGGCATAACGCAGTCAAATTCGAGCTTTGCGACGTCGATCAGGTCGTCCTGCCGCAGTCTTTCGACTATCCGTTCGCGGAGTCCGATCATGATCGCCGCATCTTTGGCCGCGTATTGAATCTGAAGCTGACTGAGTTCGGGCGCGCTCCAATCAGAAACCTGCTGAGTTTTGTCGACCTCGATGCCGAGGAAAAACGCCGAAACCTCGGCAAGTCCGTGTCGTCGGTCCTGATCGCCGGCGGCGATCAGCTGACTGGCAAGCAGCGTATCGAAAATTCCGCCGACATCGGTCCCGAGGTGATGCCGAACCCATTTTGCGTCGAACTTCGCGTTATGTGCGATCTTGATCGGGCGCGGCGCGAAAAGCAGATCCCGGAGCGGCTGCAGATCAGGATGGGTTTTGAGGTCGGATTGATCGGCGAACGGTTTGAGATCGATGACATAGGTGTTCCGACCGTTGCTGATCTGCACCAGTCTGAGGATGCCGTCAAACGGGTCAAGCTCGGTCGTCTCGGTGTCGAAACCAAGAAACTCTTCGCCGCGCATTTCGTCGCAAGCCTTTGCAACGCCCTCCGCATCGGTCACCAACTGAAAGTAGATTTCCATTCGAGATTCTGCTCAAATTCAAGGGTCAAGAGTCAATCAAGATTCAAGATTCAAGATTCAAGGTTCAAGGTTCAAGAGTCAAGAGCTAATCAAGAGTCAAGAGTCAAGAATCAACACGAATTTGGCGAAACTCTGACGAAAATCCAAAATCCAAAATCCAAAATCGACGGCTTCTCGCCTGAAGGCGAAACTCTGACGAAAATCCAAAATCCGAAATCCAAAATNNNAAAATCCAAAATCGCCTCATCCTCCGACGTGGACGCTTGGGCGAAGTTCCGGATCCGGTTCGGCCTGTCGCAGGATCTCGCGAGTGACGGGCGCTGTGTCGCCTTCGCCGAAAAGCACGAACCGGATCAGATACATGATCGGATTCCCCTCACTCCAGCCGAAATAGACGTGCGGAATCTTGCCGGTATCGTCACGCAGATGCATGAGCAGTGCGGCGATCGCGTTCGGCACCGCCGGCGCCTGCGTTCTCAAGACCTTATACCCATCGACGTCGAACCCCTGGATTCTGAGTTTTCCTTTGAACTCCGAGGCGTCGCCGGTATCTATTTCATAAAAGACGATGGGATCGGTCGCCGGAATATGATTGTCGATCCGTTTTTCATGTTCCTTGAATCGATATTCGGAAACGTCCCCCTTTTCACGACGGTTGGTCACGATCCGGATCTGCTCGTCCTTCAGATCCTCGAGGATCTCGGTCGCCTTCTCATCGAACACGATGCGGTCGATGCGGATTTCGGTCGATCGCAGCGCACGTGAAATGAATGACGCGGCGATGATCGCGAAGATAAAGAACGACGCGATCTTGATGCCGTCCGGACGTTCGACGATGTTCGTGATCGTCGTGTAAACAAAAACTGCGGAAATCGTTGCGAATGCCCATTTCCAACGGCTCTTGCGGTTCCACGCCGAGATTGAAACGGCGATCGCAGCCGATGACATCAGGACCAGCACACCGGTCGCGTAAGCTCCGCCCTGAGCGTCGACGTCGGCCTGAAAGAGGATCGTGACGCCGAGACAGATCACCGTAAAGACAGCCGTCAGCGGACGTGTCGCGCGTGCCCATTCGGGCGCCATTCCGTACCGCGGCAGATACCTCGGAACGATATTGAGCAGCCCGGCCATTGCCGACGCTCCGGCGAACCACAGGATCAGGATCGTCGAAACATCGTAGATCGTTCCGAACACGTTGCCGACCGTCGGCGAAAATATTTCGCCGAATTTGTCGTGCGCAATGTAGGCGAGCGCGCGGCCGTTGGCCTTGCCCTTTTCGGTTCCGCAGGCGCACGCCGGAAGGTTTTCGAGTTCGTGAATCCGCTTGGTGTCGTCGCACGATATCTGCGGACAGAATTCACGCGGTGGAATCAGAATACTCGTCACAAAGCTGCTCGCGATCAGCATGAAACTCATGATGAGCGCGGCGGTGGCGAGCAATTTGCGCGTGTTGCCAATGCGGTTCGGGCTTTTGACCAGCGGCATCACGGCAACGCCGGTTTCAAATCCCGAAAGTCCGAGCGCAAGTTTCGGAAAAACGAGCAGCGCGTACCCGATCAGCAGGAACATCCGGCCGTCGGCGCCGCGATAATTGAAGAGCGCTTCTTTCCAGTTGCCGAGCAGTTCAGGATGCGTCAGGATCTCATACCAACCGACCGTAACGACGATCAGATTCAGGACCAGATAGACGGCCACCAAAACTACGGCAATGCCGATCGCTTCACGGAATCCTTTGAGAAATACGGCCCCGAGCACCGTTATCAGAAGAAGCGTCACCCAGACCGGATGGTCGAGAAAATGCAGGTTGCCGCTGACAAACGGGTTCTCGAGAATATGCGCCGTCGCGTCGGCCGCGGACAAGGTGATCGTGATAACAAAGTCGGTCGCGACGAAGCCGAGAAGCGCGAGTACGAAGAGTTTCCCCTTCCAGCGCGAAAACAGCGCTTCAAGCATCGCGATCGATCCTTCGCCCTTCGGACTTTCCTTCGCGACCCGGCTATAGATCGGGAGCGCTCCGAAAAGCGTCAGCAAAACAAGTACGATCGTCGCGATCGGAGAAAGCGCGCCGGCTGCGATAAAGGCAATCCCGGGCTGATATCCGAGTGTCGAGAAATAATCGACCCCGGTCAGGCACATGACCTTCCACCACGGATGCTGATGATGTTGCCCTTCTTTCTCGTGCGGGCCCTCGATCTCTTCGACACCGTCAAACAGCCAGCGCTTGAATCGGTTCCTTGAGGCGCGTTTCAAAGTTTGCATGATCAGATAGTCCTGGCCAGGCGGCGATTTCACGTTCCGACATCGAATTCGATACCGGACGCCGCGGATGCCGTTCGGGGCGACGAACATCAGTTCCGTTGCTCAGGCCGAAGAACAGAATAATACCAATCATCCGGCAGATAAAGCCAAGCGCGGTCGAATCCGTAACGGTCTTGTTACAGAGGAACGTCGAAATCTACAAATTTGCGGTGGCTGAGAAGATCGCTGATTTCACATCGATTTCACCGCGCCGACAAAATTTAATGTTTTGGATGAAGTTCCGATTTACCAATCGGTCGAATTTGTTTATACTATCGTCAGTTTGCCGGACGAAGATGCGGGCCACGGCCGCTAAATTGAAGCAAACAAAAGGATTGACACAGTTTACAGGTTTTTTTGAAAGTCGCGGGTTGAGCATCTATTTGATGATTGGCTCCCTGCACGAAAGTGAAAACGGCGTTTGGCCGTAACTTTCGCGAAAAAAGTTTCCTTCGTGAAAAACTCAGATTTCTTTGTTTTGGGCGGTCTCCGATCATCCGAAAAACAATCGAAAACTAATTGAATCCAGAAGCATGCGGTTTTGCGTGCGGGTTCGAACTCTGTCTTTGATCCTACCTTCCAGTCTTCCGGCAACAACTCAAAGTAGTGAGGATTTATGGCCAAAGAAATGATCATCAGCGTCAACGGGCGCGAAAAGAAGATCGCCATTCTCGATAACGGCAAAGTGACCGAATTTTATATCGAGCGTGGTGAGGAAAACTCCGGCGTTGTCGGAAATATTTACAAAGGACGCGTGCAGCGCGTTCTTCCCGGAATGCAGTCTGCGTTTGTCGAGATCGGTCTCGAACGTGATGCGTTCCTTTACGTCTCGGACTTTTTCGACGAAGAAGAAGAGATCGAACGGATCATCATGGAGAAGGGCAAGAAAGGTACGACCGAAGATGCCCGCCGTGAAGCGAACGACCGCATCGACCGAGCCCGGATCGAGCGCGAGAAGGAAATGGAATCGGTTCAGGAGCTGGTCGAACCGCTTGTCGAAGCAGGTGCGCCGGCAATTATCGACGAACCGGAACCGGATTCGTTCGAAGCCGGTGACGAAGACGATGCGCCGATGAGCGCAACCGAGTCGGAAACCGCCGCTGAAACTGCCGACAAGCGTCAGCGAAAGAACCGTCGTGACCGAAAGCGTGAAAAGCGGATGCTTGAAGCCGTCGAAGCCGGTCAGGCGCTGCCCGATCTGATTCAGGATGCCGGCGATTCGAATTTTGAACGTGTGGTTGATGACGAATTCACCGGCGAAATGTTTAAGGATGCCTATCGCCAGGAAGCGATCGTCGATACGGTTCGGGCGGTCGAGTTCGAAATGGAAGCATCTGCCGCCGAAGTCGAAGTCGGTTCATTGCTTGCATCCGTCGACACCCAATCAAGCGGTTTCGAGCGGATCGCCGATGAAGACGATGCGACGCCGGAGCCGAAAACCGGAAAAGGTCGCCGCGGTCGTGGCGGAAAATCGAAGAAGGAAGCAGTCGCCGAAACAGTTGAAGCCGCGCCGGCCGCCGAGGTCGAAGAAACCGCACCCGCGAAGCCGGCCCGCGGACGCCGCGGCAGCGGGAAGAGCAAGAAAGAAGATGCGCCGGTCGTTGAAGCAGCAGCCGAAGCACCGGCTGACGAGGCGAAACCGGCGAAAGGGAAGCGATCGGGCGGACGCGGAAAGCGCGGCAAGCTGGCCGATGCAGAAGCAAGCGTTGCCGAAGCACCGGAGCGTGACGAAATGACGGTTCGTCGTGGTGGACGCGGCGGACGCGGACGTCGCGGCGGCCAGGCCCGAAACGGCGGCACCGGCGGCACCGGAAAACCGCAGGAGCGCTACGAAGGCTCTGAAATGAATGAGGTCGTGACAGCGGAATCAGAGATCGCCAGCGCCGATTTCGAACGTTCCGAAAAGCCTTCGGGCGGACGCGGCGGACGCGATCGGCGAGATCGTTCGCAACCGACGATCACCGATCTGCTTCGGGAAGGTCAGGAAATTCTGGTTCAGATCGCGAAAGAACCGATCGCCCGCAAAGGCGCGCGGATCACCTCGCATATCGCGCTGCCGGGACGGTTTCTCGTTTATATGCCGACCATCGAGCATCTCGGCGTCTCGCGCAAGATCGAATCTTCGTCAGAGCGCTCGCGCCTGCGGACGCTGATCCAAAGCATCCGCAAGGACGAAAATGTTCCGTCCGGCGGATTTATTGTCCGCACGGCCGGCGTCGGTATCACCGATGACGACCTCAGGCAGGACGCGCGATATCTGGTCCGGACCTGGATCGATATCAAAAAGCAGGCTGAAAAAGCGAAGTCGCCGGCGCTCGTGCATCAGGATCTCGACATCATTCAGCGGATTCTGCGTGATCAGTTGTCGGACGATTTCGCGGCAATCCGCGTCGACTCGGAAGAAGAGTATCTGCGGATCGTCGAATTCATCAACCGTATCCAGCCGCGGATGGTAAGCCGCGTCAAGCTTTACACGCGTGAGGATCCGATCCTTGAAGCCTTTGGCGTTCAGGAAGAGATCGACAAAGCGTTGAAACCGAGGGTTTGGCTGAAATCGGGCGGTTATCTCGTCATCAACCAAACGGAAGCGCTGGTCGCGATCGACGTCAATACCGGCAAGTTCGTCGGGAAGGGAAATGCCCGTCTCGAAGACACGATCACGAAGACGAACATGGAGGCGGTCGATGAGATTGCGCGTCAGATCCGACTTCGTGACCTCGGCGGAATCATCGTTCTCGATCTGATCGACATGGAAGACCGGCGCAATCGGCACAAGGTGCTGGCTGCGCTTCAGGACGCGCTGCAGAGCGACAAGTCGCCCACCAAGGTACTGTCGTTCAATGATTTCGGTTTGATCATCATGACCCGCAAACGCGTCAAGCAATCGCTCGAACGGACGATGTGCGCACCGTGCGAATATTGCCAGGGAGCGGGCTGGGTCAAGTCGCCGCAGACGATCTGTTACGAGCTTCTTGAGGAAGCCCGGCGGCTGTCGAAATCCAATGACGACGTCCGTCAGACGACGCTTCGCGTCAATCCTGAGGTCGCGCAGGCGCTTCGCGGGTCCGAACGCGAGGTGCTAGAGGAGATCGAGGCGTATCTCGGCGCGGTCGATGTTACGAGTGACAAGACCGTTCATCAGGAACAGTTCGATTTCGCGTTCGTTTGATCGAAATCGAATAAGCATAACTTAACAAGAAAAGCCGGTTCGCTTGGACCGGCTTTTTTCGTTCCCGCGTTTCGGTTTTACCCGAAGTTCAATATAATCGAGGAAACTTTAACGCGAGGCACACCGACTATGAGAAAAACGCTTTGTTTTGGACTGATCATGATGCTGCTTTCATCGAATTTGCTGGCACAGGCCAGACTGACCTACCCCAAGACCCGAACGGTCGATCAGGTTGACGATTATTTCGGCGTCAAGGTCGCTGATCCATATCGTTGGCTGGAAGACGATAATTCGGCCGAGACGCAGGCTTGGGTCGAAGCGCAAAACAAGGTCACGTTCGATTATCTGAAGACGATCCCGCAACGTGAGTCGATCAGAAAACGGCTGACGGAGCTCTGGAACTATGAGAAGTACGGCGCACCGTTCAAGCGCGGCGGAAAGTACTTTTACTATAAGAATGACGGTTTGCAGAATCAGTCGGTGCTTTACATCGCAAGCTCGACGACCGATCCGGGTCGTGTATTTCTTGATCCGAACAAGCTGTCGGCCGACGGAACCGCCGCGCTTTCGGGATCATCGTTCACGCAGGACGGAAAGCTGATGGCCTACGGCGTTGCCTATTCGGGTTCGGACCGGACCGAATGGCGCGTCCGCAACGTCGAAACCGGCGAGGACCTGAAAGACTTTCTGAAACCGAACCGTCAGGGCGGAATCGCCTGGCTCAAAGACAATTCGGGATTCTTCTACAGCCGTTTTCCGGATGCCGAAAAGGGAAAAGAGCTGAAGAGCCAGAACTTTTATCAAAAGATCTATTTTCACAAACTCGGAACACCGCAAGAAGATGATTACGTCGTTTATGAACGGCCCGACAACAAAGAGTACTTCGTTGGCGGCGGCGTGACAGAAGACGGAAACTGGCTGCTGATCCAGGTCGGGAAGGGAACCGGGCCGCAGAACATGGTTTACGCCAAGAATCTGACGATGGAAAAGGCACCGATCATCCCGATCGTCGACAAACTCGAAAATGACTACAGTTTTATCGGGAACGACGGCAGCAAGTTCTATTTCCGGACCGACATGGGTGCGCCGCGGGCGCGCGTCGTGATGCGCGACATCCTTGTTGAGTCAGGCAGTTGGAAAGAGATCGTCCCGGAATCGGCAGAAACGCTTCAAAGCGTCGATTTCCTCAATAACCAATTTGTTCTCAACTATCTGAAGGATGCATACACGCAGATCAAGATCGTCGATATCGGCGGCAAATTCGTCCGTGACGTGAAACTGCCGGGAATCGGCTCCGCCGGCGGGTTTGGCGGCGACCGTTTCGACACCGAAACTTTCTACACATTTTCTAGCTACAATGCGCCGCCGACGATCTATCGGTATGACATGAAAACCGGCAAGAGCGAGCTATTCCGACAGGCGAAAGTTCTCTTCAATCCGGCCGATTACGTCGTCAAGCAGGTCAAATACAAGAGCAAAGACGGAACAACGGTTCCGATGTTCATCGTCCATAAAAAGGGGATCAAACTCGACGGAACGAACCCGACGCTGCTTTACGGTTACGGCGGATTCAATATTTCGCAAACGCCTGGATTTTCGGTTTCGAGAGTGGTTTGGATGGAAATGGGCGGCGTTTACGCAGTCGCGAACATCCGCGGCGGTGCCGAATACGGCGAACCGTGGCATGAGGCGGGAACCAAACTCAAGAAGCAGAACGTGTTCGACGATTTCATCGCCGCCGGCGAATGGCTGATCGCGAACAAATACACGTCAAACAAAAAACTCGCGATCCAGGGCGGATCGAACGGCGGATTGCTTGTCGGAGCCGTTCTCAATCAGCGTCCGGACCTTTTCGGTGCGGCGCTTCCGGCAGTCGGCGTGATGGACATGCTCCGGTTCACGAAGTTTACGATCGGCTGGGCGTGGACGTCCGATTACGGTTCGCCTGAAAAAGAAGACGAATTCAAGGCGCTTTACGCGTATTCGCCGTATCACAATCTGAAGCCGGGAACGAAATTCCCGGCGGTGATGGTGACGACTGCCGATCATGACGACCGCGTCTTCCCGGCGCATAGTTTCAAATATGCGGCGGCACTTCAGGCGGCACAGGCCGGTGAAGCGCCGACGCTAATCCGGATCGAAACCAAGGCAGGTCATGGAGCCGGCAAGCCGACGGCGAAAGTGATTGAAGAGGCGGCCGATATTTACGGATTCCTGTTCAAGAATCTCGGCATGAAGTAATCATTCCCGGACAGCAGATCGCCGGAACAATCCGGTGATCCGCTGTTTGCGGAGAAACCGACAATGGCTGACGAAGAAAAAAGACTCAAATACATCAAAGCCGCGTGTTTCGGCGTCGGTATCGTCATCGGACTTTCAATCATGCGTTTTGCGTTCGATCAGTCAGGCGCATTGGCTGGCGGAATCGGCGGTCTTTTCGGAGCAATGATCGGTCTCAGCCTCTACGGCGCTTATCTCAAATTCAGCGGATGATCGCGCGTCACCGGTGAAGGTCGCAAAAGTCTTTCGGCGCCTGACTTTGATTGAAAATCCGCGATTCCTTGTTCGGGCATTTTATCGTCGCCCGCATTCCCGAAATCGGACAGATCATGACCGTCACTTTGCCTTCGGTGTCGGTTGAACGCTTTTCCTCTTTCGGAACGCTCGTCGTTCCGCCGGTCGTGCCTTCTTCCTGCCAGGTCGTAAACGGGGTCGGAGACGGCGTCGGCCGTGTCAGATCGAGCTCTTCGGTCGGCAACAGCGTTTTTTGCGGGAGCGTGCCGTAGATAAAGAGTTCGACCCGGCGGAACTCAAGCGGGACATTGGTCACGTAAATCTCGGGCATTTCAGATTCCGGATTCGTTTCGGGCGTCTGTCCCGGACTCGGCGTCGGCTTCTTTTTGATCGCGTCCTGCTGCGCCTTGACGCTGTCCGCCTCTTCGTTCGAAAGTTCACGGATCAGACTGCCGTTGCGGATATCGATCTCAGCCTTTTTGATACTCACCGGCAATTGCCAGTCACCGTTCCACTCGGGATGAAGATCAAGCGCGGAACGCATGAAATCGGCCCAGATCGGCATCGCCGAATCAGACCCTTTCATGCCGAGATCAGCATTGTCATCGAATCCGACATAAACAACGCAGACAAGTTCCGGCGTGAAGCCCGCGAACCAGCCGTCACGTGACGTCCCGGTCTTGCCGGCGATCCCGACCTTGCCGGCAGCGTTCTGAAAGCCCCACGCGCGGAGTTCGGCGGCCGTTCCTTTGTTGACGACGTCTTTCATGATGTCGTCCATGATGTAGGCGACGTCCGGCCGGATGACGTTCTTTTTGTCCGGCTCGGGTTCGGAAACGGTCCGACCGTCGCCCGATGTGACGCGCGAGATCGGCGAAGGCAAAACGCGATCGCCGAGATTCGCAAACATCGTGTAGGCGGTCGCGACCTGTAACGGCGTCGCTTCGGCCGTTCCGAGCGCCATCGACGGATATGCCTTTTCGACCTTCGGAAATCCGGCTTTTGTCGCCATGTTCATGACCTTGCCGATGTTCAGCTCGATCCCGAGATCGACCGTGATCGTGTTCTTGCTTTTGACCAAGGCCTCGCGCAGGGTCATTTCCTTGTTCGAAAACGTATCGCCGTAATTGTTCGGTGCGTACGACTCGGTGCCGACGAGAAAGACCTTCTTTTCATCCTTGAAGATCGTCGCCGCCGTGATCACGCGCGAGTTCGACTCATACGCCGACGCGATCGCGTTTGCGTATACGAACGGTTTGAAGACCGAGCCCGGCTGGCGCATCGCGCTCGTCGCGCGGTTGAACTGATTTTCAAGGTAATCGCGCCCGCCGACCATCGCCACGATCTCGCCGGTCTTCGGCCGGATCGCGACGAGCGCCGCATTGAGGTTTCCCTTGGGTTGTTTCGGAAAGCTTTTGTCGAGTTTTTCAAGCCGCTTGCTGACGATCTCGTACGCCTTTTTCTGAAGATCCGGATCGATCGTCGTGTAAACGCGCATGTGCTGCATCGCCTCCGGATCGCTCACGACCTTCGGCAATTCCTCGATCGCGTATTGCGAAAAATACGGCATCCCCTGGAGATCCTTTCCGGCTGTCAGCGGTTTGAGTTCGAGTTTCTGCTGGCGAGCGTCGGTCGCCTGCTGCGCGGTGATCGTCCCGGTTTCAAGCATCGAATCGATCACCTGATTGCGGCGTTCGGTAACCCGCTGTGCGTTCTTGAACGGATTGTAACGGTTCGGGCTGCGGATGATCCCGGCGATGAACGCGGCTTCGTCGAGCGATAACTGTGTCACGTCCTTTGCGAAGTAAACGTTCGCCGCTTCGCCGACGCCGTAGATCGAAATACCGTTCTGCTGGCCGAGATAGATCTGGTTCGCGTAGAGCGTGAAAATCTCTTCCTTGGTCAGCCGCGTTTCGAGAATCACCGACATCAGCGCCTCTTTCGCTTTGCGTTCGAGCGTTTGTTCTTTCGACAGCAGGAGATTCTTGACCAATTGCTGCGTGATCGACGATCCGCCCTGATTCGCGATCGGCGAATTGTCGTCTTCCTTTTCGTAGCGTCGCCAAAGCGCGCGCGCGATTCCGCGGAGGTTAACGCCGTAATGCTCGAAGAATGCCCGATCCTCGGTGACCGTGATAGCTTTGACGAGATGCGGCGGCAGATCGTTGAACGTCACAGCTTTGCGTCTGGCGTTTGCTTCTTCGGCGATCGAACTCAGCAGTTTGGGTTCAAGCCGCGCATGCGGAACTTCTTTTCCGATATCTTTGTCGACGATCGACGCGACTTGTTTGCGATCCTTGTCGAATTTTACCGAGAGCGCCGGAAAGACCTTGGCGCCGTCGATCATTCCGGTGACGCCGGGATCGATCTCGACCGTGTTTTCACCGAACGCGAAACGGCTCCGCGACGGATCGGCCTGGTTGTTTTTTTCGATGTATCCGGCGGACTTGAGATAGCCGAGGAGTTCGTCGGCAGTGATCGCCTCACCGTTGCGGAGCGTTTTCGGCGCCGAGTAGATCCCGGCGTTCTGGGTGAACACGCTTCCGCTCAGCAAGCGCCGGTCGATGACGTCGGAGTATTCGAACCAGAAATAGCCGAACGTCAGCACCGAGAGCAGAACCAAAATCGTCGTCAGCGCCAACGTGTAACGGTTCCAGATCAAGCGCCACAGACGCTTCAGAAGCCTCGGTTTCGGCGCCGTCACGGTTTTGATCGGATGACGGTCGCGCCAATACTTCGGCGGTTTGCGCGGTCTGCGGTTTGACGGTGAAACCTGGTTTGGCATTTCTGAACGTTTGTATGAGAATTGAAGTGGATCCTGCAGCAGCGGTTGCCCAATAGATTTTAGAAAATTTAGCCGCTCAGTGTCCAGTTTTTTCGGGCCTGTCAAACAGAAATGAAGACGATCAGCATCCTGAATCCGACCACCCGGCGGCGTCTTGTCAACGCCTCGGCCGCGATTCTGATCATGATCGTTCTCGGCGGGATCGGATTCAGATATTTTGAAGGCTGGAGCTGGCTCAACAGTTTTTACATCGCGACCGAGACGGTGACGACGGTCGGTTACGGCGATATTCCGCCGCGCACCGACGGCGGGCGTATCTTCGCGATGATCTTCATGCTGCTCGGTGCCGGAACGGTCCTGTTCGCGCTGACGAACCTTGTTCAGTCGATCGTCGAATCGGAGATTCTGGACGCGCTCGACATCCGCCGGAGGTCGAAACAAATGGAACAACTCAAAGATCATTTTATTGTCTGCGGTGCCGGAAGAGTCGGACGGCGGATCATCCGGAATCTTCAGAAAGAGCGCCTGCCGTTCGTGATCATCGAGCGCGACGAACGCAAGCTCAACGATTTCGACGACGCGAAGCACCACTACATCGTCGGCGACGCGACGCTTGAAGAGAATTTGATCCAGGCCGGTGTCCGCCATGCGCGCGGCCTCGCAACCTGTCTCGCCGACGACGCAGCCAACGTTTATGTCGTGCTGACAGCACGCGGACTCAATGAGGATATGCACATCGTCGCACGGGCGGTCGAGGAGGAAGCCGAACCGAAGCTGATCCGCGCCGGCGCCAATCGCGTCGTCGCGCCGACGATCATCGGGAGCCAGTCGATGGCGCGTGCGCTGCTCAAGCCGGCGATCGCCGATTTCATGGATTCGATCGTCGCTGAAACGCTTGATCTTGCGTTTGAAGAAGTCGCGGTTTCCGGCCACTCGCCGCTCGCCGGCAAACGTCTGAAAGAAACGAATCTGAGCAGCGAACTGAGCCTGATCGTGATCGCGATCCGGCGAAAGTCCGGGCATCTGCATTTTCATCCGGTCGGCGAAACGTCGATCGAAGACGGCGATATGCTGATCGTCGTCGGCAAGGCCGATTCGATGAAAACGCTTATCGAGAGCAACAAATAGCGATTATGAAGGTACTTGTTACCGGCGGAAGCGGCTATCTCGGTTCGCATATCCGCGACTATTTCAATGCCGACGATTTTTCACGGCGCTCAGGATTCGACGTTCTCAACATGCAGGACGTGCAGGCGGCGGCCGAGTACGATCTCGTCATTCATCTCGCGGCGGAGATCGACAAATCGCCTGAGAATTCGGAGAGTGTTTTTCTGACGAATATTGAGGGAACGGTCAATATTCTGCGCTCGATGCGGGCCGGGGCGGCCTTCGTTTTTGCCTCGACAAAAGACGTTTACGGGCGGTTTGCCGACAACTACGCCGAGGTTCCGGAGAGTTGCCCGACGCTTTATTCCGGTCAGTCGCCGCTTGAGTGGTCAAAGCTCATCGCCGAACGCTACGTCGAATATTACGCGCATCAGAATAGTTTCAGGTCGTGCATATTTCGGCTTTCGTCGCCGTATGTCAAGAATTCTGCCGGAAATACGCCCAATTTTGTGACCGGTTACGCGGAATCGATCAACACCGGCGAACCGTTGCGTTTGCCGGGCGGCGGATCGCCGCGACGCGATATTCTGCATGTTCGGGATTTTGCTCTGGCGTGCGAGGCGTTCGCCGATTCAGTGATCCGGCACGGACTTTACAATCTTGGCGGCGGTCCCGAAAACGCGCTCAGCCTGCGCGGATTGGTCGAAAAGCTCGAAGAAGTTTCGGGGCTTCAGGCCATTATTGACGAGGATAATCCGCTGCCGATGCCGGCGCCGGCGAACTACGTCACGGATCTGACGCTGGTCCGGCAAGAACTTGGGTGGAAACCGACGATCTCGCTCGACGACGGCCTGATCACATTGTTCCATTGATGAAGATCGTTGTGCGCGGAACAAATTGGGTTGGCGACGCGGTGATGACGATCCCCGCGCTCCGGGCGTTGCGTAAAGCGTTTCCGGCCGCTGAAATATCGCTTTTGACCCGGTCATGGGCCGATGCGATATTTCGCGATGCGGATTTCATCGATCGGCTGCTGACCTTTGACGCAAGCGGTTCGAAGCGGCGCGATCTTGTATCGCAGCGCCGATTGCTGAAAGATGAGCGCTTCGATCTGGCGGTGCTTTTTACGAATTCGTTTGAATCGGCGCTCGCCGTCAGTCTCGCGCGGATTCCGCGGCGGATCGGATACGCGAAAGAAGGCCGCGGAATTCTGCTGACCGACGCAACCGCGATCCCGGATTGGAAAAACGAACGTCATGAGGTCAATTATTATCTGAATCTCGTGATCGAGGCGGCAACGCGTCTCGGCGTCGAATTCGCCGAACCCGAAACGTCGATATCGATTCCGGTTTCGGACGAACGCCGGCGCGAGGCGATCGAGATCATGACCCGCGCCGGAATCGATCGGTCACGGCCAGTCGTTGTGCTCGGCGCCGGTTCGACAAACTCGAACGCGAAACGCTGGCCGGCCGAACGCTACGCACGGCTCGCCGATCTGCTGGCCGAACGGCGAGGGGCTCAGGTTGTTTTGCTCGGCACGCCCGATGAAACCGATGTTTCCCGGGCAGTGATTGAAAAAGTGGTTTCGGCTCCCGTCGATCTCGCCGGCAGAACGACTTTGGCGCAGGCGGTCGCGATCCTGTCCGAAGTTGACGCCGTTGTTTCGAACGATATGGGGCTGGCTCACATTGCGCCGGCGGTCGGTGCCGCGACGCTCGTTATTTTCGGGCCGACGAACGACCGGACGACGCGGCCCGTCGGGGCGGAAATGATCCGCAAACCGTTCGACTGCGCGCCCTGCATGTTGCGCGAATGCCCGATCGATCATCGCTGCATGACTTCGATCGAACCTGAGGAAGTCTTCGAACGCATATCTCAATTGTTGGCAATAAAAGGGAAATGAAAGAGACGAAAGGACAAAAAACCGTGTTTCTGGACCGCGACGGCACCTTGATCGAAGAGGTCAACTTCCTCCATCGTGTCGAAGATCTCCGTTTCTTCGACTATTCCGACCGTGCCGTAAGTCTGCTCAAAAACGCGGGCTTTTTGGTCGTCATCGTCACCAATCAGTCAGGAATCGGCCGCGGCATCTATACCGCCGGAGACATGCATTCGATCCATGAGAAAATTCAGTCAGATCTGTCAGACAAGCTCGACGCCTTCTATTTTTGCCCGCATTTGCCGGATGAGGGCTGCGTTTGCCGAAAACCGCGGCTCGGAATGATCGAACAGGCGATGACCGATTTCGATATCGATCTCGAAAGATCCTGGATGGTCGGTGACAAATTGCTTGATATTCAACTCGGATTCAACGCCGGCATCCGGACGGCGATGGTGCGGACCGGTTATGGCGAGCGCCACGGCGTCGGGCTCGAACGTGAGCCGGACCTGTTCGCCGCATCACTGATCGAAGCGGTTGAGCATATTCTCGCCTCAGACTCCGACTGAACCGGCGATCGCCGGGAGTTCGACCCGGAACGTTGCGCCTTGATTTTCACCAGCACTTTCAACGCTCACCGATCCGCCGTGCATCTCCGTCAGATAACGGACGATTGCGAGACCGAGTCCGAGCCCGCCCGTCTGTCCCGTTCCGATCCGATCCTGCCGGAAACGCTCGAACGCGTAGGGCAGGAACTCGGGTTTGATGCCGATTCCGTTGTCGGCGACCTCGATCACGAGCCGCTCATTTTCAAGTCGCAGCCGGACCACAACTTTGCCGGCGTCCGGAGTGAATTTCACCGCATTTGTGAGCAAATTCCATATCACTTGCTGAAGCCGGTTCGGATCGGCGTCGACGCGTGCCGACCGCGCCGCGTCGTCAAAGTCTGCGATCAGTTCAATCCCCTTATTCTCGGCCTGCGGTTTGACCGTTTCGATCGCCGCGCGGATCAGTTCGGCCGGGTTGAGCGATACCCGCTCAAGCGTCAGTTTGCCCGAAATAATTCGTGCGACGTCAAGCAGATCGCGGATCAGCCGGCTCTGATGTTCAGCGCCGTTGATGATCGTTCCGACAGCTTTGTCGCGCGTTTTTTCATCGACGTTGCCGGTTTGAAGAATCTGGGCCCAGCCGAGGATTGAGTTGAGCGGTGTCCGCAGTTCATGCGAGATCATCGCCATGAACTCGTCACGCTGGCGGTTTGCGATCTCGGCCTCACGGCGCGCGCTCATCTCGTTCGTCAACAGGCGCTCGCGCTCATCGGCGTTGCCGACAAGTTCGGCGTTCGCCAGCTTGAGTTCCTCGGTCCGCTCTTCGACGCGCCGCTCGAGTCCGACGTTCGCTTCGCGCAGTGCCCGTTCGGCAAGTCCGCGCTTCCGGATTTCGAACAGGACGACAAGGATCGCAAGTCCGAGCGATCCGGTGCCGGCAATCGTGCCGGCAGTAATGATCGAGTAGTTGTTTTCAAGCGTCAGTTGCAGATTGTCTTCGCGGATCTTGAGAAGCCGGATTTCCTCGGCCTTCATCGACGCGACCGTCGCCCTGATCGAGTCCATCAGGTCACGTTCTTCGACCTTCTGCATTTCGGTCACGGTCCGCTCGAGATCAAGCGTTCGTCGATAGGCGATGTAGCGTTCGGTGTAACGGATCTTTTCGCGCACCGCGCGGTCAAGGTCTGAAAGCTGCTGATCTTGCTGAGGACTGTCGCCGACGAGATCACGAAGTTCCTGAATCGTCTCGATCGCGCGCCGCTTGCCGTCCTCGAACGGTTTGAGAAAGTCTTCGTTCTTGGTGATCAGAAATCCGCGGCCGCCGGTTTCGATGTCGATCGCACCGGCCAGCGCTTCGTCGAGCGCGAGCAGAATCGTCTGCGTCTTGCGTTCCCATTTGATCGCCTGTTCGAGCGATCTGGAATTCTGATGCGCGAGATAACCGATCATCGCGATCATCAGAAGCGCGAAAATCAGGATCCACGGAAGTGTTCGTTCCAAAACTTTGGACATGCTTGAACTGCTTGGGGGAGTTCAAACTTTACGTGACGCGGCCAAAATCGTCTTCGAGGCGGACGATATCGTCTTCACCGAAATAGTCGCCGGTCTGCGTTTCGATGAATACGAGAAGTTGGTCGAAAGAGTTCTCGACGCGATGTGCGGCGCCGACCGGAATGTCAATGCTACGGCCGGATTCGACTAGAGTTTCGTCGCCGTTTAGTGTTACTTTAGCAGTGCCGCCGACGACGAACCAATGTTCCGACCGACGCGCATGTTTTTGATAGCTCAGGCGCTTTCCCGGCAAGACTTCGATGCGCTTTACTTTGAATCCTTCGCCCTCATCAAGGATCGTGTAGCTTCCCCACGGGCGTTGGTCAGTGGTTTTCATAAGTAGTTCATTTATCGACCAATGCGGAACGCGATGTCAAATCGCAGGCATAGTACACAATGTTTGACGACGCAAAAAGCTGGTGGACCGAAGGTGCGACGACGCGCCTGATGCAAAACCTGATCATCGGACGGCTGATGGCGATTTTCCTATTGCTGGTCGCCAGTTGGATCTGGGCCAGCGGCCGTCTGAAACTGTCATTCGATGAGTTTCCGCGCGGTTTGTTCTTCGTTTTTCTGATCTCGGTCGGGCTTACTATCGTTTACTTCTTTCTGATGCGGCTCAGCCGAAATTATCGGTGGCAGATCCGGATCCAGTTTTTTCTCGATTCGCTGCTGATTACCTGGCTTGTCTGGCGGACCGGCGATCTGACATCGCCGTACATCATGCTTTACATTGTCCTGATCAGTGTCGTCGGTTTTTTTCTTTCTTCACTCGAGACGGTCCTCTCGGCGGTGTGGTGCGTGTTCGCATTCACTTTGCTCTCGATCCTTACGACCAGTGAAGTGATTGATACTTACGGCGCCGTGCCGGAACCGCGCCGGATCATCCAGATCATCAGTTTCAACGATATCGCATTCCTGCTCGTCGGGCTTCTCGCATCGCGCCTGTCGGATCGGCAGGCATCGGGCGAGAAGCTCCGCGAGGCAAAAAAATCGCTCGCTCAGCTGCAGGTCCAGCATGAACGCATCATTGAATCGATCAGATCCGGGTTGATCACGACCGATCTTGACGGAAGGATCGTCACCTTCAACGCCGCCGCCGCCGAGATCACCGGCTTCACCTCTGAACAGATGATCGGCGAGTCGATCGGGAAATTGCTCGGCGAGATCGACGCCCAGATCTCGACATCGGTGAATCAGACCGACCCGCTCGAGCATCCTGTCCGGTTTGAGACCGATCTGACAACGCCCGAAGGATTGTTTGTCCGGATCGGCTACACGATCACACCGCTGATTGCCGAAAGTGGAGAGAAGTCCGGACTGATCATCACGTTTCAGGATCTGACCGAAATCCGACGGATGGAAGAAAGCGTTCGGCGGAAAGACCGGCTCGCCGCCGTCGGACGCGTCGCCGCCGGTCTCGCGCATGAGATCCGGAACCCGCTCGGGGCAATGCGCGGCGCGATTCAGGTGATGCAGTCCAATACACCTCCGGAATCGGCGAATGCGAGTTTGATGGAGATCGTTTTGCGTGAGTCCGACCGGCTCAACAAGATCATCACCAATTTTCTGACCTACGCCAGGCCGCGGGTCAACAATTTTTCCGAGGTCGATGTTCGCGAGGCGATCGAGGAAACGTTTCTTCTTCTCAAACATTCTCCGGATGTGAAGGAGGATCACGTTTTGAAATACGAGAAGCCGGACGAGCCGATCCTGATCTCGGCCGATCCGACGCAGCTCAAGCAGATCTTCTGGAATCTGTCGCGAAACGCCCTCGGCGCGATGCCGAACGGCGGCTCGCTGACCGTGACCTCCGAGTTGGCGGGCGAAAACCGTGTCCGAATCGTCTTTGCCGACAGCGGTTACGGGATGACTCCGGAACAGGTTGAAAAGCTCTTTGAGCCATTTGCGGAATCGACGACCGGCGGCACCGGACTTGGACTTTCGATCGTTTACCAGATCGTTCGCGACCACAACGGATCGATCAACGTCCGAAGCATGAAGGATGAGGGAACAGCGATCACGGTCGAACTGCCGACGGAAACCGAGCAACAGGCGGCGGCAACGGCCGATTCGAATGACCGTGAATACAAGTCGTCGAGACTTCAGGGGTTTCTCAATATCCGCGATCAATAAACGGACGCCGCCGCCGGTTTCCGGACGATTCGCAATATATCTTGATAATCTGCCGATTTTTCTGGCAGAATAGCGTTGCGGCCAGCGCTTGGCCACGCTTCCATTCCCGCGATCGCAAAAGCTTCATATGGCAAATCTTCTAATCGTCGATGATGAACAGAGCTATCGTCAGCTCCTGAAACTTGTGTTTGAGGGCGACGGTCATCAGATCCGAACCGCGATGAACGGCCGTGAGGCGCTGTTCATGCTCGAAGAAGAGGCAGCCGATGTCATCATTTCGGATGTCAAAATGCCCGACATGGACGGCATTGAACTCCTGAACGCGATCCGGGAGACGTTGCCCGACATCGGATTCGTACTGATGACGGCATTTGCAACCGTCGATACCGCGCGCGAAGCGTTCAAGCTCGGCGCCGACGATTTTATCCAGAAGCCGTTTGATGTCGAGGAATTGAAGGTGATCGTTCGCAAGGCGATCGAGAAACAGGCGCTGATCCATGAAAACCGAGCGTTCAAACGCGCCCAGCGCGAGCGCGGTTCGGTCCGCAACATCATCGGACATTCCGACAAAATGCAGGCCGTTTATCAAATGATCGAGACGGTCGCGGCGGTCCAATCGACGGTGCTCGTGACCGGCGAGAGCGGAACCGGAAAGGAACTGGTCGCGCGCGCCATTCACGACCTCAGTCCGCGGGCCGAGAAACCGTTTGTTTCGATCAACTGCGGAGCGTTTACCGAAACGCTGTTGGAATCCGAGTTGTTCGGCTACGTCAAAGGATCGTTTACCGGCGCGAACACGAATCGCAAGGGGCTCTTTGAGGCGGCGCATCGCGGAACGATCTTCTTGGATGAGATCGGCGAAATGTCGCCCTCGATGCAGGTCAAACTGCTGCGCGTGCTGCAGGAGCGCCGCGTGCGTCCGGTCGGTGCACACGAGGAAATGCCGATCGACGCACGTGTCATCGCTGCGACAAATCGCGATCTCAAACAAATGGCTACTGACGGAACCTTCCGTGAGGATCTTTTTTATCGCATTTCGGTGATCCCGATCAGCTTGCCGCCGCTGCGAGAGCGAAAACAGGATATCGGAGAATTGGTCACGCATTTCATCAAGAAATTCTGCGATCAGGCGGGCCGCGATCTGACGATTTCACCGAAGGCCGTCGGGCTGCTCGAGAATTATGCATGGCACGGAAACGTCCGCGAACTTGAACATACGATCGAGCGTGCCGTCGCGCTTGAACGGACCGATGAGATTCAGCCGGAACGACTGCCCGATCATATTACCAATTACAATCCGGCGAGGATCAATGCTGAATTTGATTTTCCGGATGACGGCATCAATCTGACGACACACCTCGACAATCTTGAAAAGACCTATGTTGTCGAAGCTTTGAAACGAACCGGCGGCAACCAGACAAAAGCGGCCGACATGCTTCGTATGCAGGTCCGGTCGCTCCGTCACTTGCTCGACAAACACGACATCCGATCGCTTTCGGCGCAGATGCGTAGCTCCGGAGAATAAGGACCAAGATCGGCTTCAACACACTCCGATGGCCATCCGTTCCGGCGGGTGGCCATTTTCTCATCCGGAGGCTGGCTCTTTGACAAATTTTGTCAGCGATTGATTACCAAAAACTGTTATCGGGAGTTGTCCGAACATCGGCCGGACGTTGAATCGAAATCCGTGAGCGAGCGTAAAGCTATATAAATAAACGAGTTAGATGCGGAACCTGCGGTGGTTTCGACTTTGGCACGCGGCTTGTTTAGTAAAGAGCGACCTGAGAAGGTAAGAGAAAGACAACAACAAACAAAACTAGGAGATTGTAATCAAAATGAAAAATCAGAAAGGCTTCTCGCTCATCGAGCTCTTGATCGTCGTCGTTATCATCGGCATCATCGCTGCCATCGCTATCCCGAACTTGCTTGCCGCCCGTCGTTCAGCGAACGAAGGTTCAGCTCAGGCTTCGGTCCGCACCGTTCACGGCGCGCAGATGACGTATCAGTCGACCACCGGTTCGGGTAACTATGGAACGATGACGCAGCTCGGCACCGAAAACTTGGTTGACCTTCAGCTCGGAAGCGCCAACCCCCAGAAGAGCGGATACAACTTCGCCAGCTTCGATACGGATCGCACCTCGACGGTTGCCGCGAGCTTCACGATCAGCGCATCGCCGGTTGTTGCTTCGGGTCTGACCCAGACGGGTTCGAAAGACTACTGCATCGCAACGGAAGGCATCATCCGCACCCGCGCTGCTTCGGCTCTTGTTACCGCTGATGGTGGATGCACGGCAACCGCGTTCGCGACCGCTACGGGTAACTAATCAATCGGTTGAAAGACTGAAAACGAAAAGGGGCTGTCTGCAAAGACGTTAAACGCGTAACTCTAACGGAAAACGCGCAACTCTAACAACGTTGTTTTCAAAATCCAAAACCTGTGTTATCTTTTTAAAGGCTGTCCGGCCGATCCATAAAGCGCTCATTAATCAAAATCAATTCACTGAATCTTCGAAATGACGACATTTCAGCAATTCGGAAAAATTACGACTATCGCAAGCAACACGTTCCGCGAAGCGGTTCGCGATCGGGTTCTCTACAATCTGATCGTTTTCGTCCTGCTGATCACCGCCGCCGCAATATTTCTCGGCGATCTAACTGACGGCTATGAAGCCCGGACGATCGTCAATCTCGGACTGAGCGCGATGCTCATGTTCGGCGTTTTCATTGCGATCTTCGTCGGGGTCGGTCTCGTTTCAAAGGAAATTGAAAAACGGACGATCTACTCCGTCTTGTCGAAACCGGTCGGCCGCGGCCAGTTCATTGTCGGACGTTATCTCGGGCTTTGCCTGACTTTGCTCGTCAACCTCGCGGTGATGGCGGTCGGCGTTACGCTTGCACTTCTGATCGTCGGCGGAGAAAGACTTGCTCCGGCGGTTTGGGGAGCCGTTTCGCTGATCTATCTCGAACTGACGATCATCACCGCGGTGGCGATCCTGTTTTCATCGTTCTCGTCGCCCGCACTTTCGGCGCTGCTGACGTTCATGGTCTTTATCATCGGCCATTTCAGCGCTTCACTTCGCGATTTTGCGGCGAATCTTGGTTCGGATTCTGCAAAGCTGTTCTTCAGTTTTCTTTACTACTTTCTGCCGAATCTTTCGCACTACAGCTTTATCACCAACGCCGCTCACGGCGACGTCCCGCCGGCTTCATATCTTTTGACGGCCGTCGTCTACACCATCTTTTACGCCTCCATTGTCATTGCCGCGTCGGCGCTGATCTTCAGCCGCCGGAATTTCAAGTAATGGAAAATCGGAATCGAAATCTGTTTCTGACACTTGTTTTCATCGCCGGTGCATTTGCAGCGGTTTTTGCGCTGAGCTCGCGGCTTGAAACGACGCGTCCGGCACTGCCTGAAGGCTTCGAGGACCGCGACCTCGCGCTTCAGGGCGTCAGGCTGAAAGGATATTCGCTCGGGATGGAAGGCCTGATTTCCGACTGGTACTGGATGGAATCGCTTCAGTACATCGGCGGCAAGATCCTTCGCAATCCGCAGATCAAGGTTTCGATCGACAATCTCAATCCGCTCAATCCTCGGCTTCTCTATCCATATATTGACAATGCGACGTCGCTCGATCCGCATTTCACGGCACCTTATTACTACGGCGCCGTCGTGCTTCCGGCGATCGATCCGCAGCTCGCGATCCGGATTACCGAAAAAGGCATCGCCAACAATCCGAATGAATGGCGGCTTTACCAGCATCTCGGATACACGTACTGGCGCCTGAAGGAATACGAAAGCGCGGCCGACGCATATCAGCGCGGAGCCAAGATAGCCGGTGCGCCGCAGTTCATGCAGATGATGGTCGCCCAAATGCGGAGCGAAGGCGGTAGCCGGGACACGGCCCGGGCGATTTACCAGCAGATGTTCGACGGCGCCGAGAACGATCAGACGCGTGAACTTGCGCGGCTACGGTTGCTTGAGCTCGACTCATTCGACGATCGTGATCAGATCCGTATCGCGCTCGACAAATTCAAAGCGCAGAACGGCCGCTGCGTAAATAATTGGGGTGAATTGCTCCCGTTCATGCGTGATCTCAAATTGCCGCGCGGACGCGAATTTCTGATCGACCGGAACAACAATCTGCTTGATCCGCTGCTCGTGCCGTACGTTCTCCGAAAAGAGGACTGCGACGTGTCGATCAACTACGCCGATTCGAAGATCCCTTCATGACGATGAGATCCGCCATTTTCAAATTCATCGGTACCGACCGCGGATCGGCGGCGTTGCTCGCCGTTGCCGCGTCTGCGGTGATGCTGCCGGCGCTGATCAACGGCATTCCGATGGGTCATGATCTTCCGCACCATTATCAATGCGCGATGACGTTTGCGGAATCGATCGTCGAAGGCGATCCGAATCCGTCATGGTCGCTCAACCGGAACCACGGTTTCGGCGGCATGGAAACACGGCTCTATCCGCCGGCATCGCACTTTTTTCTCGCCGTCGCTTATCTCGCGATCGGTGACTGGCATTTTGCCAGCTGGACCGTCTTTTTTGCGCTCACGCTGATCGGGTCGCTTGGGGGTTATCTCTGGGCGCGCGAGACGTTGCCGCCGGAACACGCGCGTGTTGCCGGACGTATCTACACGATTCTTCCGTATCATCTCAATCAGCTTTACAACACGTTTTTCTATGCCGAGTTTGCCGGCAGCTCGGTTCTTCCGTATTCGTTCCTGTTCATCTCGCGCGTTTGCCGCCGCGGGCGGGCCGTTGATGTCGCCGGACTCGGCGCGGCGCTCGGTTTGCTGGTTTTGACGCATCTTCCGATGAGCGTCATCGCGTCGGTATGCTTCGTCATTTATGGATTGTCACTAATTGACCGGCGCCGTTTTGCCGAGCAACTGCTTAAGCTCGCGATCGGTGCGGTGACCGGCGCGGCCGCGAGCGCGTTCTTCTGGACCAAGGTCCTGGCAGAGCGTGAATTGATGGCAAAAGCGCTGGTTTATGAGGATCTCTGGCTCGACTACAAGCTCAACTTTCTGCTGACGATCGTCCAATCGTACGAGGGATTTTCGCGCGATCTTTACGAGAACGGCACGTACTTTTACGATCTGATGCTGTGGTACACGTTCTTCATGGTCGTTTCCGCCGCGATCATCCAATTCATTGCATTGCGAAACGCCGGGCGGTTCACGAACCGCGGAAACTGGGTGATTTTTCTGATTGCGGTGTTTCTGGCAATGCCGTTCAGCTCGTTCATCTGGGCGCGGTTGGAGCTGCTGCAGGAAGTCCAGTTCCCATGGCGCTGGCTCGCCATTGTCTCGGTCACGGCTCCGATCATTACCGCCTCGGCGATGCCCGCAGCGATCGAATTGGCGCGAACCAAGCTGAGGCCGCTGGTGCTGATCGCGGCTGGGTTCGCGATCGCGATGGCGGCGTTTTCCGTTTCACAGATCATCCGCCCGGCCGGTTATGTCGAACGCGAATCGGTTCCGGCATACATGGCGAAGAACCAACTCGACATCGGTTTTACTTTTTGGTGGCCGATCACTGTCCGAAAAGAGATCTTTGACAATCGCGAACGCGTGACCGCCACCGGACGCGAAGTCGCGATCGATCGCTGGACGCCGGCCGAGAGGGACATCACGCTCGGCGCCGGGCCGGCGACGTCAGTCCGCATCGGGACGTTTTACCATCCGAACTGGCGTGCCGAATTCAATCAGACGAGCGTCCCGGTAAAAAGCGACGAGTTCGGCGCTATTCTTCTCGATATTCCGGCTGGCGAATCCGGCAAGGCTGTTTTGACGTTTCACGAATCGGCGGCGACTGTCGCCGGAAAATGGCTGGCGATGTTCGTCTGGCCGGCACTTGGACTGGTTCTTTTCGGTTCGTTGATCGGCCGCAGGGAACTCGAGCAAACGCAAAATGGAGAATCTTTACATTCCCGATAACGAGATTTCGGTCGGGTCCGAAACTGAAAAAACGGTTTCCCGCGTTCGCGAAGGTACGATTGTCGCCACGCTGGCGTTCGTCGCATTTGCGTTGCCGGCGATCTACGCGCTGATCTTCGGCTTGCCGGTGGCGCATGTCCAGGACGAACTAAGTTATGTCCTTGCCGGCGATACGTACGCGTCCGGCCGGATGACCAATCCGACGCCGGCGTTTTATGAGAGCTTTGAGACGACGCACATTATTTTCGAACCGAGCTACATCTCGAAGTACCCGCCGCTTCAGGGCATTTTCCTTGCGATAGGCCAGCGATTGTTCGGCTATCAGATCGTCGGCGTCTGGCTCAGCTGCTCGCTGTTTGCGGTTTCGCTATATTGGCTCCTCGGCGCCTGGATGGAACGGCGTTGGGCGATCTTCGGTACCGGCGTGATGATCGTTCTGCTCGGTATCGGCACATATTGGGCACAGAGTTTCTGGGGCGGGATGATCGCCGCGTCGGGCGGCGCGCTCTTTTTCGGCGGTTTGCGCCGGATAATCGACGATCTTACGGTCGGCGCGACGCTCGGGTTTGTCATCGGCGGCATCATTCTCGTCAACTCGCGGCCGTTCGAAGGGACGGTGACGATGATTCCCGGACTGATCTATCTTTTGGTCTGGTTCATCCGCAATCGCGATCACTCTTTTGCGATCAAATTCCGTCGTCTGATCCTGCCAGGTTTTGCGGTCGCGGCGCTCGCGCTCGCGGCGATGGGTTATCAGTATTACCGGGTCACCGGAAGTCCGTATGTGATGCCGTATTCGGTTCACCACGCGCAGTACTATCCGGCACCGCTCTTCAGTTTTCAGGAATACAATCGCGCCGCGACCCGCGGGAATCCGCGGATCCGTCGTGTTTATGACAGCTACACTCATCCGCCGATCCTCGAGGCGCTATTCAGTTTCGGATTGCCGGACAGCACCTTGCTGCGCTCAGTCTACGGATTTCTGTATCAGTTTTTGACGCTCCCTTATTTTCTTTTTTCGCCGGTCTTTCTGGCTTTGTTTTTTGCGGTTCTTCCCAGCGTTCTGCGTTCGGACCGATGGCTTTGGTTCATCGGCGCGAACATCGTCTTTACATTTGCTGTCGTCGCCGTCGGCGTCTGGTGGGACCAGCATCACTATCTGGCACCGATCGCCGGACCTCTCTTCCTGCTACTCGTGATCGGAATCCGGAAGTATCTGGACGCGGCAAAGACCACCGCTTCACGCCGGTTGGCGCTGGGCGCGATTATCTTGCTCGTCTTACTTTCAGGCGGTTTCGGTGCATTCTTCGGGTTTCCGATCTATCGGTTTGACCATAAGCATGACGCCGAAATTGCCGAGCTTCAGAAAAGCATAGAAACAGGCGCGCCAGTGACGATGGAGATACCGGTTCGGGCAACGTTTTTCAAGGCCGAGTTCGAACGGATCGTCGACATTCTGCCGGACCGGTACATCGCCATCGTCGGTTATTCCGGATCGTCAAGCTTTCATGACGAGATCGTTTTCAACCGAGCCAACATCGAGGCCGCGAAGATGGTTTGGGCACATGATCTCGGACCAGAAAGGAACAACGCAATGCTCGCGCATTACAACGGCCGACGGATCGTTGACGTTTTCGTAGACGGATCGCAGATATCCGTTACCCCAAGATATTAACCATGGAACCGATAATCGAAATACGCAATCTAACAAAGGACTATGAGCTTGGGTTTTGGAAGAAGCGCAAAGTCAGAGCGCTCGACGACCTGAGTCTTGAAGTACAGCCGGGACAGATCTTCGGATTTCTCGGCGGCAACGGAGCCGGCAAGACGACGACGATCAAGATCCTGATGTCGCTGATGTTTCCGACTTCCGGTTCAGCCCGGATTCTCGGTCGGGATATTTCGGACACAGCGATGCACGCCCGCATCGGCTATTGCCCGGAGAATCCTTATTTTTACGATTATCTGACGGCACGCGAACTGCTCGGTTATTTCGGCGAGCTTTTCGGACTCGACTCGGCGAAACGGAAATCGAAGACCGCAGAACTGCTGACGCGCGTCGGGCTTGACGAAAAAGACTGGAACAAACAACTTCGCAAATTCTCGAAGGGAATGCTTCAGCGGGTCGGCCTGGCGCAAAGCCTGATCAACGATCCGGAGATCGTTTTCCTCGATGAACCGATGTCCGGCCTCGATCCGATCGGGCGTCGCGAGATACGTGAATTGATCGCCGAACTGAGAGAGAACGGTACGACGGTGTTCATGTCGACGCATATCCTCTCCGATATCGAAGCGCTCTGCGATAATGTTGCGATCCTACGCCGCGGCAAGCTTGCGGCGACCGGCAACCTCCTCGAACTGCTCACTGAAAGCGGTGAAAATCAGATGTTTGAAGTTGTCATCAAAGGGGTTTCGGCGGACGCGCTCTCCGATGATGTCGCGCTGATCGGCGGCGCCGTCGTCGCGCCGAAGGCAAACGGCGCAAACATCCAGGTGATGAGCGAGTCGGACGTTGAAAAAGTCATCGCCGCGTCGCGTGCTCGCGGCGGCAAACTCGTTTCGGTCCAACCGGTCAAGCAGTCGCTTGAGGAACTGTTCGTCAAAGAATCGAATTGAGATGGCGAATGCCACGATTACATGGTTGAGAAAAACGCTGCCGTCCGGCGCGCTTGAAAACCGCGGCGCGGCCTTGGCGTCGTTTGCGCTGACCGCGATCCTGATCCTGTTTGAGTCGTCGCGGCTGAATGTCGGATACGCGGATTACTTCATCTATCTATACGATTTTGTCGATCCCGTCTCGGCGGCGGTCGCATCGGTTTTTCTCGTCGCATCGCTCGGCATTTTCTTTTTCTTCGCATATTCGGCCCTGACCGCCGCTGCGCGCTTCAAAGTATTGTATTTTCTTTTATTTGCGGTTGGAGCCGTGATTGAATACGGCTATCAGAAAGCGCTCGGCCGATTTTCAAACACAGCCGATATCGAAAGCGCGATCGCGACCACCGCCGAACAGCGGACGGCATCGATGATGATGTACGCAAATGTCTGGATCGTCGTGCCGTGCGCCGTTTTCTTGATGTTCCTGCTGTTTTTCAGGCATCGCCGACCGACGGGTTTGCGGTCGTTCGTGACATCAGTCGTCGCGATCGTCGTATTTTTCGCAGCCCTCTCGACCGTCGGCGGGTTCTTTATCGACAAAAAGTTCCCAACGCTGTCGCTCAACGCGTTTCTTCGGACCGGAACCGATTTTCTCGTCCGCGGGCCGCTTTCGAACGGCAATTTTTCCGGCGCGGTAATCGCCAAAAACCTGAGCCGCCGATCGGTGCCGGCGCCGGCCGATCCGAAACCGACGAACAACATCGTTCTCGTGATTGACGAATCGGTCCGCGGCGATCATTTCAGTCTCAACGGCTACGGGCGCGAAACGACGCCGTTTCTTGACGATTTGCGGAATCGCGGTGTTCTCAAGAACTGGGGAATTGCAGCCGCGGCATCGACCGGAAGCAGATTTTCATACGCCGCGATCACGACCGGCCTGGCACCGTCAGACTTTCCTGACAAGACCGAGATCAAGGTCAACACTTTTCCGACGATCTATCAGTACGCGAAGGCGATGGGATACCGAACGCATTATCTCGACGGGCAGATGAAGAGCTACTGGGGCGGGATTCCGGACGATAAAAACTATATCGACGTCATGCGCCATGTCCATGAATTTGACGACAACGGTTTTTCGCCGAAGCACGACATCGACAACCGGATCGCGGCCGAGATCAAGAAGATCATCTATGCCTCGACCGGTAACTTCATCGTCGTTTTCAAGCATGGCTCGCACATTCCGTATCAGGACAGTTTTCCGGTATCGGAGACGCATTGGAGTCCGAGCTACACGACCGAAAAGAAGTACGACATTCCGGGCCCGGAGCTTTTGCCTGACGTGACAAATGCCTATGACAACGCGATCAGGTACAACGTCAACGGTTTTTTCAGGAATCTGATCGACGACTATTCGAGAATTCCGAACAACACGCTGATCGTTTACACCGGCGATCACGGACAGACCCTGTTTGCTAACGGGCGCTCGTCTCACGGCGGCACGAGCCGCGCCGAGGCCGATGTTCCGTTGTTCATAATCGGAAAACTTGAGTCAAAACCTGATACGAACTATCGCGCATCGCACATGAACATCTTCCCGACACTTCTTGATTTTATGAATTATCCCGAATCGATGCGTGAGAGCCGAGACTCGGTTTCGCTGCTCAACGCGACCGCGAAGGACTCACGGCCGCGCCATTTCAATCCTGACCTTGAAGCCCGAATTCCGTTCGATTAATCGCTCTTGACCTTGATCGCCGTCACTTTCCACTGAATCCGGGCGCGGTCGTCATCCGGCAGGAAATTGTCGATGCGGACGACGACATCCATTGTCCCGCCGGGTTCGAGCGTCGCGCGTTGGGTCGGTACGACGAGCAGATTCTTGTCTTTCACGACCTTGCCCGATTGGTCAAGAACCGCGACATTAAGTTCAAGCCCTGTCAGTACGCGGCCGCTGTAATTCTTGATCCGGCCGGCGATATTCATCATCACGAATCCGGTACCGAGCGGCGACTGCCACGTTTTGTCCGTGTCGTTTTCAGCGATTATCCGCTTTGTCAGCTCGGGGAAATCAGGCGAATCCTCGCGGATCGCGCCTTCAAGGACGAGTTGCTTTTGCTCTTCCATCGACGGCTGAAACTTCCAGATCAGCCCGATTCCGCCGGCGACGACGACAAATGCGATGACGAGTGCGATAAGAAATCTGTTGTTCAAAATCCTGCTCCCCCGAACGATTAGACATTCGTTCTCCGATAAATGTTCCGTCGGCTTTCATTTTAATTGATGATGCGGTCAGCCGAAAACGATGTTCGTCAAATCCTCTTTTCTGATCCCGGTTTCAATCAGTTATCATCTGACCTGAAGAAACCGATGTCCGGACCCGCTGCTGAATTTTCAACGTTCCCGAAATTTGTCGAGGTCGCACTGCCGCTCCCGTTGCGACAGACGTTTACCTATCGGATTCCAGCCGGGATCGCGCCGCTGATCGGCATCGGCGCGCGCCTGACCGTACCGTTCCGCAGCCGTCAGCTGACCGGTTACTGCGTTGCGCTTCACACCGAGCTAGGCGCGGAATTTTCGTTCGATCCGGCGGCGCTCAAGGACGTCCTTGAGCTGGTCGATGAAGAACCGCTGATCACCGAAGAAATACTCAAACTGACGCAATGGGCGGCCGATTACTATGCGGCGAGTTGGGGAGAGATGCTGCGTGCGTCATTGCCGGCGGGCATCAATTCGAATGTCGAGGCATCCGTCTCGATCACGCCCGACGGCCGCGACCGGTCGACGGAGTTCGACGCGCCGCGGACGAACAAGGAAATGATCTTGCGCGAGCTTGCGACCGATGGCGAAACGCCGCGCAAATCATTTGAAAAGCGGTTCGGCAAAGACGCCGCCGGGCGCGCGCTCCGCGATCTGGCGGCAAACGGCCTGATCACGATCGAAAAAAAATCGGTCCGCGCGAACGTTTCGGAAAAAAAGCGGAGCGCCGTCCGTCTGATCGCCGAACCGGAAGAGGGAAGCAAGGTCAGCGACGCTCAGCAAAAAGTTCTGGCCGTTTTGCGCGAGCACGGGGAGACGCTCGTTTCCGAAGCCCAAAAGCTCGCCGGAGTCTCGGCATCGCCGGTCAAGAAACTCGCCGCCGCCGGAATCGTCGAGATTTTTGAAAAGGAGATTCTCCGCGATCCGTTTCGCGACTCGCCGATCCATAACTTCGAACCGATATCGCTTACGGATGAACAGTCCGGTGTTCTTAATCAGATCGTCGACGCCGAAAAATCGGGCGAATACAAGGCGTTTTTGCTCCACGGCGTGACCGGCAGCGGAAAGACCGAGATCTATATCCGGGCGATGAATTTTGCCCGCGAAAATGGCCGGTCGGCGCTGATGCTCGTTCCCGAGATCGCGCTGACGCCGGTTTTTTCGCGGCGTTTGCGGGCCGTGTTCGGCGACGATGTCGCGATTCTGCATTCAAATCTGTCGAGCGGCGAACGCTTCGACGAATGGCGCCGGATCAGACGCGGCGAAGCGCGGATCGTAATCGGCACGCGATCGGCTGTTTTTGCGCCGCTGCCGGACATCGGCCTGCTGATCGTCGACGAAGAGCACGACGGATCGTACCGGCAGAACGAGTCGCCGTTCTATAACGGACGCGACGTCGCCGTCGTCCGCGCGAATTTTGCAAAGGCGGTCGTCGTTCTCGGTTCGGCGACACCGGCACTTGAAACATACCGGAACTCGCAAATCGGAAAATACGGCTATCTTTCGTTGCCAAACCGCATCGGCGACCGGCCGCTGGCGACCGCCGAGATCGTCGATATGCGAAAGCTTTTCCGGACGGCCGGCAAGGACATGGCGTTTTCGGCCGAACTCATCGCGGCGATCGAGGAAACACATGCGCGCGGCGAGCAGTCCATAATTCTTCTGAACCGCCGCGGATTCTCGCAATTCGTCCTGTGCCGGAGCTGCGGCGAGGCGATCCGCTGCCGCAACTGCGACATCACGCTCACTTATCACCGCCGCGACGCGAAGATCGTCTGCCATTACTGCAATCATCGCGAAAAAGTCCCGACGAACTGCCCGAAATGCAAAAGCAAGTATTTGTATTTCATGGGCGAAGGAACCGAGCAGATCGAAGATCAACTTCTGCGGCGCTTCTCGCATTTGCGCATCGCGCGCGTCGACCGTGACACGACTGCGCGACGGCAGGACATGGAAAGCATACTCGACGAGTTCAGTGCCGGCGCGATCGATATGCTCGTCGGAACGCAGATGCTCGCCAAAGGGCACGATTTTCACAACGTCACGCTGGTCGGCGTAATCTCGGTCGATGCCGGATTGGCGATGCCCGATTTCAGATCGGGTGAACGCACGTTTCAGCTTTTGACGCAGGTTGCCGGTCGTGCCGGACGCGGCCAATTGCCGGGGCGCGTCATTATCCAGACGTACTATCCGGATCACTACATACTCGAACATTCAAGGTCGCAGGATTATCTATCGTTCTATTCGCAGGAGATCAAGTTTCGCGAGCGGCTCGGCTATCCGCCGTTCAGTTCGCTTGCGAGCATTCTCATCAAGCACCCGAACTATGCCTACGCGTTCGACACCGCACAACTTTTGAAACAATGCCTCGCGGGTGCGAACAAGACCGGCGCGTGCCGCATTCTCGGTCCGGCACCGGCGCCGCTTTCACGCTTGAAAAACGAGTTTCGCCTGCAAATTCTGATCAAGGCGTCGAATCGGGCAACGCTTCGCGACATGCTCGACTTCGGACTTGCTGCGGCCGAAGAACGATTCTGCGATCTCCGGAACGTGACGGTTGAGATCGATCCGCTGAGTCTGCTCTGACTACGATCAAATTCTGAAGCTGGGAACGTTCAGGAATCAAAATTCAACGTTCAAGATTCAAGACAAGATTCAAGATTCGACGTTCAAGATTCAAGAATCAAGATTAAGATTCAATATTCAAGATATTCAATATTCAAGAATGATTGGAACTCTTGATTGTTGAATCTTGATTTTTGATTCTTTCTTGAATCTTGATTTTTGAATCTTGATTTTTGAATCTTGAAGCAGTTTCAATTCAACACCCGTCATTAGCGGTTTAGCGTTTTTCGCGTCTTTCGCGGGCAAGCTGAAAGTCGGTCAGAATGCCGGAAGATTGAGTTCTTCGTTGACGGTGATCTCGTCGGCCTCAACCATTGTCCGCGGAAACCAGTTCGATCTCTTGTAAAGCAGATCAGTGATCTGTTCTTTCGGAAGCGGTTTCGAGAGCAGGTAGCCCTGACCGTAATCGCAGCCAAGATTTCTCAGAAGCTGCAGCTGATCTTCGGTTTCGATGCCTTCGGCGATAACGCCCATCTGGAGGTTTTTGGCGAGCGAAATGATCGTTTGCAGGATTTCGGCGTTCTCGCCGTTCGGCCCGACAGTGTAAACGAACGAACGGTCGATCTTCAGCGTGTCGAACGGGAGCGAGTGCAATTGGCTGAGACTTGAATAGCCGGTTCCGAAGTCATCAATCGAGAGCTGTACGCCGAGGCTCTTGAGATTGTTCAGCATGCGGACCGTTTGATCGACATCGTCCATCGCCGCGCTTTCCGTAACTTCAAGTTTGAGCGATGCCGGTGACACCCGGGCGTTTGTCAGCGCGTCCTCGACGTCTATCAGCAAGCTCTGGAAGTTCATGTGCTTGCCCGAAATATTGACGCTCATCATCAGATTGCGCGTCTGGTATGAGATCTTCTGCCATTCCGCAAGCTGCCCGCAGGTTTGTTTGAGCAGCCACGTCGTGATCGGAACGATAAGGCCCGTGTCTTCGGCGACCGGAATGAATTCTCCGGGCGAAATGAAACCGCGTTCGCGATGATACCAGCGAAGCAGCGCCTCGAACCCGATCAGCGAACCGTCGGCAAGCGAAACCAGCGGCTGATAGTGAATCGCGAGTTCGTCGCGTTCGATCGCAAACGGCAATTCAGACTCGATCCGCGCCAGTTGGACAAACCGTTCACGCAGTTCCTTGTTGAAAATCTCGACGCCCGATCCTTTCTGCTTCGCATGATGCATGGCGATATCGGCATCGCGCAGGATGTCTTCCGGCGTTTCGTATTCGGGGTCGCACGGCGCGAGTCCGATGTTGATGCCGATGTTGATCTTGTTGCCGGAAAGCGAGAACGGGGCAGAGATCTTTTGGTGGATCTTCCAGGCGACCTTTTCGGCCTTTTCGACGGTCGAAAGCCCGTTGATGATGATCGCGAATTCATCGCCGCCGAGGCGCGTCACGAGATCGGTCGGTCGCACGGACTTGAGGAACCGTTTGGCGACGATCATCAGAACTTTGTCGCCGATCGTGTGACCGAGCGAGTCATTGATCTTTTTGAAACGCGAAAGATCGATAAAAATGACGAACGAGTCGGACCGGCCCGACTCACGGTTTTGAGTGATCAGCTTCTGCAGATTTTCGCCAAACGCCGTCCGGTTCGGAAGTCCGGTCAACACGTCATGCATCGCGGCATGCTCAAATTCCTCGCGGCTTTTGCGGAGCGCCCGCGTCGCATCCTCTTCGATCTTGAGCAGCGTCGAAAGCTCGGTCGCGTACTTTTCGGCTTCCTCGGCGCGGCGCGCGTCCGCTTCGGCCTTTTCGCGAACCGCGGTTTCGGCCTGTTCGATCGATTCGGTCATTTCCGAAATGATCTTGCGGTACGCCATGAAAAAGATTCCGAGCGCGAACAATGAAACTCCGATCGCGGCCGGATCGGAATACGAAATCAATTTGAAGAAGACGGCTGACAGCGCCGAGCCGACAAAAAGCGTGATTGCGATCGCGGCGCCTTCTTCAATCCATACCTTGAAGAAAGGGCGTCCCGATTTCATCGAATAATAGATCGCGGCGAGAAAAGACGTGACGATGAACTGCAGGATCGTGAAGGTGCCAAGTACGGTGACAAGCGCTGAGTTTGTCATTGTGCCGGCATCGGTTTCAAGTGTTCCGGTCAGGTATCTCGTCAGCACGTACGCGATCGAGATCGAGATTGCGACCGATCCGACGGTCATCGGGATCGCGAATTCGCTGAAAGTGACGGCTTTCTTATATTTGAAATAGAGACAACTGATCAGCATCTCGGAAGCGCCGGCGATGACCGCGGCTTCGCCACCGTAAAGCAGATAGACAAGAAAGATCGCCCCGTCCGAGAAGCTCAGAATGATCTTCGACTTCGGCAAACTGACACTGAGGCGCGGAGCAACGAGCACCGCAATCAGGAATAATCCGATAAAATTGGGCGTGAAATAGAGAGGATTGAAGCGCAGAAACGCAAAGCCGAATAGGCCGAGACCGATAGCGGCAACGGCAATCCTGTAGTTTTTTTCGCCGATGTTCTGAAGCATCTGAGAGATTGGGAATTGGCGGGTGCAAGTCGGGGCGTGCGCCATAATTAGATTAGCATTTCGGAAAGCCCGCTTTCCACAACTTTTTCTGATCGCGAAACTCATTGAAATGCTTATATTTACTGGCTTTTTTGCGAAATATTTCAACCGCGCGAATGTCCCGAATTCGCCGATTCCGGCGATTCCGGTCGATTCGCGTCGATTTGGCCATTCACCGGTGCACCGATCGGCGGCGATTCGGCGATTCAGTCTGGTATTATTTAGTCGATGGCCAAGCCCTGGAACGAAAATCGGCTGCGCGGTCTGATCGCCGGCGAGATCGAGGAATCACTCACGCTCGAGTACAAATCGGGCGAGGCGCTTGACCGCAGCGATCTCAAGAAGAAAGAGATCACAAAGGACGTTTCCGCGATGGCGAACGCCGCCGGCGGAATCATCGTTTACGGCATCGCCGAACATTCAAACCCCGAAAAGCGTCACCTTCCGGAAAAGATCGTACCGGTCAACCGGCTTGAGTTTCCGCGCGAATGGCTCGAACAGATAATTCAGGCGATCCGGCCGAGGATCGACGGAATCGTCATCCATGCGGTCCAGATCGGCGGGCAGGAATCGGATGTTGCGTATGTCGTCGAGATCCCGCAGTCGAACACCGCTCATCAGGCGTCCGACCATCGTTATTACAAACGCTTCAACTTTCAGAGCGTGCCGATGGAAGATTATGAGGTCCGCGACGTCATGTTCCGCGAAACGGTTCCCGATATCGCGATCCGGTTTCTGATCGAACTGACCGGCGATTCCCAGAATCTGCTTGTCGAGGCACGCAACAACGGATCATCGTTTGCCCGCTACATTGCCTGCTTTCTCGACGTGCCGGCGCAGATCCTCGCGCGGATCGAAAACAAAATGAGCCTCAAAGACGGCGGAAAATATTACCGGCACCGGCTGACAAACCTCAATCAGGAGTTTGCCGACGAACAGTTCCGGGCCGATTTTCCGCTCTGGAAGATCTACGCCGACAACTCGGAGCCAAAAGAAGGACGCGCCGCGATCCGCGAAATCGAGGTCGTTGATTTGAGAAACACGGCGCCGAAATCGTAACATCACAGTTTGATCTTCGCGCCGCTTGCGCAGGCAACTGCCGGCCGGGATCCGGTTGAAATTATGGCGAAAGCAAAAGTACTCGCAACGCTCGGACCGGCGTCCAGCTCGCGCGAGGTGATTGAAAAGATGATCGATGCCGGACTCAACGCGGTCCGCATCAACATGTCGCACGGCAACACCGATGAACACGAAGCGCGGATCAACCTCGCGCGTTCGGTCGCGGTCGAACTCGGCCGGCCTTTGTCGATCCTCGTCGATCTGTCGGGTCCGAAGATCCGGACCGGAGTTCTTCGTGATGCGAAATCAGTCGTGCTCGCCCGCGGAGCTCAGTTCGTCATTACGGCGCGCGATGTCGAGGGCGGATCGGCGGAAGTTTCGACTAATTACAAAGAGATCCCGAAGCTCGTCCGGCCCGGCGACAAGATCCTGCTTGACGACGGCGCGATCGAACTTCGCGTCATCGCCGTGACCAGCGAAGATGTCGTCACCGAAGTCGTTGATGGCGGCGTTCTCTCGGAACGCAAAGGCATCAATCTCCCGAACACGAAACTCCCGATCCCGAGCCTGACTGAGAAGGACCGGCGCGATCTTGAATGGGCGATGACACAGGATGTCGATTACATCGCGCTTTCGTTCGTCCGCGAAGGAAAGGACTGCCGCGAGGTTCGTGAGCTGATCAAAAAGCTCAACACCCGAAAATGGGGCCGGCCGATGCTCGTTGCGAAGATCGAAAAGGCCGAGGCGATCGAGAATCTCGACGATATTCTCAACGAAACGGACGGCGTCATGGTCGCGCGCGGCGATCTCGGCGTCGAAACCAGCGCCGAACTAGTTCCGGTTTATCAGAAACGAATAATCGAAAAGGCGGTCGCGGCCGATAAATTTGTCATCACCGCGACGCAGATGCTGCAGTCGATGGTCGACAATCCGCGGCCGACGCGAGCCGAGGCTTCCGACGTTGCAAACGCCGTTTGGGACGGCACCGACGCCGTCATGCTGTCGGCCGAAACCGCGTCCGGAAAATATCCGGTTGAATCGGTCGAGACGATGGAACGCATCATCTCGACGGCCGAGTCGGTCAAAACGCCGAAGGTCCAGCGTCAGTTCAAATTCGCGGAAGATCCGACCGGGCGGACATCGCAGGCGATCTGCAAAGCGGCGGCGATCTGCGCCCGCGAAATGCTGACCGAAAAAGTCGCGGTCTTTACCGAATCGGGACTTATGGCGCGACGCCTGTCGTCGATCCGGTCCGGGCTTTCGACCTTCGCGCTGACCAACACGCGCGAGGTTTACAATCAACTGGCGCTGATCTGGGGCGTTGAACCGCTCCTGCATGAACTTTCTTCAACGACCGAACAGATGCTGGCCGACGGTGAAGCGACGTTGCTCGAAGCAAAAGTTGTCGAAAAGGGCGAAACGATCGTGATGATGGCCGGCCGGCTTTCGGGGCTGGGGCTCTCGAGTTCGGTCGTTGTCTGGACGATCGGCGAAAACGTCGCCAAACGATAACCGGTCAGACCAGCAACAGCCCGATCAGGCTGGCGGCGACGATCGTCAGCATCGAAAGCGCAAACTTGAGGGTGAACGAACGGCTGCCCTGAAGATAACAGTAGAACGTCTTGGCCGTCAGATTCGTCGCGTTGACGATGATCAGCGTGAAAAGCGCGAATCCGAAACTCAGTTTCGTCCCGGCCATTCCGGCAAGATTGATGAGGATCGCGTCGATCCCGGCAAACGATGCGATCACCGAACCGGCGATAAATCCCGCTTCGCCGAAAAGGATCAGACTTAAGTTCGTGACTAGTTTGACAATCAGGATGAGCGCCGCAAACTTGAGCGCCGGGACGATCGAAAAAATCCGCTTTTCGACGATTCCGGCCTCGGCCGTTGAGTCGGGCTCAGAATCGTCCGTCTTCCGCTGTTTCAGAAAATAGAAACTGAGCGCCGCCGCGACGGCGATCATGATCAGCACGGTCGGAATGATCGCCGCCAGCCATTTCCGGTTGAGCGGCCCGATCAGTAAGAAAATCTGCAAAAATCCGGCAAGATTTGCGAGCACCGCGGCGCCGACCAACGCATTTTCATTGGCGGCCGTTTTGCTTTTCTGCGCCAGCGACTGCGTCGTCACCGTCGATGAAACGAATCCGCCGATAAAGCTCGTGAACAAAAATCCGCGTTCACGGCCGACAAACTTCCCGAGCATGTAGCCGAGCACGTCGATCCCCGAGATCAAAACGACGATGAACCACAAACGCTGCGGATTGATCAGTTCAAGCGCGTCAAAGCGGGCGACGTCAATGTTCAGCCCTTCAAGTACCGAGCGCACCTCGGGAAAGTCTGCCAGCGTGTAAGTCGTATTTGTCAGAAACGGAAGGATCACGAGCCCGAGGATCGCAAAACTGATGAACGATTCGATCTCGGATCGCGTGACGGCCGAGATCAGTTCCTCCGAACGTTTTTTCATCGAGAGGATGACGATGACGACAACCGCGACCGCGACCGTCACGTGGAGCGGCAGGATTCCGGTGCCGAGACAAACTCCTATCAGATATGTCAGAAGAACCGCGATCTCGGTCGTAAATCCGAAATCCTGTGTCCGGTTCGACGCGAGAACATAGTGAATCGAAAGTAAAATGACGAACGCTGCCGACACCGTTCCAAAGATCAGCGGCATGTTGTTGACGTAGAAGATTGACGAGACGCAGCCGACAAGGCCGATCAGCGAAAATGTCCGGATGCCCGAATCCGACAAATGCCCCGAACTCTGACGCTCAAGTCCGATCGCCGCGCCGAGCAGAAGCGAAAGGATCAGACTTGTAACGTTCGACTCAAACATCGTCAGGGTTTGCGGTAGATTGTCTTGCCGTCAAAGATCGTCCGGACGACGTTGATCCGGAACAGATCCTTCGGATTGATGCGGAACGGATCGGCGTCAAGCACGATCAGGTCCGCGGCGTGGCCGACCGCGATCATCCCTTTGCGATTTTCTTCAAACGACGCGAAAGCGCCGTTGGCCGTGTAGGCGCGGAGCGCGGTTTCGACCGAAACGCGATGCTCGGGCAGCCAGCCGCCGACCGGCAAAAGCCCGGTCGTCTGGCGGTTTACCGCGTTGTGGAGCCCGCGCCACGGACTCATCGTGATCGCCGCCGGCATGTCGCTGCTGAAGATCAGCCGAGCGCCGGCGCGTTCGAGCGCCCGCCACGCGAAGCCGCGGCTGGTCCGGTCTTTTCCGATCGCGGCCGACCAAACGTCGATCGTCGCCGGATCGGCATGAATCGGCTCCATCGACGCGATCACGCCGAGCTCTTTGAATCGCGGAATGTCTGCGGGATCGATCGTCTCAATATGCTCGATCCGAAATCTCGAATCGCGACGGCCGTTGATGCGGATCGCGTTCTCAAAAGCGTCGAGCGCCATCCGGACGCCGCGGTCGCCGATCGCATGAATATAGATCTGAAGTCCGGCTTTGTCGGCCATTGCGACGACGCGATTGAGTTGGTCGACGCTGAAATTCGGAGTTCCCGAGGTTTCCGGTTTGTTCGCGTACGGCGCCAGCATCGCCGCCGTATATGATTCGATGACGCCGTCGACCATGATCTTGATCGCGCCGACGCTCAGTTCCGGCGATTTATGCGCGGTTGAGAATGCGGCGATCCGATCGATGTCAGCTTGCGTCGTTTCAGGTCCGACGCTGAACGCGAATTTTGTCTTGACGGTCAACGCCTTGCGCGCCAGGACGTCGGCGTAAAGCAGCGCTTCATCGGGTCCGCCGTGAGCGTTCTGAATGCTCGTGATCCCGAGCGAGGCGGCATATTTCATGCCGACGTCGAGCGCGCGAAGCTGCTGTTGGCGCGTTACCGGCGGCAGGCGGCGGCTGATCAATGAAGATGCGCCTTCCTTGAAAACGCCGGTCGGGACGCCGTCGGCATCGCGCACGATCTCGCCGAATCCTTCGAATTTCGTGTCTTTCGTAACGCCGGCCATCTCGAGCGCTTTTGAGTTCGCCCATGACGTGTGTCCGTCATAAGCGCGCATGTAAACCGGACGGTCGGCGATCACGGCGTCGATATCCTGACGCTTCGGCAGACCGCCCGGAAAGATCGTGTATTGCCAGCCGCGGCCGATGATCCACGGCGCGTCCGGATTCTCGGTCGCGAATTTTACGATCAGGTCCTGCGCATCTTTCAGGTTTCGGGCGTCGGTCAGATCGACCTGGAACATGCCGAGCGAGGCGCTCAGGAAATGAGTGTGCGAATCGTTGATTCCGGGCATCGCGAAGCGTCCGCCGAGGTCTTCGATCGCGGTCGCTTTTCCGGCGAAGCGTTTGATCGCGGCGTCAGTTCCGCGGGCGATGACCGCGCCGTTTTTGATCGCGACCGCCGAAACCCAAGGCTGGGCCGGATCAGCCGTCCAGACGCGGCCGTTCACCAGGATCAGATCGGCAGTCGCCGTCCGGGCCGCCGCAGCCGGGGCGAATGTCGATATCAGCAATGCAAGCAGGATGATGATTTTCACGGCGGAATATTAACACGAACGGCCTTTTGCCGCCCTCATGAAACGTCGCCGAACCAGCCGCGGCGTTCCAGCCATTTTGCCGTTTCGATGACCGGAACGATCGTCAGCGACGCGCCGACCACCGTCAGCCAGTCTTCAAGCGTCATCGCATAGGTGCCGAACGGAATCTGCATGAACGGGACGTAAATCACCGCCATCAGCAGCGCCAGTTCCCAGACGATCGCGATGTTCAGCCATTTGTTGGCAAACGGTTTTGAAATGATCGAACGGCGATCCGACCTGAAGTTGTAGGCATTGACGAACTGGATCAAAACGAGAGTCGCAAAGGTCATCGTCATCGCCTCGGGCCGCGACTTTTCCTGCGCCAGCGCGAACCAAAAAACGGCCAGATTGACGATCGCGGCCCAAACGCCGCCGACGATCATCAGCGTCACCACAGGCCGCGTGAAAATCCCGCGGCGCGGATCGCGCGGGCTGCGCTCCATCAGATCGGCTTCCGGCGGATCGACCGCGAGCGCCAGTGCCGGCAGGCCGTCGGTCGCGAGATTGACGTACAAAAGCTGGACCGCAGACAACGGTAACGGCAGGCCGGCAAGCGAGGCGACCGCCATCAGCCCGATCTCGCCGATATTGCACGATAAGAGATACATCAGATATTTCTTGATGTTTCCGAAGATCGCCCGGCCTTCTTCGACCGCTGCCACGATCGACGCGAAATTGTCGTCGGTGAGCGTCATCGCCGCCGCTTCTTTGGTGACGTCGGTCCCCGTGATTCCCATCGCGATCCCGATGTCTGCCTTTTTCAGCGCCGGCGCGTCGTTGACGCCGTCGCCGGTCATCGCAACGATGTGATGGCGATGCTGAAAGGCGGTCACGACGCGCAGTTTGTGGGCCGGCGATACGCGCGCATAAACGTCGATCGATTCAACTTCGCGATCGAATTCGTCGTCATCCATCGCGTC
>JBGASE010000234.1:0-4460 GCA_044229875.1 Pyrinomonadaceae bacterium | reverse complement strand
AATGCCTCGCGGAGCGCTTTCTGCATCGAACGGGCGTCCGTAAATCTCTGATCGTGGCTGACGGCCATCGCCTTCATGATGACCTCAGACACCGATTGCGGGACTTCCGGATTGATAGCGCCGGCCGGCCGTACCGGATCCGGCGCACCGCTCAAAACGGCGTCGGCTCGCGATGCGGCATCCGCCGGAACGATATTCGTCAACAGAAAATAAAGCGTCGCGGCCAAAGAATAAACGTCCGAGCGCTGATTGGTCTCAATCCCGCGTATCTGTTCAAGCGGCGCGAACGGCTTTGCAAATCCGCCCGGCGGCTGTTCGCCCATTTTCGCAACGCCTTTTCGCGACATCCCGAAATCGAGCAGCATGACGTTGTTGTTCTCGGTCAGCTTCAGGTTCTGCGGTTTGATATCGCGGTGAATGATCGGGGGCTCGTTCGAATGCAGATAGACGATCGCGTCGAGCAGCTGATCCGCCCAGAACATCACCCAGGACAACGGGAAAGGCTTGTTCGAAGCAGCCAGACGTTTTGTCAGATCGTCGCCCCCGACATGATCCATGACGATAAACTGTTCGCCGTTCTCAAAAAAATGATCGGTCACCTTTGGCAACGCGTTGTGGCGAAGCCGTTCAAGCGCGCGGGCTTCGCTTTCAAAGCCGCCGCCGAGAACGTCGTCTCCGGCGAAGTATGTTCGCTTGATGACTACCGGGCCGCCGATCCGCTGATCGACCGCCAGATAAACTTCGCCCATTCCGCCGCTTCCGATCATTTGACCGATCAGATAGCGATTCTGCAACAACGTATTCGGTTCGAGTTGATTCATTCAGTTTGCCGACTCCGGCGATGATTCCTAAAGACACAAGAATTATAAGGAATTTCGCCGAAAAATCACTTCAGCGAAGCACGCGGCGCCGAGTTTGTTCTATCCGGCGGTGATTCCTTGTGCTGCCAGCAGCGTCCGCCGCCCTTGACGCGCCGCGTACACGCAGTCCCTTTCTTGGTCGGCGCGCCGCAGATTTCGACTTCATCCGGCGACGGTTCCGATATCGGTTGACGTACGATCGGTTGCCGGTTTGCGTTCGACGGTATTGCGGGCGTCGGCACCGCGTTCGCAGTCCGGTTGCCTGGCGCGTTCGGACGGTTGACCGGCCGGACAATCACAGCCGGCGGCGGGTCGGCGGCCGTAATCATGGCGCCGACGCCGAAAATTCCGACCAGCGCCACTGCCGTTACGACGGCTGTGTTCAGCCAGTCCTGGAACAGATAATCCGTCTGACAAACATCGCAAAATCGCCGGCTATGCGAAAATTTCCAGTCGGCGCGTTCGATCTTTTCGCCGCAATTGCAGCAAAACGCAGGTTTGTAAAGCACTTTGAGGTTCCCCTTTTCGATTGAGATTACGCCGGGCGAATTTTGAGCTGAGTGAGTCCGGCTTCCGTTTTACGGCGATTATAGTCGAAAACCGGCCTGATGTTAAGCGATTTCTGAAACCCGTCGCGATGCAACCGCGTTTCCAGTTTGCGCGTCTGATTGGGTAAGATTTTATTTGTTATGATCCGCAATATTTCATTTTTGGCCCTGTTCATGCTCGTCCTTTTCGCGGCGGCCGTTTCGGCGCAAGATGACGACACGATCAGCGTCGATTCGTCGATCGTGCCGCTGAACATCGGGGTCGTCGACCGGCAAGGCCGCCCGATCACCAACCTCAACAAGCAGAATTTCACGATCTACGAAGACGGCGTCAAACAGACGATCACGCGTTTTGAACCGACCGTCGCGCCGTTTTCGGTCGTGATGATCCTCGATATGTCCGGATCAACGCTCGGATTCCGCGAAACGATCAGGCAATCGGCGTACAGGTTTGTCGATGCGATTGCGCCGGACGATCGCGTCGCGGTTATCGAGTTTTACGATAAGGTCAATCTTCGCAATGACTTTACGACCGATCGCGGAACGATCGGAAACTCGATAAAGGTCGCCAGCGGCCGCGGAAAGACACAGCTCTACAAAGCGCTTGACTTCGCGCTCGACAAACTCAAGAGCGAGGGAAAGCGCCGAAAGGCGATCATCGTTCTGACCGACGGGGTCGACACCGCCGCCCGCGACAACGATCGTGACCTGCTTCAGAAATTCGGCGAGAAGAATCTTTCAACCGCGATAAATCCCGAAGCAAGCGAGGCACTGGTTAAGGTGCTTGGCAAGTCAGACGTGCAGGGAGTGACGATCTATCCGCTCGCGTTGCCGACCGGCGATCCGTTCAAGCTTGCCGATCCGACGCCGCTCCAGATCGCCTTGTTCTCCGCCGCGAGGCAACGTCTCCAGATCATCGCCGACCGCACCGGCGGCCGTGTCAACACGATCAACCGGCTCGAAGAAATGGGTCGGCTGTATGCCGCCGTCGCCGCCGAAATGCGGACGCTCTACACGATCGAATATCAATCGACGAACGAGAAACGTGACGGCAAATGGCGGTCGATCCGGCTTGAGGTCGATCGTCCGGAATTGATCTCGCGGACGCGTCCGGGTTATTTCGCGAAGTAGCCGCATCGGCCGCATTATCGGTTCATCGGCCCGCTCTTGTATAATCACGGGATGAAATTCCTTCACATCGCGGACGTGCATCTCGGATGCACGCGCTATCAGCTTGCCGAAAGCCAGCGCGACTTTTTCGACGCCTGGATCGATGTTCTGCAGCGCTACGCAATTCGCGAGAAGGTCGATTTCGTTATCATGGCGGGCGATTTTTTTCATAAACGACAAGTCCCGCCTGAAACGATGAACTATGCGTTTGCCGGGCTCAGCCTGTTGCGCGATCATCAGATTCCGGTTGTTTCGATCGAGGGAAATCACGATCAAAAGCACACCGATACCGAATACAGCTGGCTCAGATCGCTTGAAAGCTGGGGACTGATCAGGTTGCTTGAACCGCGCGTTGTCGACGGCAAGTTCGTTTATGAGCCGTGGGATTTCGAATCGGACAATTACGTCCGCGGCGGCTACACCGACATCGGCAACGTCCGGATTTTCGGTTCGGCCTGGTACGGCGCGTCGGCGAATTGGGCAATTCCGATGCTTACCGAGGCGCTTGCCGAGCAGCGCCGCGACGGCGCGTTTCACCTGCTGATGCTGCATACCGACGTCGAAGGCCATCAAACGCACCCGATTCCGGCGCTGACGCTCGCAAATCTCAAGAAACTCAAGGACGTCACCGATTACGTCGCGATCGGCCATACGCACAAGTGTTTCGAGATCGACAACTGGGCGTTCAATCCGGGTTCGCTCGAGATCACGAAGATCGACGAATTTCAGGAAGTCCGGGGCGCGTGGCTCGTCGAGATCGGTGCCGACAATTCGGTAAATGCGAAACACGTCAACGATTATCGACAGCGGCCGTTTCAGCGGCTCGGGTTCGATGTTTCGGGGATCGCCGACGCGAAGGACGTCACGACCGGGGTTTTTGCGACGATTGAGAACGAGGCGCGAAAGGCTGAGGCCGGAAAGCCGGCGCCGATCATCGAAATCACGCTGCGCGGCCAGCTTGGCTTCCCGAATTCCCTGCTCGAAACGCAGAAGATCCGCGACGAATCCCTGCGGCGCACGGGCGCGCTCCACGTCCGGGTCAGGAATCACACGGTTCCGGTCGATTACGCGGTCGGGATCGATATCGATGAAGACGCCTCACGCGAAACGCTTGAACGGCGCGTCATCGAGGATCTGATCCGCAACGACAATCGCTTCAAGCTTCGCGCCGAATCGATGGCCGAAACGGTCATCGGCGCAAAAAGGATGGCGATGATCGACGAGGAGCCCGAGAAGATCGCGGAATTCATCGCCGCGAAAGCGCTGCAATCTTGAATGATCATATTGCCGGCATTCCGTCCTGCGATTTTTGCCGCTCTTTCCGCTTGCGGCCGTACCTTTGCGGCGGAGCCGCGGATTTTCAGGACGGACGCTCGCGAAAATGCGGAGCTTTTCCGCACATCCGGGCGCCGGAGGCCCAAGAAAAAGGACGATAAATGGGGGGGTGCTTCTGAAGAATCCGAAGACAAATAATGCGGGGGCAAGCCCGCCTTCCTGACCTGCAATTGTGACTCGATCTTAAGCGATTGAGAGAGTCTGACCATTCAACAGAATTGTCAATTGAAAAGTCCGGAAGGCGGGCTTGCCCCCGCCGACACGCATTCGAACCGGCGGGGTAACAGAAACGAGCGATCGCGATGTCGGAACCGGGAACGATAGTGACCGGCAAATCTCAATATCGGCGGGTTGCGGCCGAGCCGCCGCAGATTGTCAGTATGAGTGTTCTCGGAAAAGCGGGGCTTTTCAGCACATTCGGGCAGCACATTCGGGCAGCACTGAGGCGCGACGAGGTTCACGCGTAAACGCGTAACTCTGACTTTCACGCGTAAACGCGTAACTCTGACCGAAGCGAAAACGCGTAACTCTGACTGCGGGGGCGGGG
>JBGASE010000233.1:0-4464 GCA_044229875.1 Pyrinomonadaceae bacterium | reverse complement strand
TGTTATTGCTATGCCGCCACAGTCCGCATTGCACAAGAATCGCCTTAAATTTGAACTGTATATTTTTGCACTCTGCACTTTGCACTCTGCACTCTGGAATTTCCCCCGCTCACATGTCAATATGTATTTCCTATGATTTCGCCAAGGTTTATCAAGCCCGTCGTCGTATTCGTGATCGTGCTTTTTGTGCTCATCGTGACGCTGGCAGGATCGGATTTTGTTCCGACAGTAGATGCGCTCGGGGCCGGGCCGCCGAATGGATTTACCGGAGCTCCGGGGGAGAATGACTGCACCGCGTGCCATATCGACAACGCCGGTGCGGGGCAGTTTACGCTGAGCGTTCCGCCGACGTATTTTCCCGGCCGCACGTATTCGGTGACGGTGACGCACACGAACAGCGACATGACCCGCCAGCGGTGGGGATTTCAAATGACCTCGCTGATCGGAGAAAACGGTGCCGGAACGTTCGCGAACGTCGGTAACGTGACGCAGACCGGATCCGACAACGGCCGCAGTTACGTCAATCACACGAATCAGGGAAGCTTCGCCAATCAGACAGGCGGCGCTTCATGGACCTTCAATTGGACCGCGCCGGCGACGGCGACGCCGATCACGTTCTACGCCGCCGGCAATCAGGCGAACAACGATCATAATTCGGACGGTGATCAGATCATGTTCGCAACCGCCGTTTCGCGTCCGCAACCGCGCTTTTTCGACTACGACGGCGACGGCAAATCGGATCTTTCGATCACGCGTCAGGTCGCGGGCGTTCGCGAATGGTGGTGGGCGAAGAGCGGCGACCAGTCGGTGTCAGCCGCGACCTTCGGTCTAGCCGCGGACATTCCGGCTCCGGCCGATTTCACCGGCGACGGCAAGGTCGACAACACGGTGTTTCGTCCGTCGACCGGTCAATGGTTCATCCTTCGGTCAAGCGACTTTTCATTCTTCACAATCAATTTCGGCACCGACGGCGACATTCCGGCGCCCGGCGATTTTGACGGTGACGGAAAAGCGGACGCCGCGGTTTTCAGGCCTTCAACAGGCGTTTGGTACATTTTCCGATCAAGTGACAGCGGAGTCGTCGTTCAGACATTCGGCTCGCCGATCGATAAACCGGTCGTCGCTGATTTCGACGGTGACGGCAAGTCGGATATCTCGATCTGGAAGCCGGATCTCGGACAATGGTGGCGGATCAATTCATCGACCGGCAACCCGATCGCGTTTCAGTTCGGCGCCGTCGGCGACCGTCCGGTTCCCGGCGATTATACCGGCGACGGCAAGTCTGACGTTGCGATCTATCGCCCGTCGAACGGAACCTGGTATGTGCTGAGATCACAGGACTTCAGTTTCTATTCGTTCCCGTTCGGGATCGCCACGGACGTTCCGGCACCCGGCGATTACGACGGCGACGGCACACTCGATGCCGCCGTCTTCCGCGACGGAACATGGTTCGTCAACCGCTCGACCGCCGGCACCCTGATTCAGGGATTCGGCTCCCCCGGCGACCTTCCGGTTCCGGCCGCGGCGATACCGTAAGAGTCCTGCAAGTCACGCTATTTGATCCTGAAGGCAGCGTCAACGCGACGCTGCCTTTTTTGGCGATGCTTGCATTGATCGGGTCATGTGAAGTAAATTCAGACATGGAAAAGTTGAAAACCGCAATCATTGTCTTTGTTTCCTTCCTTTTGGTTTTCCCGCAATATTTGTACAGTCAGAAAGTCGGAACGACGTACGATGTGCTGATCGTCGGCGGGACTGTTGTCACGATGGACGCTGAGCGGCGGATCATTGAAGACGGTGCGGTCGGCGTGCGCGGCGGCAAGATCGAGTTCGTCGGCAAGCGGTCCGAGGTCCGGTCGGCGGCGCGGCAGACGGTCAATGCTGCCGGTCAGGTCGTCATTCCCGGACTGATCAACACCCACACGCATGTTCCGATGGGTTTGTTCCGCGGCATCGCCGACGATCTCGATCTTCAGGAATGGCTGACGCAGTACATCTTTCCGGCCGAGGCAAAGAACGTCAATGAGGCATTCGTCCGCGCCGGAACGCGGCTCGGGCTCGCCGAATTCATCCGCGGCGGCACAACGACCTATTGCGATATGTATTACTTTGAGGACGCGATCGCGGAGGAAACCGCAAAAGCAGGCGTCCGCGGAGTTCTCGGCGAGACCGTCATCGATTTTCCGGCGCCCGACAACAAGACCTTCGACGCCGGACTTGCCTACACCGAATCGTTCATCAAGAAATGGCAGGGACATAAACTGATCACGCCGGCGGTCGCGCCGCATGCGCCGTACACGGTCAGCGAAGAGAATCTGATGAAGGCCCGGAAGCTGAGCGATAAATTGAGCGCTCCGCTTGTCATCCATCTGGCCGAGGCCAATACGGAAACCGAGTTCATACAGCAGAAACACAAGGGACTGCGGCCGATCGAATTCGTCGAAAAGATCGGATTCCTGAACAATCGGACGATCGCGGCTCACGTCATCCAGGCGAACGAGTCGGAGATCGAGATCCTCAAGCGGCGCGAGGTCGGAGTCGCGCACAACCCGCAATCGAACATGAAACTCGCCGCCGGAATCGCGCCGATTCCGCAGATGTTGAAACAGAATTTGCGGCTTGGGCTCGGAACCGACGGCGCGGCGTCGAACAACGATCTCAGCCTGTGGGAAGAAATGGACACGGCGGCGAAACTCCATAAAATCGCGACCGGCGATCCGAAAGTCGTATCGGCAAAGGAAGTATTCGCAATGGCGACGATCGGCGGTGCGCGGGCGCTTCACATGGAAGACTCGATCGGATCAATTGAGGTTGGAAAACGCGCCGATATCGTGCTCGTCGATTTCAACGGACTCAACCAGACGCCGATGTACAACGTTTATTCACATCTGGTTTACGCGACCAAATCAAACGACGTTCACACCGTCGTCATCGACGGCCGGATCGTCATGAGAGCCCGACGTTTGCTTACGCTCAACGAGTTTGTTATAAAAAAAGACGCAAACTTGTTCCACCAAAAAATCATCGACAGCCTTAAGAAGTAAAACGGTCAGAATCCGTTGTGTTTGCCATTGCGGTTGTCGAAAACGCATAATAGAAAGGTTAATCGCAGGTCGTAAAAAGTGAGCCTTCCAGTTGTTCGCTTGACCTTTACGGAAATTTAAGTCGAAAAGGAGGACTGAAAATGCCGCTAAATGTCAGAAGGTTTTGCACTTCGCTAGTTTTAGTAGTATTTGGATTTATCATCATCGGGGCGCAGATTCCGACGTCCGGGGACGTCATGCGCTCAAGGATTTCGAAGGCAAAGGCCCTGATCGCGACGCGGAACTATCCGGCCGCGATCTACGAACTTGAGAATATTCGGCGTGAGACCAACGATCAGACGGTTCACGGTGTGCTCAATGTTCTGCTCATGAACTGTTACCTCGAACAGAACGATTACAAACGTGCCCAGGACTTTCTGACCGATCTTTTCAACGGCATCAAAGCGAACAAGCCGAACGCGGCCTCGAATTTTTACTCAGTCGCCGGGCAAGTCATCAAAGGAGCCCGCAACCAATCAGATCGTTACAAATCGCTCGGACTCGCGATCGGCGATCGGAGTCTTGATCCGGCGGCCGTTGCCGATCTCGACAAGATGCGCGAAACGCTCGAGCAGGTGATCGAGCAGTCAAAGATCGTCGCCAAGGACATCAAACAGACAGCAAACGCATTTGCGCTGCTTGAAGAAGCAAGCACGGCCCGCGGCATTCTGGCACGCGATGATTTCGACTCGAAGCGTTGGAAGGATCAGGTTGCCGATTCGCGCGAGATGCTTGCCAATTCGCGGAGTACGGTCTTCAACGCGATGAACGACGGCACGACGCAAACGCCGGGATCGGAGACCACGGCGTTGATGACGACGCCGGTCGCGACGAATTCACCGGTCAACACGTTGCCGACGCCGGTTGCCGATGAGCCGAAATCGACGCCGGTCTTAAAGCCGGTCGAAACGCCGAAGACCGAACCGGTTATCGCGGCCAAAACCGAACCCGTCGCGGAGAACGTTTCGACGAAGGAAGAACCGCTGCCGGGACCGCGCCGCGACCGACGCGTCGAGGAAAAGCCGAAGACACAACCTGTCGATCAGACTCTCAATGTCGGATCATTGCTCGAGTACGCGGTGCAGCGCAGCAGTCCGGTGTATCCGCCGTCAGCCAAGAGTCTTGGCCAGAAGGGCGTTGTTCGGGTTGAACTGCTGATTGACGAAAACGGACTGGTCGCCGCCGTCCAGAACAGTTCGGGACCGTCGCTGCTGCAAGGTGCCGCAAAAGACGCTGTCCGTAAGTGGAAATTCAAGCCATTCGTCCGCGACGGCCAGCCGGTCAAAGCCACCGGATTTCTGAACTTCAACTTTAATCTCTAAACTGTAAGAGTTACGCGTCAGAGTTACGCGTTTACGCGTGAAACACTTCACGCGTAAAC
>JBGASE010000232.1:0-4477 GCA_044229875.1 Pyrinomonadaceae bacterium | reverse complement strand
AAGAAGGTCCAGAAACAGACCGAACGCGCTTCAAACATCGCCAGCAACTTGCTGAACTTTTCCCGGTCGGGCGGATCCGCGGACTTTGTCGAACTCGAAGTCAACAAACTGCTCGACGACACTCTTCAATTACTCGAGCCCCAGATGCGGAAGTCGCAGGTTGATGTCGTCCGCAATTACGCTTCCGATCTCCCGGCGATCTTTGGCAACGCCGGTAAACTCCAGCAGGTACTGACGAATCTGATTCTCAATGCTCGTGACGCGATGGCCGAGGGCGGTTCGATCACGCTTGAGACCACGGCCGGCGACGATGAAGTCGAGATCGCAGTGACGGATACCGGCTCTGGAATCGCGCCCGAAAACCTGAAAAAGATCTATGATCCGTTTTTCACGACAAAGGGCGTCGGAAGCGGAACCGGACTAGGTCTTGCGGTTTCATACGGGATCGTTCAGGAGCATTCCGGTGCGATTGAAGCGACAAGTGAGATCGGCAACGGAACAACGTTCCGGCTCAGATTCCCGGTCGCCGAACGCGAAACGCGTCGCGCCGTAAGTTGAGACCTTTGTTTTTGCCTTCTTTTTTCCGCTCTCGGAATGCTGAACCCGCTATCAAACGCAACAATGTACGGCAAGGGTGTCTTCACAACTCTTGTGTTTGCCGACTCGGCTCCGTTGTATTGGGAAATGCATGCGTCCCGCCTCGCGGCGGATGCGGCGCGGATCGGTCTCGAAATTCCCGATCTTGCATTGATCCAACGTGAATTGAAAGATGTCGTCCGGCGCTGCGGACATCCCGGCGGTCGCGCCCGTGTGACGATTTCAGATCCGAACACGGCACGTATTTGGTCGGCAGGCAGCGACATGCGGCCGTTTGTTTCGATCGTCACCGGAAAACATCGAACTCTTCCGCAAGCGTTTCGGCTGACGATATCGGATTTCGCCGTGAATTCGCGGTCACCGCTCGCCGGCGTCAAGTCCTGCAACTATCTTGAAAATCTGATGGCGCTTGACGCAGCCCGGTCGGACGGATTCGACGAAGCGCTGCGGCTCAACGAACGCGGCGAAATTGCCGGTGCGGCCTGCGCGAATGTCTTCTGGATCAAAAACGGCCGGCTGTTTACGCCCGGTGTTGCAACCGGATGTCTCGCCGGAACGACGCGCGCGCTGATTCTGTCTGAATTTGAAGTTGAACAAGTAGCGCACGGAATTGACGCGATCCGCAACGCCGACGCGGTGATCCTCACATCCGCCGGGATCGGCGCCAAACGCGCGACATTCGAAAATGGTTCATTGGCCGCGAACGACGTCGCCGATAATCTCATTCGCCGAATCGCGGAGCTCTATCAACTGTCTGATCAAAATTCGATCCAATCTGTCGGTGAATGATGCGATGAAACGCTGATCTTCGTTTGCGACCGGAAAAGACCGGGCCGCATCTGCAGCGCGCTTTCGGCCATCAATCGCGCCAAATGCGGCTCATTCGCGCGTTGCGAAAGATGCGCGAGGACGATCTCTTCGGCACCGCCGTCATAATCCTCGGTCAGCCAGTCTGAAAGGTCTTCGTTTGACAAGTGCCCGTTGCGACCGGCGATCCGCTGCTTCAGATCCCATGTATAAACCGGACAGGTTTTGAGCATGTCGCGGCTGTGGTTCGACTCGATCACAATCGCGTTGCAGCCGCGCAGTTTCTCTTTGATCAGGGTCGTGATGCAGCCGAAATCCATCAACGTAGCGACCCGAACGCCGTCTTTCTTTGCGACGAATCCAAAATTGTCGGCGGCGTCGTGCGGAACGCTGAACGGTTCGAAATCGATGTCGCCGATCCGGAACTCGCTGTCGGACTCGATCCGTTCCGTCCGATCTTTCAACGCATCGCGTCGACGGACGCCCTCGCCTTCGCCGTTGTTTACCCCTTTGCGGGTCGAGTAAAAAGCGTACTCGGTCTCACCCGAAATATAGACCGGACAATTCACCGATTTCATCAGAACACGAAGTCCGCCCGCATGATCGCTGTGTTCATGCGTCACCAGAATTCCGTCGAGATCAGCCGGGTCGATTCCGACCGTCGCGAAACGGTCGATGATCTGTTTCGCGCTCATTCCTGCATCAACGAGGACACGCGTATTTTCGGTGCAAATGAGCACAGCGTTTCCGGTCGACCCGCTTCCAAGGACGGTTATCTTCATCTGAAAACTCTATTCGTATTTCTTGCGAAGCGCCTTCGCGATGACGCCGGTGACGATTGATGACGGCATGTATTTTCCAAGCACTGACCCGAGATAGTTCGCGGCACCGGAGACGGCGATTGCCTTTCCCTTTTTCACCGCCCGAAGCGCCGTTTCAACGACTTCTTCGGACTTCTGCATCCCTTTGACCATCATCGGATCGTTGATCTTCGCATTGGTGAAAAAGTCGGTCTCGGTCGGCCCGGGACAAAGTGCCGTGACCTTGATTCCGTGCGGACGGCATTCTTCCGCGATCGCGGCGGAAAACGATGTCACGAACGCCTTTGTTGCTGCGTAGGTCGAGAAAAACGGAATCGGCTGAAAGCTGGCGCTCGACGAAACGTTGATGATAACGCCGCGTTTGCGCTCACGCATGCCCTTCAGGTAATGATGTGTGAGCGCAACGAGAGCCGAAATATTGAGGTCGATCATGTTCAGTTCGCGGTCAAGTTCGAGCTTTGTGAAATCACCCATTGAGCCGAACCCCGCGTTGTTTATCAGCCAATCGACCTCATATCCGAGTCTTTCGGTTTCGGCGATGAGTCGTTTATCGGCGTCGACCGAGGTCAGGTCGAGCGCAACATAATGTACGGTTACGCCGTGTTCGAGCATCAGTTCATCGCTCAGCCGATGGAGCTTGTCTTCCGAGCGTGCGACCAAAACCAGGTTGTGTTTATCCCGCGCGAGCCGGCGGGCGAATGCTTCGCCGATGCCGCCTGAAGCGCCGGTGATTAATGTAACGCGCATATCTTCAAATACTTACAACTCCGTTAAAAATCGCGTGCGTCCGATTCATCGACCGAATTGATCGAATAGTAGATCGATCCGACGATCGACGCGACAATGACCAGCGTGCCGAAAAGCCTGATGACGCCGGCAACCGCCGGAGTTGATTTTAGCAGACCGAGGGTCGAAAGCATGTGGTTCCAGTCATGAAAACTGCCCTCGCTCCCGGTCATTCCGCTGGTCAGCACAAGCTGCATACGAATTGCGTCGTCGGCATAAATAAAGACGTTGATCAGGCTTTGCCCGACCCAGAAAAGCACGATCGACGCCGAATAGGGCTTTTGGTTCCAGACAAAATAGCCGACAAAAACGAGCGGCACGAAAATCTGAAAGATCGAGCCGCCCGCAACCATCATGAATTCGCCGAAAGGCCTGAAAAGCAGATGACCGGTTTCGTGGATTGCAAGATCGACGATATCGAGAAAGCTGCCATCCATCGGCTTGAATGCGATCCAGAGAAAATAGCCGGCGAAAATCACCGCGAGCACGAGTTTTGGGTAGCTTGGCTTCATACTTTCCATCGTCAGCTTTGATCGCGCTCGAGGTAATAATACAAAAGCTCCATATTGTGAAATCGCCGGATTCCGTCGTAGATCATGCCGCATTTCTCCATGATCCGGCGCGACGGCGTATTTTCTTCATTGGCGATCGCGACGATACGCTTCAGCCCGAGATTTTCGAAGCCGTAATTCAACCAGAATCGCGCACATTCGAATCCGATTCCGCGTCCCCAAAAGTGTTCGATCATTCCGTATCCGACCTCGATCTCACCGGATTCTTCAAGCGGCTGAAGTCCGCTCCAACCGATATTCTCGCCGGTCGCCTTCCAGATCATCGCATGCATCCCGAAACCAAGATCACGATAATTGTCGAAATAGTCGTTGAGCCGCTTTTCGATGAACTTGGGTTGCTGCAGTTCCGTACCGCCGATGAATCGGGCGACGACCGGATCGGTACGCTGGGCGATCAGCGTTTGAAGATCGGCCGGCTCATACTGTCTGAGAATCAGTCTGTCCGTTTCGAAGTGCATCGTACTCCTTGCGCAAGATCGAATAATGAACCAGTTCGGCCTCATAAAACCGGCCGATGTAGTCGAACTTCATTCCGAGTTTGTTCATCACCGCCCGGGAACCGTCGTTTTCCTCACGGGCGACGGCGACGATCTGGTCAAGTTCGAGTTCTTCAAAGCCATATTTAAGCAGGCGGGCGGCGGCTTCGTGAGCGAACCCGCGCCGCCAGAATCGCTTTGCGATCGCGTATCCGACCTCGATCTCGTTCGTTTCCGATAGTCGCCAAAGACCGCACCAACCCACAAGATCGGTCGACGCCCGTTCGATCAATGAGCAAAATCCGATCCCGTCTTTTTCCCATTTCGAAGAAACAAGCGTGATCCAATTTGCGGCCTCGGCCCGTGATTGCGGCTCGCGGATAAATCGCATGACATCGGCATCGGATCTCATTGCATG
>JBGASE010000050.1:0-20413 GCA_044229875.1 Pyrinomonadaceae bacterium | reverse complement strand
ATCATCGCGACCGCACCGGCGAGCATAATCGGTCCCGTAAGATTCGGGTATATTGCTGCAAAAACGAGCGTCGCAACGATGATCGCAATCGCCGCGCGCCCCTTGTTAGGCACCGTGATCTCCTGATTCTCCTTTGACAGCAGCACGATCAGATCCTGGTTGTCGCGCACGACCGATAGCTTTTCGCGCGGCCCCTGAAGAAGCAGCGCGTCGCCGAACTGAAGCGGAATCTCAGAAAGATCGACAAAGTACTCTTGATCACCGCGCCAGATCGCAAGCACGTTCATGCCGTACTTTTCACGAAAATGCGCCGTTTTGAGCGTTTGATCGATGAGCCGCGAGCGCGGCGCGACGATCGCCTCGATAACGGTTGCTGCCCGCGATTCGAGATCCTCGTCATGCCATTCGGTGGCCGGTAGAAACTCCATGTACGGCTCGACGTCACGACGTCTGAAATCCTCTTCGTCGCCTTCAAGAATCAAGACGTCCCGATCCTTGATGACCGTCTCGGGCGAGATCGTCAGCAGACGTTTGCCGGCACGTTCGATGGCGATGATACTGACGCTGAAGTCCTCGCGAAGCGTGCATTCAGAGAGCTTTTTGCCGATCAGGAACGATTTTTTCGGGACTCGCGCCCGGAAAAGTTTGCGGTCGAGATGGTAGGTTTCGATCAGATCATCCGTTTCGTTCGCGTTCGGTGCCTGCGTCCGTTCGAGCATCGACGCGCCGCCCGGCAGAAGTGCGCGTCCGAAAAAGGCGACATACGCGATTCCGATGATCGCGAGCGGCAGCCCGACCGGCGCGAAATCGAGCAGCCCGAATCCCTCGATCTTGTTGTCCTGAAGCATCGAACTGAGGATGATATTGGCCGTCGTCAGCAGCGTCGCCATCCCGCCGAGTGTGGTTCCGAACGCGAGCGGCATCATCAGTTTCGAAATGTTGACACGCGACTTCTGAGCGGCGCCGGAAACCGCCGGCAAAAGAACCGCCGCCGCCGCGATATTGTTCATGAAAAGCGACAGGAACGCAGCCGCTGCCATCGTCGTCAGCACCAGACGGAGTTCGCTTTTGCCGCCGACCTTGAGGAGCACGTTGCCGACCTGTTCGCTGACACCGCTCCGGCGGAGCGCCTCGGCAATGATGAAGATCGCTATGATCGTGATGACGGCCGTCCGGCTGAAGCCCGAAAAAGCCTCTTGCGGCGTCAGAACGCCGGTCAGGCCGAAGGCGACGACCGTCAGCAGGGCCGTAAGATCACCGGGAATCTTGTCGGTAAAAAACAAGACCAGCGCAATTATCAGAATGACGAATGTGATAGTGAGTTGGTAATCCATTTGCGGCAAAGCAAAGAGTATATGAAGTTCAGAACGCTGATGCAAAAACAGCGCGATGAGGACGAAAACGGCGAAATGATTTCGCGCCGTTCCGTGACCTGCATCGCGCCGATGCCGGGCCGCGCCGGTTGGACCGCGTTAACTGAATTGCATCGCCGTCAGAATAAGATCGACGACGTCTTCTTCAAGCATCATCAGCTGATCTGCAAAAAGGTAGCGTTTATCGCGGACCGAAATGATGTACGTGTTTCCGACCGCCAGATCGTCAACGCGGAAACGGCCGAAGGGCGAACTTCGCGCAACCCTGACTTCCCCCGAGTTGGCATCGGTTATCGAAATCTCCGCATTCCCGATCGGATGTCCCTCAAATGACACAAGCCGACCGCTGATCGACGCATTGGCCGCTGTGATGGCCGAATAAGTGACCTGGAGCGCGGTACCTACATTAATCGGTCCGGTGTCGCCCGCCGCGTTGTCTGAAATCGTCAGCGTCCACGTACCGTTCGTCAGTTCGGCGGTCTCCGGCGTCAAGCCTTTTCCCTCACGTTCGGCAAAAGGTGCACCCGGATATCCGTACGCCGTGTTCATCGACGTTGCGGTGTTGACATTGATGGTTGTCGTACGATAATTGCCCGGCGGAATGTTAAAGGTCGAAGTGCCGCCGAGCGCACCGGTCCACAATGTGGTCGCGGCTGAATCGACAAGCAGATAGCTGCCCAAGAGATTCGAGCTGTCTCCGGTACCCGTCGGAGAATTGGCGTCGCCGATATCGTAAAACAGCGTGTGCACTTCACCATCCGGCGATGTCAGCGTGCCGCGCAAATCGCCAATCCAGGTGTGATTCATGGCTAAAATCAACCCGACCGAATCGACCTGCGTGTTGAGCGTCGGAATTCCGGACACGGTAAATGTGCGTGAAACCCCCGTCGCGTTGTTGTCAGGCGGGTTGACAGGAATTGTCCCGCCACCCACCGGAAAACTAACGGTTGTTTGACCGTTCGCCCAAATCGCGACGCAAATTACCGCCGTCGCCGTGAAAAACACGTTAATGACTCGTTTCACCTTTCAATTCCCTCCTCTGAAATTTTCTTGATTCTAACCATATTTGGGGCAGTGCTCAAAACCTGTTGCGAATATTTTCATCAAATGGTTAAGTTATGTGCGTGCAACTATCAGTCATCATTCCTACGTTCAATGAAGAAGCAACGATCCGCAAGACGCTCGATGCCGTTTCGCGATTGGTGAACGTCGACGAGATCGTGATTGTGGACGGCGGAAGCACCGACGCGACGGTTGCGATCATCGACTCGGTTACGATCTCCAAACCGCTGACGCTTGTCAGAATGGCCACGGCAAACCGCGGGATACAGCTGCACGAAGGAACGAAACACGCGAAACACGAAATTTTCTGGTTTCTGCATGCCGACACGCGTCCGGTTCAGGGTTCTGCCCGGCAGATAAAGGAACGGCTCCGTTACGACGAGATCATCGGCGGCAGTTTTGCGATTACGTTCGATGGTACAACGCGCTGGGCAAAGTTTCTAACCTGGCTTTATCCGCATCTTCGATCAGTCGGAATGGTCTTCGGCGATTCGGCGATGTTTGTCCGGAGATCGGCATATGAAGCTTCCGGCGGCTTTCGTCCTTATCCGATTCTCGAAGACGTCGATCTTTTCAAGCGGCTCAGAAAACACGGAATATTCGATTTCGTTTCGCTCCCGGCGACACTCTCTTCACGAAGGTTCGAACATGACGCCTTTTTCTGGGCGTTCGTTAAGTGGCTCGGCGTTCAAACGCTTTTTTGGATCGGAGTCCCGGCCGCGACGTTGGTCAGGGTTTATGAGCGCGGCAAAAAAACCGGGATCAGACCGGCCGATGACCGATAGATTGAACGACAATGGAAAACTTTACAAAAATTCTTTGGATCGCGGCCGGCGGAGCGCTCGGTTCGGTCGCCCGCCATCTGATCAACATTTCGCCGCTCCACGGTGTTTTCGATAAGTTTCCGTTTCCGACGTTCGTCATCAATACGCTGGGATCCTTTCTGATCGGATTCCTGCTGATCGCGATGACCGATAAGCTCGATGTCGGCGAGAATCTTCGATTTGCGATCCTCGTCGGATTTCTCGGTGCTTTCACCACCTTTTCAACGTTTGAACTCGAGATCTGGGGGTTGATCAAAGAAGGCAACCACGGAATCGCGTTCCTTTATCTTTTCCTCAGCGTCGCCGTCGGGTTCGCCGGAGTCGTCGCCGGAGTCGCGCTCGCTCGCCGTCTGTTTTGAACCCGAGAAGTTTCATCGCTAAATACGCCAAACACGCAATAAATTTCACCGCTCGAAAGTCCCTTACCGTTCATCGGCAAGCTGAAACTCGGCCAAGTCGGTCATGCTGATTTTCGCGTATTTGGCGTATTTAGCGGTCAAAAATCTCCTATCGATATTCGATTCTTTAATCATGTTTGAGGATTGCTTTGCGCCGTGGCGTCTTTGCGGGAAAATGAATCGGGTGTTCCCGCGGAGTCGCGATGCAAAAAAGCCGCAGTCATAGTCTGACTGCGGCTTCTTTTTTTGACTGTTCGGTTTCTACTTTGAATCAACCGATTTTCCCGGAACCACCGTTGGAAGCCCCGATTTCAGCAGCACCTTGTTGAGTTCGGCAGTATCATCGGCGAGGAATTTGTTGATCTCGGCAAGTTTAGCCGGGACCTGCGGCATCAGTTCATCATAGAGCGACCGCATCGCCGGCGTCGGCCCGGCATTTCCGCCGGCGATTCCGAAATAGAGGCTGTTCAACCGATCCGCAAATCGGGCACCGCTTCTGAAAGGTTCGTCCGGATCCGATGTCAAACCGCGAAGTACCGTCGTGTACCGCTTTTTATACGCTTCAAGTGCCTTTGCGGCATCCGGCGGAATCTCGCCAAGGCGTTCACGAACCGTGGTTTCGATCTGCGTTACCTGCGCGCGAACGCTGTCGAGCGCGCGCAGGCCGTCGTTGACCGGCGAAACCTGATCGCGGACCTTCATTGCAAGATCAAGCTGATCGGCAAGTTCCTTCGACGTCACGCGGATCGTCGGATCCATCTGAACCTCGACCGGTTTTTCCATCTTTTTGTCGCCGACCGTCAACCGCACGGTGTACGTTCCGGGCAGCACCTGCGGACCGCGCGGGACAAATCCGAATTCGAGCATTTCGGGCGTTGGCGGACGCCGTTGACGCGCTCCGTCGTAAGTCAGCGACCAAACCGCGCGATTGATTCCCTTTTCCTTCGGAAATCCGCGAATCTCAGACACCAACTTTCCGGCTGAATCGAGAATTTCCATCTTCATCGGCGTTTTCGGATCGGGTTTGTCCTTCAGATAGTACGTGATGAACGCGCCCTGCGGCGGATTCTGACCCTTGAAAACCGCGTCGGCGACGCCATACCGCGACATTCTCATCGTGAACCTGTAAGCCAGACGAACGTCGAACAGATTTGCGTTCGCGTTGACCACTTCGGGCGATAGTTGCTGGATCGCGCTTGCATCGTCGAAAACATAAAGGCTGCGACCGTGCGTCGCGAGGATCAGATCGTTGTCGCGCGGATGGACAAGAACATCATGGACGGCGACGCGCGGCAGGTTCTTGAGATTGAGTTCGAGCCAGTTTGCGCCATTGTTGTAGCTTGCGTAGAGCCCGACTTCGGTTCCGGCGTAAAGCAGATTCGGATTGCGCCGGTCTTCGGTCACGACATGAACATACGCGTTTGCCGGAAGGTCGCCCGAAATATTGGCGAATGACTTGCCCCCGTCGGTCGTTTTGAAGATGTACGGTTTGTAGTCGTCAAGTTTGTGCCGGTCAAACGCGACATACGCCGTCGCGGCGTTGGTCCGTGATGGTTCGACGTGCGAAACCGGCGATTCTGCCGGAACGTTGGCGAAGTTTTTCGTCAGATTCGACCATGACTTTCCGCCATCGGATGTGACCTGAACATTGCCGTCGTCGGATCCGGCCCAGATCATGTTTGCCTGAATCGGCGATTCTGAAAGACTGATGATCGTGCAGTAATACTCGGCCGTCGTGTTTTCAGGAAAGAGCGGTCCGCCGGCGTCTTTAAGCCTTTCAGGATTGTTCGTCGTCAGATCCGGCGATATCTGAGACCAGGTCAGGCCGAAATCGGTCGATTTGAAGACCGCGTTTCCGGCGATGTAAACCGTGTTTTTGTCATGCGGCGAGAGTATCAGCGGCGCATTCCAGTTGAATCGGAATTTGCTGTTGCCGGCCGCGCCGCCGAGTCCGATGTATGGAACAACCGACTGCTGTTCCCGGTTCTTCATATCGGTGCGGACGACGCTGCCGCCCTGTGATTCGGTCAGGAACAGTTCCGGATTGTCGGGATGCGCGATCGCGTAAAAACCGTCGCCAAAGCTGATCATACGCCAGTCATCGTTCATGATTCCGACCGGTTCGCGATTGCGGCTCGGGCCGACCCATGTTCCGTTGTCCTGAAGTCCGCCGGAAAGGTTGTAGAACGGAAGCGCGTTGTCGGCGAAGACCTGATAAAACTGGCCGGCGGCAAAGTTGTTTCGATAGTCCCAGGTAACCCCGTCATAGGTCACGGCAACGCCGCCGTCCTGTCCCTGCCACATTCTTTTCGGGTTTTTGGCGTCGATCCAGAGCGCGTGATAATCGATATGAGTGGTCGGAGTGATCCGCTGAAAATTGCGACCGCCGTCGATCGATTCAAAGAGATTCGTCGCGACCGCGAAAACTCGGTTTTCGTTGGTCGGATCAACCCGCACGGTTGTGTAGTAAAATCCGCGGCTGGCCAACTGCTGCTGACGATTGATCAGCCGAAACGTCTCGCCTTTGTCGTCGGAACGGTAAAGTGCGCCTTCTTTTGACTCGAGCATCGCGTAAACAACGTTTCCGTTCGACGGCGCGATCGCGACACCGACGCGGCCGATCATTTTCGGAAGTCCGGCAGTGATCTTGTTCCAGCTCCGGCCGCCATCGGTCGATCTGAAAACTCCGCCTTTATCACCGCCGCTGGTGAAAGTCCACGGCTGCCGTTTGAAGCGCCACATACCGGCAACAAGCACGTTTGGATTGTTCGGATCGAGATCGAGATCGGAAGCGCCGTGCTCGTTGTCAATGAAAAGCGTTTTCGTCCAGTTCTTGCCGCCGTCGGTCGTCATGAAAACGCCGCGGTCGTCATTCGTGCCGAATGCATGTCCGATCGCCGAAACATAGACGATGTCGGGATTCTTCGGATGCACGATGATCTTTGAAATAGTGTTCGTGTCCTTCAGTCCCATGTGTTTCCACGTCTTTCCGCCATCCGTCGATTTGTAAACACCGTCACCGAACGAAACTGAATTCCGGACGTTCGATTCGCCGGTGCCGACCCAAATGACATCCGGATTTCCGGGTTCAAGCGCGATATCGCCGATCGAGATCGTCGATTGCCGTTCGAACAGCGCGGTCCATGTGACGCCGCCGTCGGTCGTCTTGAATAGCCCGCCGGAACCCGTCGCGACATAAACCAGGTTCGGGTCGCCGGCGACGCCCTCAACATCGGCCACACGGCCGCCCATGTTTGCCGGGCCAATGCTGCGCCATGACAGATTCGACGTGATCGACGCGAAGCTCTTGCTGTCGATCTGTCCCGAAATCGCCGACGTCAGTAACAACGCCAGAATCAAAGCGGCTGAAAGCCTGAACATTTTCATTTGTCTGCTCCGAAAATTGGTCTGAATTTCTGTGAAATGATTTGGTTTACTATACGTCAAAACCCGAACTTTGTTTAGGAGTTGGCCGACAGTTCGGGCTTCGAGCTGATGATCAAAGTCGAAAGAGTGCGTTTCGTGCGTCCGTGACGATCTTCACAGCCTCTTCCGCGGATTCCGCAAGTGCCGTCAGATGTCCCATTTTTCGCCCGGAACGCGGTTCGGACTTGCCGTAAAGATGGAGCTTCAGCCGTGGATCGGCAAGCGCTGCTTGCCAGTTGGGAGCGCGTTCGTTCCAGCCGTCGCCGAGCAGATTGGCCATCGCTGCCGGTTTGTGGAATTCGGTGGAACCGAGCGGGAGCCCGCAGACGGCGCGAAGCTGCTGCTCAAACTGCGACGTGACGCAGGCGTCGAAAGTCAGGTGGCCGGAATTGTGCGGACGCGGCGCCAGTTCGTTGACGAGCAAACGTCCGTCGCCGGTGAGAAAGTACTCAACACAAAGAGTTCCGACGTAGCCGAGCGTATCCGCAAGTCCGCGTGTGATCGCGATCGCCTCTGCGTGAACTTCCGCTTCAATCGCTGCCGGCGCGAATGAAATATCGAGAATATGATTGCGGTGCGAATTCTCGATCACGCCGTAGTGGACGAAGTCGCCGTCGACGGCGCGGGCGCAAACCACCGAAACTTCTTTTTCAAAAGCGATAAATGCCTCAAGCACGGCCTCCGAGTCGTTGAGCGCCGCAAACGCGGGTTCAACTTCGCCGACGGCGGAGATCTTCTGCTGTCCCTTGCCGTCATATCCAAACCCGGCGGTTTTCAATACACACGGCGTTCCGAGTTCGGCGACCCCGCGATAAAGATCGTCAAGCGTCCTGATGTGACGGAACGGCGCGACCGGAAAGCCGTTGGCGGCAAGAAAATTCTTCTCGCGCAGGCGGTTCTGAGTGGAGTAGAGAACATCGCCGCGCGGCCGTACGTCGACAAATTCTGAAGCCGCCTCGATCGTCGCCGCCGGCACATTCTCGAATTCGAACGTGACGACATCGACACCGCGCGCGAAATTCCGAACCTCGTCAAGATCATCGTACGCCGCCTTGACCTCAAAATCCGCAACCTGCCCCGTCGGCGTGTCGTTGTCCGGCGAAAACGTGTGGACGCGATAGCCGAGCTTACGCGCTTCGATCGCAAACATCCGCCCGAGTTGCCCGCTGCCGAAAACCCCGATCGTTGAATTTGGAAGGACTGGCTTCACGCAAAAATGATAGCCGAGGTCGCAGGCATCTGCCATCCGTGATTCTCTACTTTTTTCTTTTTGAATTTGTAATCTTTTTTGTTACAAAGTAGAATCATGAAAAAGTCGAATCCAAAGGAGCAAACAAATGAAGAACAAGTTGATATTGGCAGTGGTCGGGATCGCGATGACGATGAGTCTGGCGATCGCTTTCAGCTCAAACGCGAACACGATGACGTTTGACGAGAACTTCTTTGCCGGTAAGGACAAAGTGGACGCCGGCACGAGCGGAACATACAATTTCGACAAGGCGCACAGCGCGATCGGATTCCGCGTCAAGCACATGGGGTTGGTCGATGTTCCGGGATATTTCCGCGATTTCACCGGCAAAATCGTCTACGACGCGACCGATGTTAAAAAGTCGACGGTCGAGTTCACGGCGAAGGCCACGAGCGTCGATACCGGCGTTGCCGGCCGCGACAATCACCTGCGAACCGCCGATTTCTTTGAAGTCGAAAAATATCCGGAAATGACCTTCAAATCGACAAGCGTCGTCAAGAAAGGTAAATCGTGGATTCTCAACGGCGACCTGACGATGAAAGGAGTGACGAAGGCCGTCTCGTTCCCATTCAACATTGTCGGTTTCGTTAAGGACCAGCGCGGCGGAACAAAGATCGGCGTGACCGCTGAAACCGTCATCAACCGGCGCGATTTCGGCGTCAACTACGGCGGCAACCTTCCGAACGGAACGCCCGTTCTGGCCGACAATATCGTCGTCAACTTCCAGATCGAAGGAAATCTCGCGAAATAGTCCTGTAAATTCGCGCTGATCGCGCGGCCCAAACAATTGTGGCGGGTTCACGGAAAACCGATTCCGTGACCCGCCGTTTATCTGTTCCGCCGTGAGATTTACGGCTTTTGCATCAGAACTACCGGTGATTGCTCGGCTTCGCGCATCTTCGCGAAAAAGTCACGAACGGTCGCATACTTTTCAACCGGCACCGTCGCACGCGTCATCAGCAGCACGCGGGTGAACGTCAGTTTGTTTCCGGCCAACTCGAACTTCGTCGAGTACTTTCCGAACGGCGTGTCAAGATTCACATTTTCCGGCGTTTCATCGACGACGAATCCGGCCGGCAAGTTAAAGACGATCGTTTCACGAACCTCTTCCGATCCGATCATGACCGGATGCTTGCGCGTCGTCTCGGTTAAGGAAAGCGCGTTTCTGCGACCGACGACCATCGGTTTGAAGACGAGCAAACGCTGCATCGGCTGGCCGTAACGCGGTGCCGAAAATTCAACGTCGAGGCTGAATGAAAGATCGTCCTTTTTGTCGCTCGGCGTGTATTTCAGCAATTTCGCACCGGTCGCGCCGCGCGTCAGCCAGGATTCAAGCATCTTTCCGTACTCGACCGCCGACAGCGACCGGAGCATTGCCCGTTCATAACTTGATGACTGACCGAGCGAACGTTCTTTGATCGTGCCGCTGATGCCGCCGTCGGAGGTGAGATTGACCTCGATCCGCCGATCGAGCAGGTTCGATTCGGAAGGCGTCACCGGCATTTTCGCGAGACCGCCGTTCTCGCCCGCGATTATCAGGCCGAAACTTCCCTGCAAATACTCGGGCAGATCCCCGAGCAGCGTGAACGGATCGGTCGCGTCGAAAATCAGCAAACGCCCGAGTTTTTCATGTTTGATGATCGTTGCGGCATTCGTCGAATCGCCGACTTTGACGGCGATGATGCAGTGATTGAATTGAGCCGGCGATGCCCATTCTTCGCGGACGAACGTCGGGTCGCCCGAAAAGATCGCGATCGGATAGGCATCGATCTTCAGCGAACGAAGCATTGCCCGCATCAAATTCGCCTTGTCCTTGCAGTCGCCATAACCGCGGCTAAGGACAAGATTCGACGGTCGCGGACGATACCCGTTGCCGCTTCCGACGCCGATATCGATCGAAATGTACTGCAGATTCTGAACAAATCCGGCGATCGCGCGGATCTTGTCGAGCTCCGACGTTTGACCGGCAGTCAGTTCCTGCGCTTTGGCGGCAACCGCGTCGTCGACGATCACCTGCGGTTCGTAAAGCGAAGTTGTCCAGCGCGCGACATCGCTCCAGGTCTTGAAATTCTTTTCGTCCGGACGTCCTTCGGGCCCGTAATTGATCGCCACCCATGGAACAATGTTGACGATCGACGGACTCATCGGTTCACGTTTTATGAACGGCAGATCGCGCATTTCCCAGGTGTAGGTCGTTCCGGAAACCTGTGCTTCGATCGGCGCGTGATTGAAAGTCACGCCGTTCGCCTTCCAGCCCGACGGAAGGCTCAGCGAATAGCGCGAAACGAGCGTCGGAAGTCCGTCCTGCGTGAACCATTTCTCCTGAAAATAGAGCGGCTTGTCCTCGGAGACGACGGTGTATCCGAAGACCGATCCGGCGTCGGAATCCTCGACCGCGTCAATTACCTTCAGCCGGTATTCGTTGTAAATATCGTCGGGATCCGAAATGATGTCGAGCACCGTTTTTTTATCGTAGTTCTTGACCGATCCGTCCGGCCGGATCAACCAGCCCTCGATGTCGCGGACCTTCCCCGAACTGACGAGATAGAGTGCCGTCGCGAGCGCGTGCCGTCGCCCCTCGCGCGTCAGCACGCGCACGGCGTAATTCTCCGTCGTGACGAGCATTCCATCGCCGCCGAGTTCAACTTTTTGCTCATTGAACAGGACGACCGCCGTGACTTCTTTGTCGTAAGTCCCGACCCGTGAGGACGCTGCCTGACGAAGCCACGTCGGCGGAGTTTCACCGGCCAACGCGGCCGCTTGTCCAACGCCGATCAATGAGATCGCAAACACAAAACTCAAAAGTACTTTCATAACTCCCCCTAATTTGTCGTTGCCCCGCCTTCACGCAGCACAATTGAAAACGTATCGGCGCTGTGGAACGCGTCCCACAGTCCTTTGATGCCGCCGTAATTGAAATCGTAGATCAAAAGTCCTTCGGGACGGCCGAAACTGAACCGGCGCTTGAAGATCAGGCGTCCGGGTTCAGGTGACGCAAGCGTCGATTCAAGAACCGATCCGCTCTTCGCGTCGGTAACCGTTTTCGGCGTCACCAAACCTTCGGCCTGATAGCCCTTCGGAACCGTCAGATTTACCAAGTCGTCCTCGGACCACGCATAGTCGAAGAGGACATCAAAACGCCTCGTTGCCGACGGAAACAGCGGAGTCGAATTCCGTTTGAAGAAGTTCGGCCGCAAGAACAGTCGTTTGCCGGTGCGGTCGGCGTACGCGGGCGCCGTGATTGAAAACTTGAGCAGCAGCGGCTTTTCCGGATCGCGCAGATTTTCAAAGACGATGTTTGTCGCGGTGGCCGAATCTCCGATCTGGCGCTTCACAAATCTGTCGAAGTACTTTTCGCGCTCAGGCTGCGATTCATCATCGTAAAAATCGCGATAATACGCCGCCAGATGTCCGGTGTATTCGATCGTCACCGTTCCGCTGATGTCTCCGGTTTCATTCAGTTCGACGTCGGCGATCCGCTTTTCGTTCGATCGCGATGCGTCGGCCACGGGAACGGTCTTCCAGATCGGCTGACGTTCGTCCGAAATCAACGCGGACTCGCCCTCAACATATGCCGAAATCATTCCAAACGGCAAATGACGGCTTGAAAAATCATGAAACGACCAATCCGTGCCGTTTTGAACCGCGACGATTTCGGTCCGGATGAAATAATCGTTCGTCAGAGACTTATTGAATCTTGCATCTCGTTTTGTCGAAACATTGGCGAATCTGGCGTCGAATCCGACCGATGTCAGCATCGAGCAAAACAGCATGCTCAGGTCGTGCCAGTTGCCGACCTTGCGTTTGAGCGTATCACCGACGGACTTGTTTGGTTTGTAATTTTCACGTTCCTGGGGAGTAAAACCGGCACCGTCGTCATTAATGTCGCGGATATTCTTGCGGACATATTCAAAGATCCGCCGGATCCGGTCCTGACCGTCGGTCGCGCCTTGAATCGCCGAGGTCGCGGCGGCGCGGATCTCGGACGTCGGCCTGAGAATTTCTTTGTGCGACTCAAAAGCCTGCTGGCCGCGTTCACGCCAGTACTGATCGGCCGTGATCCCGATCCGGTCTTCGTCATAATAGATCAGCACCCACGGGATGACTTCGAACTCGGACGGCATCCGCGGCTCTTCTATCAGGGCCGGCACGTTGGTCATCGTCGTGCTGTAGTACCCACCGCTTTCCTTGACGAATCTGCTCGCCGTGTTCACCGCGTGGAGACGCATCCCGAGCGGGATATCTGCCGGCTTGATGAAGTACTTGACGAACTGCACCGGAATCTCGCGGGCGAGGATCACGCGGCTGTAATTGAAAACGTCCTCACGGATCTCTTTCCAGCGATATTCGATGATGACGCCGACATCGATGCCCGGAACCGCAAACGACTTTGCCTTCCGTTTAAGACCGTCGATCTTGACAATCTCACGATCGAAAACGTCCTGTGGTTTGAGTTCGATCACCGAACCGTCCGGCTTGATCGTTCTCGCCGAGATTTCGCGAACCGAAACGCGTGCGCTGTTGCTCAAATAATCGCCGTACGCGATGTCGACTTTCGCGTTCAGTTCACGGCCGCGCTCGGTAAACACCTTGATCCGAATATGGTGATTGACGACGGTTTGCCAACCGGCACGCGGGATCAGGTTGTCGGCGAGATAAACCTGCCAGAACAGAACCTCGGCATCGGCATTCGGTTCAACCTGCGGCTTGTCGATTTTCATCTCGCGTTCGGGGATCGGTTCCCAAACGGTCTGCTGCCCGAACGCCGCACCGGCGAGGACCGAAAAAACGACGATGATGAAAAGCGTTCTCATTTCATTGTTTTTGTCGAAGCGAAATGACGTGCGTATCAGCCTTATGGAATAGATCAAACAGATTCTTCAACGGCTCATAAGCGGTGACGGGAAACGTCAATCGGCCCTTCGTTCCAAAGTAGAAGCGGCGGTCGGCTTTGAGGAGGTTGTTTTCTTTGTCGAACGTATAGTAGTTTGTCAGCCGGCCGAGATCGGATCCTTCCTTGATCTCATTCGGCTCACCGAGGCTGTCAATTTCGTAGCCTTCAGGCAATTCAATGTCGATCGAGTCTTCTTCCGACCATGCGAAATCGAAATATATCGGATATTTCCGCGTCTGGCTGGAAAAAACGGGCGATGTCCCGTACTTGAAAAAGTTTGGCTGCAGAAACAATCGTTTTCCCGTTTTCTGCGCGTAATTCGGGACCTTGACGTTGAACATGTAGGTATAAGGCCGCGACGAGTCATTGAAATCAATGAACCGGAAGGCGGTGATCTCAGCGCTTCCGAGTGACTGTTTCCAGCTTTCGAGAAGGATCTTTTCCCGTTCCTCAGGCGAGCGCAGGTACAGATCGCGGCGGCGCGAGGTCGCCTGATGCCCGTTGTGCTCAACCCGAATCACGCCTTCGAGAGTACCGTCCGCATGAAGTTTGAGCTTTGCCAACCGTTTGCTGAGGTTTATCTCTGGCCGGGTGATCTCCGTTCGCTGCCAGCGGTTATTGTATGAGCCGGTGGTGAGAGTCGATACGCCCTCTTCATACCAATCGAGGAGACCGAAGGGCATATACGGCGAACCCGGATTGCAAAGCGAAGCGGTTTTGCCATGAAAGACGGCGATGCCCGACCAATGCACATAGCGCGGATCGTATACAGTTCGCGGATCGACCGACGATTCGCTGCGGTCACCCGACAACATCACCTGGACCTCGAATCCGAGCGCCTTTGCCATCGCCGCAAAAAGGATATCGATATCAATCGAATGCCCCATTCCACGTTTCAAGGTATCGATCGCGCGCTTGTTTTCGATCTTCGAACGCTGTTCATCCGTCATCCCGGGATCATAGGTGACGTTGCGGATACCGGTCTGTGCGAATTCAAACAACTTTCGCAGCTTTTCTTCGTCCGTCGGAAGACCAGCCGTCAGTTGCCACGCCTTTTCGAGAATCTGCTTGTCTTCGCGGATTGAATCGCGAAAAAACACTGAATATCCAATCGCCAGTTCATCCCAATCGAATCTGGAATTGGAATACGTCAACAGCCCCCAGCGGCGAACCAGATCATCGGGCGGTCCGTACGGCTCCTCGCGCATCGCCGGGATATTGGTCTCGGTTGCCGAATAAAAACCGTTACCGGCGTCGACGAACCGTCCGTGAGCCATGTTTTTCCAGGCGACATTGAAATCCTGACCCTTGTACGGACGGACGTAATAGGTCATCCGCTGAATCGGTATGTCGCGTTGGAACCAAAGTTTTTCGTTGTTGATCGAATCGCCTTTGACCGTTTCGCGATAGCGGTATTCGACGATCACGCCGGGTTCGATTCCCGGGATCGCGAATGATTTTGCGCGGATAAGGATCTTTCCGGCGCGGATGATGTCGCGATCGAAAATGTCGCTTGGTTGAACATTGATGATCGTTCCGTCCGGCTTGATGACGCGCGCGGCAACGTCCTCAACGGTCTTCCCCTTTGAGAACGGAATGTCGAACTTGGCAAACTTCTCGCGGCCGCGTTCGGTAAAGATCTTGACGCGGACATAGTGGCTGTAAAAGAGCTTTTTCTTCTTTTCGTCGTCGAGTTCGACTTCCCAAAAAATCGCCTCGGCATCGGCATCAGGTTCAACGGTCGGAGATTTCTGCTGAAGTTCGGCCGGCGTCACCGGTTTCCAACTGACCTGAGCCGCCGCGAAAACCGCGGTTGAAACAAGAAGAATCGTCAGCGAGAATGCTCGCCAAATTCCCATGAGAGTGCTCCTTTCTTTTCTCGCCCGGCGATCATTTTTGCCTGAGCGTGATCGTGTGATTATCCGCCTTGTTGAAGGCATCGAACAAGTTTTTCAGCGCCGGATAGACGCCCGCCGGAAACAATACCCGGCCGCCGCCGCCGAAATGAAATTTGCGGCCGTACTTCATGAACGACTGATCTGCGGTTACGCCGATACTGATCTTCAGCGACCCGATGTTGCTCGGATCCGCAACATCCGACGGACGCTCGGCGTTGTCGAGGACGTAACCCGCGGGAAGCGTGATCTCGATCTCATCGTTTTCCGACCATGGCTGCCTGAAATAGATGTCGAATTTGCGATCGGCACTCGAAAACACGGGTTCCTGGCCGTGCGTGAAAAAGCCCGGCTGGAAAAAAATCCGTTTGCCGGTCTTTTGTCCGTAATTCGGGATCTTGATGTGATACCGCGTCACCAACGGCTTCGAATAATCGTTGAATTGCTCGACTGTCGCGGCGGTGACTTCGGCCGCGCTGAACTGTTCTTTGACTTCTTTGACGAGATCTTCATCGCGCTTCGTCGGCGAATCATCGAACATATCGATCCGGCGGCGGATCGCCGATTGACCGGTGTGTTCGACCACAACATCGCCCTCAAGCGTTCCGTCTTCGCTTAATTTGAACTTTCCGCTCCGTTTTGAGACCGATTTCGACGGTTCGGTCATCGGCGTCATTTCCCAGGCGAATCGTTTCTCGCCGACCAGCAGCGCCCAGACATCTTCCTCGTACCAAACCAACATGCCGGCCGGTAAAAACGGCGTCGCCGGGTTGTAATAGCGCCAGGCCTTGTTGACGTTGACGGCGATCGCCGCCGGATGGATCAGCGATTCAACCGTCGTCTCCGGCTTGAAAAACATCTTGCTCCGGTCGCCGGAATAGGCGATGCGCGTTTCGTAACCGAGCGAATTCGCCAACGCTCCGAAAAGGATATCGATGTAACTGCTTGAAGCCGCGCGATACTTCAACACGTCTTCGATCGCCTTGATTCGCGGCAATTTCTTTCGATCCTCGTCCGTCAACGACCGATCGAAATCCGTGTTCTTGATCTGCGATTGAACAAAATCGTATAGCCGCTTGAGCTTTTCGTCATCCGTCGTCGCGCCGGCAACGATCTCGTTCGCGACCCGCGAGATCTCTTTGTTCGGTTTGTTCATGAAGCCGGTCACGGGTGCGCGCTCCTGCGCAACCGCCGACCAGTAAAGTGACGGAACTCCCGGAACCTTCAGCGAGACCGTGTATGAAAACGCCGAAACGTTCGAGTATCCGAGACGGATCGCCTGCAGGATCATCCACGGCCGCACCATTCCCTCGGGCGGCATCCGCGGCTCTTCCTTGTAGGCCGGGATGTTTTTGCGTTGCGCAAGATAGAAACCCTTCTCATCCTTCTTGAAATCGGTATCGTCGAAGTTGAATGAGTGGTAAATCGGTTCGCGCTTGTTGTACGGCTTGAGGTAATAGGAAAGCTGCTGGACCGGAATATCGCGCTGGAACTCAAGCCGCATCCCAACCGCGCCGGCGTCGTCGATGATCTCGCGGTATTTGTACTCAACGATTACACCGGGCTCAAGATTCGGAACTGCGAACGACTTTGCTTTGACCTTAACTTTGTCCGTCCTCACGATTTCGCGTTCAAAAACATCGGCTTCCGTAATCTCAACCGACGATCCGTCAGGCTTGATAACCCGCGCCGCGATCTCCTTGATCTTGATCCCCTTGAAGAACGGAATATCGAACTTGGCGTACTTTTCACGCCCGCGTTCGGTAAAGATCTTGATCCGAACATAGTGCCGTTGCGAAAGATCCTCGGACGAATCGTCGATGTAAACTTCCCAAAAGATGGCCTCGGCGTCGGCCCCGGGCTCGACCGACGATGTCTTTTGGTCGATCTCGACCTGACTTACCGCACGCCAGCCCTTCTCCTGCGAGTATGAAGCGACCGCAAAAAGCGCAATGAACAATACGATCGGAACAAATCTTGATCTCATTACTTTTTCAGATGCCGGTTATTTTTCACGCAACGTGATGGTGTGCGTATCGGCCTTATTGAAGGCGTCGAACAAATTCTTCAACGGTTCGTAATTTGCGACCCGGAAAAGAACGTTGCCACCGCCGCCGAAATGGAACTGCCGACGGTATTGAAGTGACTTTCCGTCGCTGCCCATCTTGATCTCGAGACTGCCGATCTTGTTCGGGTCCGCAATCGGAGCCGGCTGAACCGGATTGTCAAGCATAAATCCTTCGGGCATCTCAAAATCGATCGAATCGGTTTCTGACCACGGATATTGGAAGAAAATGTCATACTTCCGCGTCGCGCTTGAAAATACCGGCGTCGAGCCGAATTCGAACAGGCCCGGCTGAATGAAAAGCCGTTTGCCGGTTCGCTGGGCATACGACGGAACACGCAGTTTGAATTGGATGACGACCGGTTTTTCCGGATCCATGACATTGTCGATACTCACGTCGGAGATCTCGGCGGCAGAGATCCGCGCTTTCCAGGCTTCCTTGAGATCCTCTTCGCGCTTTGCCGGCGAAGCCTCGTAATTGTCAATTTTGTAACGATGGGCGCGATGGCCGGTGTACTCGATCCTGACCGTGCCTTCGAGCGTTCCGTCGGCCAGAAGCTTGAGCTGACCGCTGCGTTTTGCGGCTGACTTCGTGTAATCGGAAAACGGCGTTTCCGTTCGGATATAGTCCTTGTAACCGAGCAACAAAACGGCGGTATCTTCTTCAAACCAACTAAGCATTCCATACGGAACGAAGATGCTGCCGGGATCGAAGTACCGCCAGCCGTTTCCGGTTTTGACGGCGATCGCCGAGAAATGAATGAACGATACATGCGCGCGGGCCGGATTGAAAAACTGCTCGCTTCGGTCACCGCCGAACGCGAGCCGTGCCTCGTAACCGAGCGTCGTCACCATCGAAGCAAAAAGCTCGTTGATCTCGGTCGCCGTTCCCTGTGCTTTCTGAAAGGTCTCAAACGTTGACTTGTTCGGCTTGATCTTTTCCTTTTCTTCGTCCGTCGTCGACGTATCGTAAGTGAGGTTCTTGATCTTCGTCTTGCAGTAGTCGAAAAGCCGACGCATCTGTTCATCGGGCGATCCCGCACCGGCAACGATCTGTTCGACGGCAGCCTTTAGCTCTTTTCCTGGCTTGAGCGTGTCGCGGATCTCATAATTCTTGGCGATATGAAAGCCCGCGTTCGACCAGAAATCCGATGTGTCCTTGATTTCGGTGTAATGAATAAGGACCCATGAACGGACCTCATCCTCGGGCGGCATGCGAGGTTCTTCCTTGAGCGCCGGGACTTTTTCGAGCGTCAGACGCTGGTAGCCACCTTTGTCCTTAACAAAGTCGCTGTTCGGCATGTTGAAAATGATCACTCGGCCGTTGGCGTATGGCCTGAAGAAGTACGAGCTTTTCTGGATCGGGATATCGCGCTGGAAGACCATCCGCATGTTGTTCGCCGAACTTCCCGGTATAACTTCCTTATATTGATACTCAACGATCACGCCGGGTTCGATATTCGGAACGGCGAACGATTTGGCTTTTACCTTGACCTTGTCTAGCTTAACGATTTCGCGATCGAAGATATCGGTCTTCGCGAGTTCGACGATCGATCCATCCGGCTTGATGACGCGCGCCATAATGTCCTTGATTTTCATCCCCTTGAAGTATTGGATGTCCATCTTGGCGAATTTCTCGCGCCCGCGCTCGGTGAAGATCTTGACCCGAACGTAATGTTTCATGGTCAATCCTTCGTCGGAGCTGTCATCGACGCGGACTTCCCAAAACATCGCCTCGGCATCGGCGTCGGGTTCGACCATCGGTGATTTCTGCTGAAGTTCAGCGGGCGTGACTTCACGCCATTCCTGAGCGCATACGGAGACGGCGAGCAAAAGGGAAAACAAGGCTGTATATGTAAGCCGGATCACTGGGAAAGACATGTAGGTACCTCAACTATTAACCGTGAAAACGGGACGTTATTATCGGGTCGCTGCCGGCAGGGGCTTGCAGCTTGCTCAAGTGCGATTGACGCTTGAATTCTACACCAGCGCAAACCGGTTCGGCAACACCTTTTTTTATGATATAATCAGGCGAATTTATAGTTCGGAACTTATATATTTCACTTATTTCAGGAGATTATAAATGACTGTTGACTACAGTAAAATTCAGGAACTTTTGGGCCCCGACGCGGAGGGGCTTTTGGGCTATTCGACGCCGAAGATTTCGAAGGACAACCTGCACCTTCCGGGCGGCGATTTCGTTGATCGTGTGTGGCTGGATTCGGATCGCAATCCGCAGGTTCTGAGGTCGATTCAAACGTTGTTGAATCACGGTCGATTGTCGGGATCGGGCTATCTTTCGATCCTTCCGGTCGATCAGGGAATCGAACACAGCGCCGGCGCCAGTTTCGCGCCGAACCCGAAGCTTTTCGATCCGAAGAACATCGTCGAACTGGCGATCGAAGGCGGTTGCAACGCGGTCGCTTCGACATACGGCGTTCTCGGATCGGTCGCTCGCAGATACGCGCACCGGATTCCGTTCATCGTCAAGATCAATCACAATGAGCTATTGACGTACCCGAACAAGTTCGATCAGATCCTTTTCGGAACAATCGAGCAGGCGCGCAACATGGGTGCGGTCGCGGTCGGCGCAACGGTTTATTTCGGCTCGGAAGAATCAGGCCGGCAGATCGTCGAGATCGCCGAGGCGTTCGCCTACGCGCATGAACTCGGCATGGCGACGATTCTTTGGTGCTATCTTCGCAACAACCGTTTCAAGACAAGCGACGGCGACATGCACACCGCGGCAGATCTTACCGGTCAGGCAAACCATCTCGGCGTGACGATCCAGGCGGATATCATCAAGCAGAAACTGCCGGAACGCAACGGCGGCTACAATGCGCTCAACATGGAAAGCAGCTACGGAAAGACGAACCCGAAGGTTTATTCGGATCTGACGTCGGACAATCCGATCGATCTTGTCCGATATCAGGTTGCGAACTGCTTTATGGGCCGTGCCGGCCTGATCAATTCCGGCGGCGAATCAAAGGGATCGGGCGATCTTGCCGATGCCGTGCGGACCGCGGTCATCAATAAACGCGGCGGCGGAATGGGACTGATCTCGGGCCGTAAGGCATTTCAACGGCCGACGGCCGAAGGCGTCGAGCTGCTCAACGCGATCCAGGATGTTTATCTGTCGAAAGAAGTAACGGTTGCATAAAGCTGGATTTTGGATTTTGGATTTGCGATTTTGGATTCGGAACGTTCGAGATCCGGCAAAGTTGAGA
>JBGASE010000231.1:0-4528 GCA_044229875.1 Pyrinomonadaceae bacterium | reverse complement strand
GCCAGAAATCTTGCCAAGTGTATCGTAAACAGCAGGGAATACGGGATTTCGACCGCCGGGCTGAAGACGCCCGAAGATGATCTCGCCTATTATTTTCTCGAATTTTCAGCGCCGGATTCGAAAGGTCGCTCAGCCGATTCGGTCGTTTCCATCATCGAACGAAATATCGAGCGAAGCTGGAATTACTCCGATCTTATCGGCTTCATCGCCGAAAATGCGCAGATCCGACTTCCGGTTGAGATTATCTCCCGCGACATCGTTGTCGCGAACATTCTCAAACTAGATCCGAACGCAGTCTTCTCGTTTAATTCCAAGATAACAATTGTCGTGGATCTGACCGCGCTTCAGGCCAGGATCAACAGCGATCTTGCGGGCTCGGCGGTTTTCCTGCCCGCAAACAGCGAAGGGTCAAACCAAAAACTGAATCCCGTAGCGCGGATTCCGAGGAACCTCCGGCATTCAGGCCAATCGTCAATTGTGATTGGTTCAAACGATACCGTGGGAGACATTGTGGTGAAGGTAGCGGGCGCGATCGCGCCGGAGGAGGCTCAATGATCAGAAAACCAATTTATCTCTCCGTTCTTCTGACGCTTTTTGCGTTCACGGTTGCCGCGCAAGTCGATATCGGCATCGCAGCGGCCGATATGCAGTGTGACGGCGACTTCCGGCGCATCAACTTGACGTTCAATAAGTCGCTTTCCGGTATATTGTTGGATGCGAAACGCGATCTCGATAAAGCTACTTCGCAACTCAGCAAAGACGCCTACCGGGATAGGCTGGCAAAACTTGAAGCCGCGGTCCAGGCGCTTTCTCCGGCAGACAACGGCGCGATGAAGGGGCTTTTCTTGCTGGATCAAGCCGGCAACCGAGTGTTGCTAACCCGCGAAACGATGCTGGTGCTGAAGAACAACGTTGTCGTTGATGGTGTGACCGGTTTTCATGATGTCGCAGATACAATCACTTATCTTCCGGCGGCAGACATCGATACCGGAGGTAAATATCTTGTGATGATGACATCACTCGCAAAAAATCCATCAATCGTCCGGCTCGCAATCGCACCAAATTGCGCAAAGCCCTCAGAGGAGTTGCCGGAACCGACGTACAAAACGCCGCCGACTCCTGCGAAATCGTTTTCCGCAAAATTCGCGGCCGCGACCGGGCGTGATGATGCGTTGCTGTTCTCAGAACTGAGTTACGAAAGCCGCAAACCAAACAACGCGCTCGACAAAAATACGCATTCGTTTACCGGGAGTGCCAGTTTCGTGCCCGTTCGGATTCAACGTATAGGATTCGGCGGCGCAATCGAATTTCAGCCATTCTTTTATGATCTGAAGATCAACGATAAAGGAAAAGCCAATTCCTATATTTCCAACTTCGGAACAAAGGTACGGCTTATGCGCGTGTTCGGCGATGACGGAGAAGGATTCAACAACAAGGAACGGGACAGCGCGTTCCCAGGCATTCTGATCGATGCCGCCCTGAAGATGGAAATGAACGACTTTTTTGACGGAGTCAACATCGGCGGTGAAATAATGCCTACCTTGCCGATCAACGTTTACCAAAGCCGCGCGCGGCTTTTTCGGCTCGATCCGCAAGTCGGATTCACGATCGCAAGAAACATCAAGGAGAGCAAGCGCAATGAGACCGAGGTGCCTCGCGGTGATCTTGCACGGCAAAAGTGGATATTGCGGCCAATGGCCGGTTTTACGCTTTCGTATTCCGAGTTCCGTGACCGAATCATCAAGCCCACTTTCTCACTGACTTATCAAATTCGTTGGCCGCTCAAAGCCGAAGACTATTATGCCAAGTCACCGGATGGGGACAACAACGATGTATATGTCGGCCAATCGCGTCTGCCGCGCCAATACTGGAAGTCAAAGCTTGAGTTCGACATCGGAACGATCGTAACTCCGTTCATCGCCTATGAATCCGGCCGGCTTCCGCCAAACTACAAATTGATCAGCGGGCAGTTCAAGCTCGGATTCAGTTTGAAGTTTGTAAGAAAGCCGAATTAGCGGATGAATGCTGGCAAGGCTTGACTCAAGTGCGGGCGCAAGCGGCCCTTCCTGACTGCCGATGGGCGCTCGGCTTTTTTTGGGGAGTGAGGTTCTGGCGATGCCGATGGTCGGCTCTGACTCGAAACTGACTGGTGGGAGAACGCGCTCGACGGGCTGTTTGGAGTTCACGCAAGCTCCGGTCGCATTTACAGGTAAGAAAGGGTTTGCTTGCGCCCGCTGTAGCAACTAAGGCATCATTTTTGAGTCCGCGAGACAGCCAAATCAAAAAAGGCCCTGATTTTGCGCTAAGGAAGCGCAGAATCAGGGCCTTTTTGATAACTGGTGCCGACTACAAGATTTGAACTTGTGACCTATCGCGTGTGAAGCGAGTGCTCTACCACTGAGCTAAGTCGGCGTTGATTCGGGTGTCAGACGGCAGACGTCAGGTGTCAGATGCGTCTGATTCCAGAGATTCCAGATTCCACAAATGGGTATTCAAAAATCAGACTCAAGATTCGAAATCAAGATTCAAGGATCAAGAGGTTTTTCAGGCCTGAAAATCCAAAATCCAAAATCTAAAATCCAGAATCGTCTCACGCCTGAAGGCGTAACTCTAACGAAAATCCAAAATCGTCTCACGCCTGAAGGCGTAACTCTGACGAAAATCGTCTCACGCCTGAAGGCGTAACTCTGACGAAAATCGTCTCACGCCTGAAGGCGTAACTCTGACAAATATCGCAATTCCGAAATTACATGGACGGATCGTCGGCTTTGGCCGGGCGGTTTTCGTCGGTGACTTTGACGCTTCCGAGCGACGAGTCGAAGTAAAAATGGCGGTCGCCGGTGCGCTGGATGCCTTCGGTTACCTGCGGGTCGGCGTTGACCGAATAGAACGCCGGGCGTGATCCCGACGGTTCTTCCGACTTTACGTTAAAGATATAGCCCGCGACCGTCGGGGTTTCGCCGACCCATTGATCGCCTTCGAGACAGCCCGAACGGACAAGGTCGGCGATGTTGCCGAATTTGCCTTTGTTCTTCCCGGCGTACGCCGTCTGGCAGCTGCGGATCGTCTGCATCGTCTGCGTCGCCGACGCTTCGTTTCCGGCTCTCACCATTGCGCCCCAGGCCGGAATCCCGACCGCCACGAGCAACGCGATGATCGCGATCACGATCATCAGTTCGATCAGGTTGAATCCCTTTTGATTCTTCAATTTCAGGCGCGTGTTTCTCATATCCAACGTCATTTCCTCCAAATCCGTCACACGACCGATTAGTTGAGAAGTTTCAAAAATTTTAGATGCAATCAGAGTTAAATTGCAAACCTTCGGCAACAAATCGGAACTTTTGGCGTGTTCCTGCATCTGATTGAGATGAAAATAATTAATGCGGAATCCGAGGCGAATCCTGTAAACTGTTTGAGGCGACTCAGGCCGTCGGATTTCATCAAACAACAATGAGAGATTGGTTAGTCAAAGAGGCCGGTACCGAAGCCGCGATCGGCGCGGCCGGATTCGATGTCACGGACAAGATCGGCGAGCTTCAGCAGGCGATCGGGCGGGTCATCAAGGGCAAGCCCGAAACGGTGAAACTGGCGCTTGTGGCGCTGCTTGCAAAGGGTCATTTGCTGATCGAGGACGTTCCCGGGATCGGCAAAACGACGCTTGCGAACGCCCTCGCACGCGCGCTTGACCTGACCTTTCAACGCGTTCAGTTCACCAGCGATCTGCTGCCGTCAGACGTCATCGGGCTATCGGTTTTCAACCAGCGGAACGGTACATTTGAATGGAAGGCCGGACCGATCTTCGCGAACATCGTGCTGGCCGACGAGATCAACCGCGCGACGCCGAAAACGCAATCGGCGCTGCTTGAAGCGATGGCCGAAGAGCAGATCACGGTCGAGGGGATTTCGCGACCGCTTCCGCGGCCGTTCATGGTCGTCGCGACGCAGAATCCGGCGGAGCATCACGGCACATATCCGTTGCCCGAATCGCAGCTCGACAGATTCATGCTCAGGCTCCACGTCGGATATCCGGAGCTCGACGATGAGCGCGAGATCCTTCGTGACCGCGAACGCGAAAATCCGCTCGAATTCGTCCGTCCAGTGATGAATGAAGCAGAATTGGTCGAGCTTCAGCGGGTCACGGCAAGCGTCAGGATGGCTGACGAGCTTGTCGATTATCTGCTTGAGATCGTTCAGTTGACGCGCAGTTCGGAAGCGCTCGAACTCGGGATCAGCCCGCGCGGATCGCTGGCGCTTTTCCGGTCGGCGCAGGCGATGGCCCGCGTCGAGGGCCGCGATTTCTGCATCGCCGACGACATCAAACGGCTCGTCGTTCCGGTTTTCGGCCACCGCGTCATCGTCAACTCGCGTGCGACGAACCTCAAGAACAAGAACCGCGAAGCCGAACAGGCGCTCAACGACATATTGCAGAAAGCGAAAGTGCCGGTCTGAGGGAATTTGGATTTGGGATTTCGGATTTTGGATTCATTGATCTTTGAGCTTTGATCTTTGGACTTTGGACTTTGAGCTT
>JBGASE010000230.1:0-4539 GCA_044229875.1 Pyrinomonadaceae bacterium | reverse complement strand
TTCTGACCGCGAAGCGTTTCGGTCAGAAGCGCCGCAACCGCGGTTTTTGAAAGCTCCCGAGCGATCGTTTCATCATCGGACAACGAAGCGCTGAAAACCGCGATATCGCGTCCGGCCCTGAAATTCTTCGTCAGAAATTCCGCGTAGATCCCGCCCGCTCCAAACGTTACGACGGCGCCGAAGTCTTCCGTCCAACGCATCCCGATCAGCAATTCGTTGCCAAGCGCCGGGCTGTATTCGACAAACTCGCTGACGGTGTAGCCTGAAACTACCGAACCAGCAAACGTCCTTTCCATGCTGCGGATCGAACCGATGATCGACGCCCGGTCGTTGCCGACGATCTCGACGCCCCCAACGTCGCTCTTATGCAGAATATCGGGCGAGACGACCTTGACCACGGCCTTTGTTCCTTTGATCGGCGGAAATTCGGCCGTTTCGGCTTCGGCCGAGCTCCTGAAAAAGACCTGCTCGGGAGTTTTGAACCCGAGCTCGCGCAAGATCCGGAAGCCGTCCGATTCAGGCAAAACGGCGTCCCCGCGCTTGCGTGCATCGCTCAGGATCTCTGAAATCATTGAGCTGCGGCTCCTTTGGCCGCGGTTCGGCCGGCATTGTAGGCCTTGAGATTTGCTTCGACGACCTTTTCGCCCTTGCGCGCGAACGCTTCGGAGATGAATTTTTCGATCGATTCGGAACGCACCGGCAGAAAATGCGAGGCCGCGCCGACCATCACCATGTTTCCGGAATGCGACGAACCGGCTTGTTTGGCGATCTGATCGGCGTCGAGCAGAACGTGATGCGGCGTCAGTTCGATCTGGCGCAGCACATCTTCCATTTCGGGATAGTTCGAGATGTTGTTCAAAGGATCGGTCGACGTGACGAGCATGCCGTCGGCCGACAAGTAATTCAGATATCGAAGGCTTTCAAGCGGTTCCATGCTCAGAATCATCGACGCCGCGCCGACCGGGATCATGTCGCTCGCGATCGGTTTGTCCGAGATCCGCAAATGGGCGACGACCGCTCCGCCGCGTTGCGACATCCCGTGAAGTTCCGATTGTTTGACAAAATGCCCCTCGCTCATCGCGGTTGAAGCGATTACGCTCGACACCGAAAGCGTTCCTTGTCCGCCAACCCCCGCGACAATAATGTCGTATCTCATAAAGGTTTCTCCGTTCGGTCAAACCGCCGCAAGCTCGCAGTTCATCGCCTCGGCCTGTTTGTCCCGTTTCTTTCTGCGCAGCGTTTCAAGACATTCCCTGACGGTGATGATCACCGACAATCCGTTGTGGTTGATCTCGCGATTGATAATTTCGGCGTTCCGCTCGTTCTGCTTCGGGTGGGCGTTCAGGATGTGAAGGTGCTCCGGATCGGCCCCGAGCCCGAGAACGACGCTTTCGAGCCGTGAGTCCGGCAGGATCGTCGCCTGGCCGCCGGTCATGCCGACCGTTTCGTTGTCGAGAATAATGACCGTCATGTCGGTGTCGGCGGCGATGCAGTCCATCAAAGCCGTCACCCCGGAATGAAGAAACGTGCTGTCGCCGATCGTCGCGATCGCCGGCCGGAGCCCGGCATCTGAAGCCCCTTTCGCCATCCCGATCGACGCGCCCATGCAGACGCAGGTCTCGATCGCCGAATACGGCGGCAACGCGCCGAGCGAATAGCAGCCGATATCCGACGCCATGAAGACATCGGGTCCGGCGTCGACCGCGCCTTTGATCGCGTGGAAACTGTCGGCGTGCGGGCAGCCGGTGCAAAGCCGCGGCGGGCGCTGCGGCAGTGCGAATTCCGACAGTTCCAGTCCACGGTGCGCCGGCAGGCTCAAAGCTGCCCGGATGTTGTCCGGCGTCAGTTCGCCCTCACGCGGGACCTCGCCGGTCAATTTTCCTTGAATTTCGATGTCCGGCGGGATAATTCCGCGCAGATATCGTTCAAGATACGGATAGCCTTCTTCAAGAATCAGGATCTTTTTGACATGCGAAGCGAGCCGTCTGATCTTGTCGACCGGAAGCGGATAAACGCCGATGTGAAGATGTGACGGCTCGGAATCGAGCTCGTGCAGGTTCTCAAAAAAGTAGTTTTTCGCAACTCCGGTCGTGATCACGCCGAGTTCGCGAACATCGTCCGACAGCTTCAACGGGTTGAAATCCGAAGTTTCCGAATACCCGAGCAGGTCCTTCTGTTTCTCAAGCAGTTGGTGCCATTGCCGCCGCGCGTTGACCGGAAGAAGTATCCAGGATGCCGGAGACGGCCCCTTCGACAATGGATTTCCGCCGCGCGGTTCGCCGACGTTGACGACGCTCCGGCTGTGGGCGAGCCGGGTAACGATCCGGACCATGACCGGAATCTGAAACTTCTCGGAAACGTCAAAAGCCTCGCGGGTCATGTCATACGCCTCTTGCTGATCGGCGGGTTCGAGACAAACGATGTGCGCGAAATCGGCGTAATAGCGGCTGTCTTGTTCGTTTTGCGAACTGTGCATTCCGGGATCGTCGGCCGACACGATGACGAGTCCGCCGTTGATCGCGACCAACGCCGAATTGATGAACGGATCGGCGGCGACATTCAGCCCGACGTGTTTCATCGAAACCATCGCCCGGCGCCCGGCGAATGAGACTCCGAGCGCTTCTTCATACGATGTTTTTTCATTGCTGCACCAGGCAGCGTGCGGTTTGCCGTGTTTCTGTTTGTGGGCCAATACGTATTCGAGAATTTCGGTCGACGGAGTTCCGGGATAAGCGTACGCGGCATGAATTCCGGCATCGATCGCGCCCAACGCGATCGCTTCATCGCCGAGCAAAACCTTCTGTGTCATAAAATCTCCAAAAAAATGCGTTTTGAATTAGAAGTGCAAAGATCAACACCGAAACATTAGCAAGATACGTGCCGTCATCGTCGCCGAAGATGAACCACCGAAATCGGGTTAAAAACAGGGCGGGGTTCGTGGAATTTTAGCGAGGATTGGGGAAACCTGCGCACTTTCCGAACACCACGAAGATCACAGTGTCCCGATTCAAAAACTTGTTGACGCTTGTTGAACAAGCGCGATAGGATAGAAGTTGCCTTTATGGCGGGTCTGAATCAGGTCCAACCTCGTTCAATTTCTTCAGTAGGAACCATTTTTTCGTAAACAAAAGGAGACGATCGTGAAGTTTCAACAGTTGTTCAAGTCATTTTTCGGAGCGCTTTTGCTTGGCGCGCTCGTATTTTCCGCATTTGCGGTAGCTCAGGAGCGAAAGTCGACGCTTGTCGTGTCGGATGAAAAGCGCGAAATGCCGCTGGCCGGGCCAAACAACCTGTATTGCGCCGGTTATGTTCAGACGGAACCGATCGAAACATCGGCACGAATTGTCGGTGCCGAGAATGAGCAGGAACAGGTCATGTACTCGCAAGGCAACAATCTCTACGTCAATGTCGGCACGAGCAAAGGAGCGAAAGTCGGCGATATGTTTGCGATCGTCCGACCGCGCGGCCAGGTCGAAACGCGCTGGACGAAAAAAGGCGATCTCGGCTACTACGTACAGGAAGTCGGCGCGCTTGAAGTGATCCGCGTCAAGCAGGACGTTTCCGTTGTTCGCGTCAAAACGTCGTGCGACAATCTGATGCTCGGCGATCTTTTGCAACCGATCCAACCGCGGACTTCGCCGATGTTCACGCAGCGTCCCGCGCTCGATGTCTTCGGCGATCCGTCGGGCAAGGCGATGGGCCGCATTTTCCTGGCCCGCGACAATCGCGAACTTCTGGCCCGCGAGCAGGTTGTCTATATCGATCTCGGTGCCGAAGACGGTGTCAAGAGCGGCGATTTCCTGACGATCTTCAGACCGCTCGGAACCGGCGGCGTCACGCCGTATTCACAAAAGGAGACGGTCAGCGCCCGCGATGAGGGCTTCCAGTCAGATGTTTTCCGCGGCGGCAAGTTCTCGAATCAGGCGGCACGGAAGTCAGGAAACGAAACGCGCGGCAAGGTTGTGACGACGGCCGATGCCAAAACGCCACGACCGTCCGATCTTCGAAAAGTCGTCGGTGAACTCGTAATTCTCAGCGTCCAGGGCAAAACCGCAACCGCGATGATCGTCCGCACCGCGCAGGAAATCCACACTGGCGATTGGGTCGAAATGCAGTAATCGCATTTTCGATTTTGGATTTTCGATTTCGGATTTTGAATTGATCCCGTCCTAAACGTCGATTTCGTGCATTGGACGAATTGCAGGTTCTTCTTCCGAAACGGAATCGGACAATCCGCGGCCGATTTTTAGAGGTTTCGATCGGGCGTTCCGAAATCAGGAATTCTTGAGATCTGAGAGTTGAAATTTGAGACCCCCGGAACGCGTCGGAATATCCAAGATCACCAGTTTTGCGCCTTGGCGTTTTTGCGGGAACACCCGGTTTGTCTTCCCGCAAAGACGCCAAGGCGCAAAGCAATCATGAATCCTGCTTCATGATTCAAAATTCAAGACTCAACATTCAAGATTGATTGGATTTCTTGAATGTTGAGTCTTGAATTTTGAACAAACCATCAGTTTAGGACAGCAACGATTTTGGATT
>JBGASE010000229.1:0-4577 GCA_044229875.1 Pyrinomonadaceae bacterium | reverse complement strand
GATGCCGCGCCGGTGATCACGACGACGCTGTTGTTGGTTAATGACATATGTTTATCGCCGCGCGACGCCGCGTGCGGTTCCCGAATTTCCGTTGGCGTCGAAAACTCGGATCGTGATCGACGTTTCGCCCGCTGCGGCCGGAATTTCAACCGAAAATCTCTCCTTCGGGCCGTCGGCGATTCCGTCTTCGGCAAACACCGTCACCCAATCGCTGCCGTTGACGCTGTATTCGGCGCGGACGATGTAACTTGACGCATCGGTCGCCTCGAAGACGGCGCGGATCTTGTCGCCGCTGGCCGTCGGGACGCCGACAGACGTCACGACCGGTGCCGTGCCGTCGATGTCAAACGGTTCGCTGATGCGTTCGCCCGAAAGTTCCTGTCCGCCGGGATTCGACGGCGTATCGCGGGCGACGATCTTAACGACATAGCGTCCGTCGGCGACGGATTGACCGTCGATCGTGATCCAGTTGTCCTCCGAATCGCGTTTCAAGAGCCGGAAATTCGGATCGCCGGCTTCACGGTAGTAGATATCGTAAACGACCCGGTCGCCGTTGCGGTCTTCGGTCGTCCACTGAAGCGCGCGGGCACCGCGTTGATAGACGCGGCGCGGCGGCATCGGAACGACCTGGATGCCGAACAATACCGGGTCCATCCCGGACCGTTCGATGTTCGGATCAAGCTGCATCGGCGGGTTCGATGCAAGTCCGACGTTGGTCGCCAGAATCTGGATCGACGTCACTTCCGGCGCGATGTTGCGTCCGAGGAACGAGACATTGACCTCGCTCAGGCTTCCGGCGCCCTTGAACGACGCGCGCCATTGAAAATACTTGGCCTTCGGGCTCGCGATCTGCGCGCCTTTCGGGTCGTTCAGTGCCGCACTCCATGCACTCCATGTTTCATCCGGCCGATCCGTGTTTCCGGACCGCGTCTGGATCGTCACGCCGCCGGCCGATCGCCACCAGATGCGGCCCCACGATGCGGTCGAACGGGCATCGAGAACCGCCGATTCGTATGCGCCTTCAAGATTCGTGTCGGCACCGAAGCGAAATAATTTGCCCTGATTGCTTGAAGTCGCGAAGAGCGCCTTTCCATCGGATTTTATCGTCGAGATCTGGCCTTCGTCAGACTGCAGCACGAGCGTTTCGTTGCCGCCGTTCGTGACGGAAAAGATCCGGCCCCGATCGTTTGTGCCGATCAATACGCCGTTGCCCGTCTGGTGCGCGTAAATCGCGAAGGCACCGACCGACGGCGATGTCCAGATAACGTCGCTGCCGCCGTCGGGAAGGATCCTGTAAACGGCCGATTTCGCGGCCGAAAGATCGTATCGGCTCTTTGGCAGTTCGGGCGGAGCGATCGTCGGCCTTTCAACTGAAACCGTTCTTGATTCCGGCGTCGGAGTCGTGTTCTCGGCTTTCGCCGAAAGCGATTCGCTGAGTGCAAGCGCGTAAACCGATCCGTCCGGACCGACGGCGAGTTCGTGAATCTCGCGAAGGCTCGAATCGAGCGCCGCGAACGCCTTCCCGTCAGCGCCGAAACGAAGCACGAGACCATTCGAATCCGTGCCGGCAAACAGATTTCCAGATTTGTCGACGGCGAGCGAGATAACATGGGTCTCGCTTGAATCGAACATCAGCGACGCGTCGGGCGCCGCGCCGGCCGATCTGACCTTGAAGATCTTTCCGTTTTCTCCGGTCGCGACGGCGAGACTGCCGTCGGCCATCGTTGCGATCGCCCAGATATATTTTTCCTTCGGATCGAAAAATACCGACGACGCGCCCGAAGGATCGATCCTGTAAACCTTTCCGTCCGGCGAAGTTGCGGCGAAGACCTCGCCGGCGCGGCCGATTGCGATGCCCGCCACGTTGAGCTCGCCGAGATCGCTCAGAAGCGAGCCTTTGCCGGCGGAATCGACGCGAAACACCTTGCCGTCGGCGCCGGATCCGAGATAGACGTTGCCGGCCGCGTCGACCGCGCTCGACCAAACGTACGGCTGTTCGGTCTTGAAGAGTTCGGTCAGCTTCGGTGCCGGCGAGATCGTGCCGTTGGCATCGATCGAAACGCCGCGGGCGTCACCCTTGATGACATCGGCGCGTGAATTGACCGACCAGACCAGCGGGTCGCCGGCGATAGCTGAATTGATTGACGCGAAAACGAAAAGGACGGAATAGAGATATTTTTTCATGCGTTACGGCAAAAACAGTTTTGATTAGTATTACCAAAAATCGAGCCGAAAAGCATTTGGCGCCGCGCGTTTTGCTCCGCCGGCGCCATGCCTTATCAGTTTTGATCGGTCGGTCTCAGACCGCCGGATCGGCGGCCGGCATTGCATTGATCTGTCTCACGGCAAGCATACCGCGGACGAGGAAAAACAACGCCAAGGCGTGAATTGCGATGCCGATGAAATCGAAAGCGATGACAAAAATCAGCGAGTCAAGCGCGAATAGCGCGATGCCGACGATAAACGCCCAGAGATGTCGCGCGCGGCCAAGAAAACCGAAGCCGACGAAGACGGCGATAACGATGACGTCGAAGACAAGCGCCAGGGTTTTGACGATCGTCGAAGCGCCGTCCGCGACCGAGACGCTCGCGATCGCGTCGACGATCTGCGTGATCCCGAGGCCAATCGCAAAACTGCGGTCGCCGTCAAAGAAGATGATCAGCGAGTTGACCAACGACAGCCCGGCGATCCAGAAAAACCAGTTCGCACCGCTGTTTACCTGTCCCTGAAGCTCCTCGGTGTCGGCGACCTGCGGCGCCGGTTGATGTTCTTCAAACATGAGAGATCCTCCGTGATGAATTTTGATGGCTCATTCTACGCGCATCTTCGGCTCGTTGGCAATCGGAATTTCCGAAGCGCCGCCGAATTCCTTTAGCTCATCGGCATCGCCCGTGATCAGCCGCGCGTTCCGTTCGCGCGTGAGGTAGGCCCAAAACCAGCTCGACAGAACATAGATCCTGTTTCGGAAGCCGATGAGCGCGATGAGGTGGACGAAAAGCCAGGCGAGCCACGCGATGAACCCCGAAAGCCTGATCGATCCTTTTTCGGCGATCGCGCGGCTTTTGCCGATCGTCGCCATCGATCCCTTGTCCCAATACTCGAACTCTTTCCGCCCGCGCCCTTTGAGATCCGCAAGGATGTTTGCGACCGCAAGATCGGCCATCTGAGTCGCTGCCGGCGCGACGCCCGGAACCGGCTGCCCGTTTTTCTGAAGCAGGCTAACCATGTCGCCGATGACAAAAATGTTGCTCCGTCCGGGTACCGAAAGATCGGTCCCGACCTTGACGCGGCCGGCGCGGTCGGTCTCGGCTCCGAGCATCGCGCCGAGCGGGGAAGCGGCGACGCCCGTCGCCCAAACGGCGACCTCGCACCCGACCCAACGGTCGTTGACCTTGATCCGGCCGTCTTCAACCTCCGTTACGAGGCTGTTCAGATAAACTTCGACACCGAGATCCTCAAGCTGCTTTTTCGCTTTTTCGGAAAGCTGCGGTGAGAACGCGCCGAGCACGCGGTCGCTGCCCTCATAAAGCATCACCAGCGCGCGACGCGTGTCGATCAGATTGAAATCGCTCGCCAACGCCTCGCGCGCGATGCCGGCGATCGCGCCCGCGACCTCGACGCCGGTCGCGCCGCCGCCGATGACCGCGAAACTCAGATGGCGCTTGACGCCGGTCAGATACGCCTCGCGTTCGGCATGCTCGAACGCGAGCAGTACACGGCGCCTGATCTCGAGCGCGTCTTCAAGCGTTTTAAGTCCCGGCGCCGACTCTTCCCAATGATCGTTGCCGAAATATGAATGCCGTGCGCCGGCGGCAACGATCAGATAATCGAACGCGATCCGTGATCCGTCATTGAGAATCACCTGATTCGCGTCAAGATCGAAACCGACGACGTCGCCGAGAATCACTTCAACGTTTTTCGCTTTGTGCAGAATCCGCCTGATCGGCGACGCGATCTCGCCCGGAGAAAGCACGGCCGTCGCGACCTGATAAAGAAGCGGTTGAAACGTGTGATGGTTCTTGCGGTCGATGAGCGCGACGTCGAACGGTTTGCCGGCCAGCGCCTTGGCCGCCTGAAGACCGCCGAACCCGCCGCCGATAATGATCACTCGTTTCATATTCGATTTTCTCAACTCCCGACAATTCTTGAATAGACTCCGCGCGCGGTCGTTACATCATCGGTGCCCTTGATGATCGCCCGCGCATCCTGAAAGACCGTAATCTCAAAGCCGTCGGCCGCGAACCGAACGAGGTATTCGTTGTGTTTGACCTCGCCGAGCGGCTCGAGGCGCCGCGCAAGTCCGGCAAGATCGATGCGTGCCGCGTTCGCCGGCTTGATCTGGACCGCATCGCGTCCGCAGAGCGCGGTAAAGAATTCGGACGCGGCGGCATCGAGGAACTCAAAGTTTCTTCGTGCGCAGCATTCGCAGTCCGCAAGCGGCGCGCCGAGCCTGATCTTGCGCCAGTCATTCTGCCAGATGTCGACCTGAACCAGAGCGCCGTGAAGTTTGTCGAGACTGCCGGTCAGAATCTTGATCGCCTCGGTCGTCTGGATCGCCGAAATGCTCGCGATGATCG
>JBGASE010000228.1:4592-7233 GCA_044229875.1 Pyrinomonadaceae bacterium | reverse complement strand
GCCAGCGCCAGACGTCAGATGTTGGATGTCAGACGGCAGAGGTGAGACACATCTGACGGCACTGCTCACCGCTTACTGCTTACTGCTCACGGCTTTCTGCTTACTGCTCACTGCTCACTGCCGACATCTGACGTGAAACATTTTGGCCCGGCCTGACGTTTGACCGTCATCATGAAGAAATCATTTTTATTATTGACGACTATTTTTCTTTTCTCAGTCGCGGCCTTGGCCCAGACCGATGCCGACAAGGCGGCGATCAACGCGACGGCGCTCAACTATGCCGAAGGCTGGTATGAGGGCAACGGCGACCGGATGGAAAGTGCGCTGCATCCGGATCTTGCAAAGCGTATGATCGGAACCGACGATAAGGGCCGCAGTGTTTTCAATCATATGAGCGCGATGACTCTGGTCCAGGTCACGCGGCGCGGTTACGGGAAAGAAACACCAAAATCTGAGCAGCGAAAAGATGTCAGGATTCTCGATACGTTTGAAAATGCCGCGATGGTTCGGCTCGACATGCGAGATTGGGTCGACTTTCTGCAGATGGCAAAGGTTGACGGCAAATGGAAGATCATCAACGTTCTCTGGGAGCCGAGAAAAAGCGGAAGGTGAAAGTGTCGAGTGCAAAGTGCAGAGTGCAGAGTGCAGAGTGCAGAGTACAAAGTGTGGAGCGCAGAGTGCTAAGTTGAAGTTGGACGGAAGACGAATCTGACGTCTGACATCTGACGGCTTACTGCTTACTGCTTACTGCTTACCGCTCACTGCTCACTATTCCTCAACTTTCTTCAGCTTTCGGAAATAGACCTTGCCGGGCTTCTTGAATTTGTCGCTTGCCGGAAGGTACGCGCCCCACGTGGTCAGGATCTGGTCTCCTTTGCGCTCAAGAGTCAGCAACAACTCGCCTTCCTTGAAAGTTTCCAGCATATTGCCGTCGCCGTACGATTCAAAATAGAGAAGCGCCTTTTCGCCTTCAAACCGGACTTTTGCGACCAGAGCACGTGATGTCTGGAAGCCGTTGGCTCTGACTTCGGCAATCAGACCGTCATCGGTCTCGATGATATCGATCTCATGGACAACGACGATCGCCGATCCGCCCGAAGTCTTTCCGCCATCTTCTTCAAACTCGTACGATCCGGTCCAGCGTTCCTGCCCGAGCGCGGAAACGGCCAGTGCGATCAAGAGTGCTGCGATCAATAAAAATCTCTTCATTTCAAGTTATCCGGTTTTACTCAATCTGCCCGCGAAACACGCGAAACACGCTAAATCAGGTTCGAAAATCCAACGATCTAATTTCGAAACAGCTTCGCCGGTGACATTCAGTTCCGCGAAATCTGACGTCTGACTTCTGACGTCTGACTTCTGATGTCTGACGTCTGTCATCTGACGTCTGCCTAGACAAAAACGCTTGCCCGATGAATAATTGAACTGCCTTCGGGCGCGGGCGGTTCGCGAGGATTATAACAATGAACGAAAGACTAATCCAGATTTTCGGGATCGTGATCGCGGCAGTCTGCGGCGTGTTCGTCGTCTGGATTTATGCGGCCGCGCCGAAGGATCTCGGCCAGGTTCCGTCAAAAGCCCGCGAGACGGTCGAGAATCTAACGACCAAAGGCGGCGTCGTCATCGGGACATATGAGGTCGATCAGAAGAAGTTCGCGGATGCGCTTGGTGAATTCCGGCGGGATAATTTTGTCGGCGCGCGCGATCTTTTTCAGCGGGCCGATCCCGAAACGCGTGACGCGCGGACCCAATTCTACATCGCTTACAGTTACTACCGGCAAGGATTCGGCAGGCTCTACAACGACGACGAGCTGTTTCGGAAAGGGCTGACCGAAGTCGCGAAGGTTTCTGAGATCGATCGCGACTTCAGATCAGACGATCCCAATCTCACGCTTCGTACCGCGGCCGAGCTTCGCAATGAGTTCGAAGAAGGGCTGCGGACAACCGCCGACGATTTCAACCCGTTGAAGATCGCACGCGAACGAAAATGAACGGCACAGGCGAAAATATCGAGATCATTGACGGTGAACTGATCGCGGCGGACGACGCGGAAGAGTCGACGATCGTCAGGCGCCGTGCAAACCGCCCGCCGTCGTCGGTCGTCGCGGACAAAATCAGGTACTGGCTTTTGCCGACGATCTTCTGGACCGTCGCGTTGCTCGGCGGATTCAGGATCGGAGCCGGAAACGGGGAATTCGTCTTTGTCGCGCCGCCCCTGTTTTGTCTGATCGCGGCGGCGATTCTGCTTGTGTTGTTTTTCCGGTCCGGATTGCTCTCGGTCGGCGGATGGTTCTCGGAGAAGTTCTCGGCTACAAAGAACATCGCCAACGCCGCAGTCATCGCTTCGCTTTTCGCTGCGTCCGTCCAGCTTTTCAACTCGCTTCTGCCGGAGGCCGGCTTGCCCTTCTATGTCGTCGGATTCTGTTTTTTCTGGACGCTTTGGAACAACCTTTTCGCGGAGTTCGACGTTCGTCGATTGATCCGCAGCCTCGGCGCGTTGTTCGGACTCGCGTTCGTGGTCAAGTATCTGATTTTGCTTAATTTAACGGCGCCGGTGGCGGATAGCTGGTGGTCCGGGATGTTTCAGAATCCGGCTAAGGAGTCGGCGACATGGCTGCTCAGCCTGCCGCGCTACGGCGGC
>JBGASE010000228.1:0-4580 GCA_044229875.1 Pyrinomonadaceae bacterium | reverse complement strand
TACGTCCAGTTTTTCACCGTGATCTTTTTTCTCATCGGATTGTTCCTGCTCAGGCCCGATAGCGTCTCCGACGATCAGCGGGTTTAATATATCTCATCGGCGACGGTTACTTCGGAAACAACTTCAAAAAGATCGCCGGCATCTGCCTTCGCAACCTGCTTCTTGTCCGGAACCGACGTCACGCGAACGGTTAGAATCCGATTTCTCCGGCTGATTTCGATCAGATCGCCGGTCTTCACCTCTTTCGACGACTTCGCGACCGCCTCATTGACCTTGATCCGTCCGGCATCGCAAAACTCCTGCGCCAACGAACGCCGGCCGATCAGTCGGCTAAGTTTGAGAAAGATATCGAGACGCATAGGGAAGGAAAAAGTGAAAAGTGAAAAAGTGGAAAAGTGGAAAAGTGGAAAAATGAAAGGGACAATTCAAAATTCAACGTTCAAGATTTAAGACGAAAAGCCATTATTCTCAAATCCAGATTCCAAAATCCAAAATCAAAAATCAAAAATCGGCTCACGCCTAAAGGCGTAACTCAAACGAGAAGGCGTAACTCTCACGAAAATCCAAAATCCAAAATCCAAAATCAAAAATCGGCTCACGCCTGAAGGCGTAACTCTAACGAGAATCCAAAATCCAAAATCGAAAATCCAAAATCGAGCTATCCTTTCCTTGGTCTTACTTCGGTTCGCGTTTCTTCTTCATCATTAAAACTCTGCTGATAGTTGATCTCGTTGTTGATCCGCGTAAAGCCTTCGTGGCCGCGGGCGCGTTGGGGCGGCGGGGACGCGCCGACTTCCGGCGGGACGAATGACGGAATGTCGTAATGTCCGCCCTGTGTCGCGTCTTTTCGGACGAGTTCGGCGATGTCGCCGAGATCGATGAAAAAATCGGCGACGTCGATCAGTCTCGGGGCCGTGTTTGACCTGAATCCGGCGACCTCGACGCGGCACCCTTTGTACGCCACGGCATTGATCGCGTAAACGAAATCCTCGTCGCCCGAAACCAAAACCGCCGTGTCGTAACGCCCGGCGAGACTCAGCATGTCAACAGCTATCTCGACGTCAAGATTCGCCTTTCGGGTGCCGTCGTAGAATGTCTTGAGTTCTTTTTGTACGACCCTGAATCCGTTGCGCCGCATCCACAGCAAAAAGCCCTGCTGGCGTTCGGCGCCGGCGTCGACGCCGGTGTAGAAAAACGCCCGCAGTAGACGGCCGTCGCCCAACAAAACCCGCAAAAGCTTGTTGTAGTCAATGTCGATGTTGTGAAAGCGCGCCGCGTGAAACAGGTTGTTGCCGTCGATAAAAACGGCGACCCGTCCGCGATGCCCAAACTGCCACGACGAACTCGTTGTCGTATCAAACTGCATGATTGTCCCCTTACTCTTGAATAAAAGAGACGGGAATTCCGGGCGGGATTCCTAAAACGAAGGGACGATTGGTAGTTGGATCGAAAAAAAAGCTAAGTTACTGATCTGGATCGATTCATCAAGCCGCGAATCAAATTATCATCAAAAAGTAGTCTGTAAATTTTCTATCCCGTGCGTTTCAGTGATGTCCTGCCGACGGAGTTTCCGTCGAATCTATCTTGCAATTTTAGGCGCCCCGCGGTCAAGCATTATGTTAAACATTCAAGCTCGTTTGCGGCGGTAGCTGAATCGGGCGGTTTTATCGGATAATGTTTGCGCGATGAACGATGCGAACGACGAAAAGACGATCGGCGGAATCCCGATCATGAGCGAAGAAATCGCGTTCCGTGATGATCAAATGCTCGCCTGTCCGAAATGCGCGCGGCGAAATCCGCCGAACCGTCTGAAGTGCGTCTATTGCGGCGATCAGCTTGAGATTGCCAGTGACGCGGACGGGATAAAGCTGTCGATGAGGAAGCTTGAGCCGTGGGAAAAAGGATTCAACGTGATTCTCGAATCGGCCGACGCGGCGCGCGCCGAGGAGATCGCGGCGGTTGTGAAACTTTCGCCCGAAACCGTCCGCCAGATGATCGGTTCCGGACTGCGACTTCCGGTCGCGCGGGTTGAGTCCGATCGTGAAGCCGCGCTGTTGTGCGAATCGCTTTCGGGCGCCGGCGCCGGCTGCCGGACGGTTTCAGACGAAAGCTTCGCGCCTGACACATCGCCGCGGCGGCTGCGCGCGATCGGATTCGATGGATCGGACATCGAATTCAGGCTTTTCAATGAAGAAGAAACGGTCCGTGCCAGCCGCGATTCGATCGTCGCGATCATCACCGGCGCCGTTTTCGAAAGATCGGTCGAGGCCACCGAAAAGCGGAAAAAAGGCCAAACGAAGATGCTTGATTCGACCGAAACCGCGTCGGACGAACCTCTTGTCGACATTTATCTCGACGGCGATCCGGTCGGTTTTCGGATTTCGACCGCGGGATTCGACTTTTCATGTCTTGGATCGGAAAAATCGATGCTCGCGCGTACAAACCTGACACGTCTTGCCGAAAAACTCGCGTCGGAATCCGGCGTCACGGTCAACCGGGGTTATCTTCGCGTCCGCGAACTTCTCGGCGCCGTTTGGGAAATTGATTCGCGCCGCGACTCGCTCGGGATGAGCCGTTCGAGTTTTGGCAGATTCGATCTCAAAAGCGTCTCGTCGAGCAGCAATCTCCGGCAATTCAACAGATTTTCAAGACTCCAGATCTTATGAAGAAAAAATTCAATCCGCATCAAGACCGCCGGCCGTCGCGGTCGCTGCCGCGCGAAACGCGTGAGCCACGCGAGGAACGGATGACGCCGAATGTGATCTACGGTCTGATGCCGGTGCTTGAATCGCTGCGCGCAAACTCGCGACGGATCGAGAAGGTGATGATCGCCGACGGTGCCCGCGAGCATCGCGTTTCGGAGATCGTCGATCTTGCACGTTCCGCCGGAGTTCCGTTTCAAAGGGTTCCGCGCGAATCGCTTGAACGGTTCGTCGAGCCGGGTTCGAATCATCAGGGCGTGGTCGCGGTGACGGCGGCGGCAGATTATGTCGATGCCGACGCGCTGCTCGAAGAAATCGTCGCCAAACCGACAGCGCTGGTCGTGATCCTCGACGGGATCGAGGATCCCCGGAATCTCGGCGCGATCCTGCGGACGGCCGAATGCGCCGGCGCCGACGGCGTGTTTATTCCCGAACATCGGGCCGCCGGTTTGACGGATACGGTCGTCAAAACGGCCGCCGGCGCGACCGAGTACATCAGGATCGCGAAGGTCAAGAACCTGAATCGGTTGATTGAGGAACTGAAATCAAATAACATCTGGGTCATCGGAACCAGCGGCGATGCGCCGGCCGATTATACCGAATGGGATTGGACGCGGCCGTCAGCGCTGGTCCTCGGAAGTGAAGGGAAGGGATTGCACCGGCTGGTTTCTGACAATTGCGATTCGCTTGTCAGGATTCCGATGTCGGGAAAGATCGATTCATTGAACGTTTCGGTCGCTGCCGGCGTTATTCTCTTCGAAGCCATTCGGCAGCGGCGTCGGTAGTGTTCATCGCCGGTATTTCTCTTGGAGACCTGAAATCTTATGTTTTGCCCGAAATGCGGTACCCAGAATCCGGACACCGGCAAGTTTTGCCGATCCTGCGGATCAGATCTTGCGGTTGTTTCCGAAGCGTTGACCGGACGTGGCGGCCAGATCCCCGAAATCGTCGGCGATGATCGACGGGCCGCGCGGCGGCATCTGAACCGGAACGATCCGGATGAAGCATGGAGCGCCGGAGCCCGGCAATCGATCCTCGGCATCGGCTTTTTCGTAATCTCGATGGTGTTGTTTTTCACCGACGTCGCCGGCGGTTCTGGCTGGTGGTGGGCGATGCTGTTTCCCGGATTTTCGCTACTTGCGACCGGAATCGGAAGCATCGTCCGCGCCCGGCGACTGGAACAGCGCCAGCAGGCCGCGATCGGCGCCGGATCTCAACAGTTCATCGGCGGTACCAACGCGCCGTCGCTTCCGGCATCAAACACCGATTATGTTCCGGTCGGATCGATGTACAAAACCGGCGATCTCGCCCCGCCGAGCGTTACCGACGGAACGACTCGACATCTGTCGCTCGAAAAAGAAGGCGAGACAAAGATCCTTTCCAACGATAAGTAGGGTTCGAGGTATTCCAGATTCAAGAATCAAGATTCAAGATTCAAGATTCAAGATCAACGATTCAAGTTTCAAGATATTCAAGATTTAAGATTCAGGAATTCAGGATCAAAGGTTCAAGATCCAAGATCAAAGCTCAAAGATCAAAGATAACCAAAATCCAAAATCCAAAATCCAAAATCCCGTCAGCTTTTCTTCCGAAGATCCAGGCGATGGCCGGCGATTCGTTCGATGACGCGCAGGTATTTGCGCGGAAACAATCTTGAAACCCAGCTTATGGCATGCGCGTCCTTGCCGATGAGAATCCGCGGTTCCTCGTTCTTGATGCCTGAGATGATCGTTTCGGCGGCCTGTTCGGGCGAGGTTTGTGCCACCTTATCGAAAAATCTGACGCCCTGATCCTTGAATTCCTTCGGCGTATTGGTGCCGACCCGTGAATTGCGGGCGATGTTCGTCTTGATGCCGCCGGGATGGACGCTCGAAACCC
>JBGASE010000049.1:0-26256 GCA_044229875.1 Pyrinomonadaceae bacterium | reverse complement strand
GCCGGGCTCACTCGATTCGGGATCACGGAAGCCTGAGCTGACGGCGGCCGCACGGATCCGGTCGGCATGCCCGTCCGGACGAAACTCCGGCTCGGCCGCCTCGATCCGATTCGGACGCTCGGAACGTTCCGGGCGGTCAGGACGTTCGAACCGTTCGGGGCGCTTCGGACGATCGGAGAATCGCGGCCGCTCAGATGAGCGCGGACTGCGGAACGGTTCCGACCGCCGCGGACGGTTTTCGGGAACGTCGTGGCCGGCGGCGCGGCGAATGTTCGCGCGCTGGTTCCGGATGCGCGTGTGCCGCATGCCGTTGACAACCTGATCGACGAATTCAAGTGGAATATCGACGAGCGTGAACCGATCGTTGACGTCGATCGCGCCGATCGCCTTGCCCGGAACGTTCCCCTCGTTGGCGATCGCGCCGACGATGTCGCCCGGACTGACGCGATGATTGCGGCCGACATCGATGAAAAGCCGCACCATGCCGTCCTCGGCATAGCTCTGCTCGCTGACGCTCGGTTCGACTTCAACCTCAAGCGGCCGATCGCCGGCGGCAAGCCTCAGCGCCGCGGCCGCGATCTCGGCGGTGTCCGCACCCGATTCTTCGGCTACTTCGGCAACCAGTGATAAGTAAAGATCAAGTTCTTCCTCGGTCAGCGTCTTGATGATCCGCTCTTTGGCAAGCGCCATCCGGCGGGCGACGACGTCCGATTGCGACGGAACCTTCATCGGCGCGATCGTCTGGCGCGTGTAATGCTCGACATCGCGCTTCATCCGCTGCTGTCGCGGCGTGACAAAAAGGATCGCTTTGCCCGAGCGCCCGGCGCGTCCGGTCCGGCCGATGCGGTGAACGTACGATTCGGTATCGCTCGGCATATCGTAATTGATCACCGATGTGATGTTATCGACGTCGAGCCCGCGCGCGGCGACGTCGGTCGCGACGACGATCTCGACCTGTCCGTTGCGCAGCCGTTTGATCACCGATTCACGCTGGTTCTGACTCATGTCGCCGTGCATCGCTTCGGCCGCGTAGCCGCGCGCCTGAAGTTTTTCAGTCAACCCGGCGGCTCCGACCTTTGTTCGGTGAAAGATCAGAACGGCCTCGCCCGAAACGGATTCGGCCTCAAGGATCCGCGTCAACGCTTCAGTCTTTTGGGCTTCGGAGAGATTGATGTAGAACTGCGAAACGTTCGGAACCGTGAGAGTCTTGCGCTCGATCTCGATGTTTACCGGATCGTTGAGATATTTTGACGCGATTCGTTTGACCGCCGGCGGCATCGTCGCTGAAAAGAGCGCGGTACGACGTCCTTCAGGCGTGTGCGCGAGGATCCATTCGACATCCTCCTGAAATCCCATCCGCAGCATTTCATCCGCTTCATCAAGCGCGACCATCGAAAGCGCCGACAGATCGATCGTTTCGCGGCGAATGTGATCCATCACGCGGCCCGGCGTTCCGACGATGACCTGCACCCCGGACCGCAAATGCCGGATCTGCGCCGAGATCGGCTGTCCGCCGTAAACCGGAAGGACGCGGATCCGTCCAAGATGCTTCGCGTACGTGTGAAACGCTTCGGCGACCTGGATCGCGAGTTCGCGTGTCGGCGTCAGGACCATCGCCTGAAGCTCGCCGCTTTCAAGATCGAGTTGATTGAGGATCGGCAACGCGAAGGCCGCCGTTTTGCCGGTGCCGGTCTGCGCCTGTCCGATCAGGTCGCGTCCGGCAAGCATCACCGGAATCGTTTTGAGCTGGATCGGCGACGGCGTCTCGTAGCCGACGTCGCTTATCGCCTTGAGAAGTTCGGGCCGCAGCCCGAATCCGTCGAATGTCTGAATCTCTGTCGTCTCTTCCATGTATGAATCTCCGTCGTGACCGCAAACGATCAATCATACGTGGGCAAGGCGACGTTTACAACGAAGCTTTCGTCTTTTGGGCTATTGCAGTTTTTTCGCGACCTTCTGAACTTCGTCGAGCACGCGCAGCAGATTTCCGCTCCAGAGTTTGGCGATCTGCTTTTTGGTGTAGCCGCGCCGGACCAGTTCGATCGTCACGTTCAGCGTCTGTGAAGCGTCGTCCCAGCCTTCGACCCCGCCGCCGCCGTCAAAGTCCGAGCTGATACCGACGTGATCGATGCCGATCTTTTTGACGAGATAATCGATGTGATCGACAAAATCCTTGACGTTGACATCCGGTGCCTTGTCTTTCAGTCGTTCATTGATGATCGGACGCGTCCTGGCGCGGAAAGCGGCGATCTTTTCCATATACGCGGTGCGTTCGGCTTCGGGAAGCTTCACGACATCGGCCCTTTCGAGGATCGTAAGTCCCTTGGCGGCCGCCAGTTCGCGTGAAATTTCGGTCGAAAGTTTCGTTCGCAACTCGCTTTTTTCCTTGCTGACATAGCTGCGGAACGCGACCGCCTGGACGACTCCGCCGTTTTTTCGGATTGCGTCAAGCTGCTCGTCATCAAGGTTCCGGCTGTGATCGCACAACGCGCGGACGCCCGAGTGCGAGGCGATGACCGGCGCTTTCGACAGCGCGATCGCCTGCAGGTTCGCCTGTTTTGACGGGTGCGAGAGATCGATCATGATGCCCCATTTGTTCATTTCGGCGACCGCCTGTTTGCCGAGCTCGCTGAGTCCGTTGTGAAGCCATTTGCCGTCGCGCTCGCCGGTATTCGAATCGGCCAACTGGCTGTGGCCGTTGTGCGCCAGCGACATGTAACGCGCGCCGCGCTCGGCAAAATACTTGATCCGCGAAATGTCGGTTCCGATCGGATAACCGTTTTCAACGCCGATCATCGCGACGAGCTTTCCTTCTTTGATCAGCCTTCGGACATCCTTCGACGTCCGCGCGAGACCGATCTTTCCGGGCGCGATCTTCTGCGTCAGGCGATCGATCGCGTCGAATTTGTCGATCGCGTTTTGATAAGCAAGTTTGTAGCCGGCCTCATTAAGTTCGCCCTGGCCCGTGTAGACGATCATCCAGGAAACGTCGAGCCCGCCCGCCAGCATCTTAGGAAGATTCACCTGATTCGGCAAGTCCTGCGTGTAATTGCGGGAATCAGTAAAGTTACGGACGTCAATATCGTTATGAGTATCGAGCGTAATAACATCGGCATGGATCTTTTTCGCCTTCGCGACGATCTCGGCCTCGGTCATTGCCCGCTGCGAAAATCCGGCGACGGGAAACAAAAACGTCATCAAAAGCAGCAATGAAAGCGATTTCCTCATAGTCCGATTAGGTTAAGTCCAGACCGCAATATTCGCAAGCATCCGCCGCATCGATCCGATCAATATTTGTGTCAAGATCGCGTCCGTCAAGCATGGTTCGGACCGCGATGTATTGAAGCTCGCGAAGCGAGCGTCAAGCATGTAGCCCGCAGCGCAAGCTGCGGGAAATGGGGAAATGAAAAACAATTAGCTATCGCAGATAGCGACAGATCCCGAGCCCGACGTTCCAATCAATTTCGTGTGTCAAGACCGGGCAAGCATGGTTCGGACCGCGATGTATTGAAGCTCGCGAAGTGAGCGTCAAGCATGTAGCCCGCAGCGCAAGCTGCGGGAAACGGCGGAATGAAAACAATTAGCTATCGTAGATAGCGACAGATCCCGAGCCCGCAGTTCCAATCAATTTCGTGTGTCAAGACCGGGCAAGCATGGTCCGGACCGCGATCTATTAAAGCTCGCGAAGTGAGCGTCAAGCATGTAGCCCGCAGCGCAAGCTGCGGGAAACGGGGGAATGAAAACAATTAGCTATCGTAGATAGCGACAGATCCCGAGCCCAACGTTCCAGTCAATTTCGTGTGTCAAGACCGGGCAAGCATGGTCCGGACCGCGATCTCATTAAGCTCGCGAAGCGAGCGTCAAGCATGTAGCCCGCAGCGCAAGCTGCGGGAAATGGGGGAATGAAAACAATTAGCTATCGTAGATAGCGACAGATCCCGACGCTCCGCAGCTCGGGCTTCGGGCGAAAACCTCTTCACGCCTGAAGGCGTAACTCTGACGGTAACTCTAACGAAAATCCAAAATGCGTTGACTCCGATCACGCGAGGGCGTTACGATACGCGTAAATCTCAATCCGTTTACTGCTGAAACCATGAAAATCATGAATATCAACCGAAATAGAATTGCGGCAATCGCGATTGTCGTTCTGTCATGTCTGACGCTCATCTCGGCGCAGGCGAAACGGCCGATCAGGCTTGACGACCTGTTCAAGATCAAGAACGTCGGCGACCCGCAGATTTCGCCCGACGGCGAATGGATCGCGTATGTCGTTTCATCGACGGACACCAAGGCTGACCGATCGGGTTCGGATATCTGGATGATCAGTTACGACGGAAAAACAGATCGCCAGATTACGTTCACGGCGACCGACAGCGAATCTTCGCCACGCTGGAGCCCGGACGGAAAATATCTTTCGTTCACATCGTCGCGGCCCGGACCGAACAAGGGCAGCCAGGTTTGGATTCTCGATCTCACCGGCGGCGAAGCGCGGCAATTGACCGAAACAAAAGGACGCCTGCAAGGCTACGAATGGTCGCCGGATTCGAAACGGTTGGTGATGACTATCGGCGATCCCGACCCGGAAGCCGATGCGCCGTCGGATCCGGCGAATCCACGTGCTCCGAAACCGATCGTCATCGATCGCTACAAATTCAAACAGGACGTTCAGGGTTATCTGCGCGGCGATCGCAAGAGCTTTATCTACCTTTTCGATATCGCCAGCAAACGGCTCGACAGGCTAACGAAAGGAAAGTGGGACGAAGCGTCGCCGCGTTGGTCACCGGACGGTACACGGATCGCATTTACATCAAACCGAGCTCCCGATCCGGATCGCGAACCGTCGTTCCGGGTTTACGTTGCCGAGGCCAAGCCGTATGCGACCGAAAAACAGATCACGCCTGACACCAGCATCGGGTCGCGCGCGGCCGAATGGAGCCCGGACGGCAAGTGGCTCGCATTTCTTGAAACTGACGAAAAGAAATGGGGCGCGTACAACATGGATTATCTGACGATCGTCGCGGCCGACGGCAGCGCCGCGCCGTTCAGGCCGAAAGCCGCGATGGATCTTGATCGCGGGGTCTCGAATCCGATGTGGTCGGCGGACGGCAAATCGATCTCGTTCTTCGTCACCGATGACCGTTCGGTCTATCCGGCCCGGACCCAGATCGCCGGCGGCGCGGTCGAAAAACTGCTGACGCCGCCCGTCGTCGCCGGAAACTGGTCGGCGTCTAAGGGCCGGATCGCGCTGCTTTCGGGCAATGATTCGATGCCGAACGAGGTTCATGTTCTCGAAAACGGCAAGCTCCGCAAACTGACCGGCAAGAACGACGATCTTCTCAGGCAGATCGATCTTCCGGCGACCGAGGAAGTGAACGCGAAGAGCAAGGACGGAACGATGGTCGGCGCGCTTCTGACCTATCCGGTCGGCTACGTAAAAGGCACGAAGGTCCCGTTATTGCTGCGGATCCACGGCGGGCCGAATGCGCAGGATCAGCATTCGTGGAGCGCCGAACGCCAGTTTTTCGCCGCCAACGGTTACGCGGTGCTGGCGGTAAATTATCGCGGCAGTTCGGGACGCGGACAGAAGTTTTCGCGCGCGATCTGGGCCGACTGGGGGAATTTCGAAGTTCAGGACCTGCTCGCGGCGGTCGATCAGGTGATCGCGATGGGCGTCGCCGATCCGGCAAGGCTCGGCGTCGGCGGCTGGAGCTACGGCGGAATCCTGACCGACTACATCATCGCCAGCGACCATCGGTTCAAGGGCGCGACGAGCGGTGCCGGAACGGCGTTCACGGTATCGTTTTACGGCACCGACCAGTACATCATTCAGTACGACAACGAAATCGGTCCGCCTTGGGATCCGAAATCGTGGGAAACCTATCAGAAACTCTCGTACCCTTTCCTGAACGCCAACAAAATCAAAACGCCGACGCTTTTTCTCGGCGGCGAGAAGGATTTCAACGTGCCGATCTCGGGAAGCGAGCAGATGTACCAGGCGCTCAAGAGTCTCGGCGTCGACACGCAACTGATCGTTTATCCGAACGAGTTTCACGGAATTTCAAGACCGAGCTATGTTCGCGACCGATATGAACGGTATCTCGGCTGGTACGACAAATACGTCCTTGGCAAAAAGCCCGAACCGAAGCCGGCGATCGCGGCGTGGGAAGGAAAATGGCGCGGAACGCTCCGGAACATTCCGGCCAAACCGGACGCCACGGCGGTTGAGGTTGAGCTCGAGATCGGCGAGATCCCGTTTCGTGACAACACTTGCGGAATGTGGAAAACGACATATTCCGAGCTCGGCATCGTCAAACAGGTGAAAGACTACAAACTTTGCCGCGGAACCGGCGCCGACGACCTTTATCTCGATGAAGGCAACGGAATCCGGCTGACGGCGAGGATCATCGGCGACTCGCTCGTGATCCCGTTCAAATTCGACAATCTGATGCTGATCTCGACGACGCGCGTCCGCGGGGAAACGCTTGAGGAAGAGATCCTGACCATCGACGACAAACCGGCCGTCAAAGGCGTCCAGCCAATGAGTCCGAAGAGCATCCAGAAACTCGAACTGCGGCGCATACCGCAAAACTAGTCGGCGGTTTATTTCAAAACAGAGGTGAACTGAAAAATGTTGAAAGAAGAGTTCGTGACTGATCCGATGGTGATCTGCAAAAAAGTTACGGCAATGATGATCGCAATTCTTGTTATTTTTGTGATCCTCATACTTTTCAACGGAGATCCATTGCCGGGGTCGAAATTCGCGATGCGCGGATTCAAGACCGCAACTTCCGTGGCCGTATTTATCTCCGTTATTTTCACAATTGTCACCGCCATGGCGTGGCTGATCGTACTTTCGGTGCAGTCGCACACGACGACCCGTGTCGACGAAAGCGGGATTTCGATTGATACAAAGCCATTTATCCTCGGCGAACCGCGATCGGAATTCATCCCGTGGTCGGATATCGAAGTCATCAGACACGTCAAAGCGAGCCGCGGCGGCCACAGTCTTCGGGCGCTTGTCCGCGGACAGGAAATCATTTTGATGTCAAGATACCTCGGAAACGGATATCAGTTTGATCGACTTTCGTCGATCCTTGAATCAAAAAAAGGAGTCATTTGAATTTGCCGTGTTCCTGACGGCGCTCGCTTGCCGAAATCAGAAGATTGGATGAAGATGAAGCAATGAAGAATCAGACCATTTTCCGCCTGTTCCTGCTGACGATGTTCGCAGGGTTGTTTGCAATCAGCCTGGCCGCCCAGCCGCGTCCGACGCCCGATCCGCAATTGGTCGAGCGGCGCAACGCGATCGAAAACGAATTGCAGTCGATCGCGATCGTCGAACGCAAAGTGATGATTGCGATGCGCGACGGCGTCAGAGTCGCGGCCGATATCTACCGACCGAAGGATCAGACAAAGAAATATCCGACGATTCTTTCGCGAACTCCGTACAATTTCAATTTCTGGGACGTCAGGCTCGGCGCGCCGCGTGACATGTCGACGCAGCTCGACGCGGTCAAGCGCGGCTATGCCTATGTCGTCATGAACGAACGCGGGCATTTTTTCTCGGAAGGCAATTACGACATTCTCGGCGCGCCCGTTTCGGACGGCGAGGACACGGTGACATGGCTTACGACGCGCCCGTGGTCGAACGGAAAGCTCGGCACGATCGGTTGTTCATCGACGGCGGAATGGCAAATGGCGGTCGCGTCGCGCGGAAATCCGGGTTTTACGACGATGATCGCGCAAGGCTTCGGAGCTGGTGTCGGACGCGTCGGGCCGTATTACGAACAGGGCAACTGGTATCGCGGCGGCGCGATCCAGATGCTGTTCATCGCCTGGCTCTACGGCGAACAGAATCAGGTGCGGCCGATGTTTCCGGCAAACCTGACGCAGGAAGAGCTGATTCGCGCGTCGAAGTCGTTCGATCTCGGCCAGCAACTTCCGCCGGTCGACTGGTCGAAGGCGCTCCGTCATCTCCCGGTACAGGACATCATCAAGGCGGTTGACGGCCCACGCGGAATCTTTGCCGATCCGATGCCCGTTCCGACCGGCGGCGCGATGGTCCGCCGGACGCCGAACGATCCGGCGTGGTACAAAGGCGGATTGTGGCACGACAATATGAAGATCGATATGCCCGGTTTCTGGTTCATGTCGTGGTATGACGTCTCGACCGGCCCGAATCTCGCGCTGTACAACCATATCCGCAAAACGGCGCGGCCGGACATCGCGTCGAAACAATACGCGGTGATCGCACCCACGCTCCACTGCGCCTACACGCGCGCGACCGAGAACACCGTCGTCGGCGAGCGCTCGATGGGCGACGCTCGGCTCAATTATTCGGAACTGACCTACGGCTGGTTCGATCATTTCCTCAAAGGCGAGCAGAACGGGATTCTCGAGAAAATGCCGAAGGTCCGCTATTTCACGATGGGATCCAACAAATGGCAGTCGTCGGAATCGTGGCCGCCGGCCGGCGCGAAACCGATGACGTTTTATCTTTCAAGTGACGGCAAAGCGAATTCGCTCAGCGGCGACGGCAAGCTGACCGATGCGCCGCCGGTTGCCGCAAACGCCGACCGATTCACTTACGATCCGATGAATCCGGTTCCGTCTTACGGCGGAAACGTCTGCTGCACCGGAAACGCCGTACAGGGCGGCTCGTTCGACCAGCGGAAGATGGAAGAGCGCCCGGATGTCCTGGTTTACAGTTCGGAACCGCTGAAGAAAGGAATTGAACTCAGCGGCCCGATTGAGGTCACCCTTTACGTTTCATCGGATGCAAAGGACACCGATTTCACGGTCAAACTGATCGACGTCGATGAACAGGGCCGCGCCTGGAACCTTGACGAAACGATCCAGCGGATGCGGTACCGCAACGGTTACGACAAACCGTTGGTCTGGATGGAAAAGGAAAAGGTTTACAAATTCACTTTCCAGCCGATGAACACGAGCAATTATTTCGCCGCCGGCCATCGTGTCCGGATTGAGATCTCGTCGAGCAATTTTCCGCGATTCGACCGCAACATGAACACCGGCGGCCGCAATTTCGACGAAGTGACCGGCGTCATCGCAAACAACGCCGTCCATCACTCGAAGCAGTACCCGTCTTCGGTGACGATCTCGGTTGTGAATCGTTGAGTCTTTGGATATGGATTGGCTTGAGGCGCTGTTTGAATTTCTGGTGTCGTGGCGACTGTTTGTCGGACTTGGCGTGACGGCGATCATCGGCTGGTTGTTGGTGGAATATCTGCCGAATGACGCGCTCGGTTGGTCGCTCGCGGTTCCGATCGGGATCATCGGTGTGATTTTGAGTTTTTGGTGGGAGATTCGGAATGGCATCTGACGGCGGACAAATTTGCGCCTCGGTTCTGGTTTGTCGGCGAGCACTTGTCAATCTTGATTTCTTAAGGTGTTCTCAATGAAGTTTGCCGGGCCGACATCAGTGAAAACCATCAGAATCTCGACAAATCGAGGCACCTTCGTCATGAGGAATTGGATTCCGATGCGGTGATTCGTTCATTCATAATTGGTTCGAGACGTCCGAGTTCCGAGAGAATATTCTCGAATTTGGGAGGGTCCCCGAAGATCATTTCTGCCATTTTGTTGTAGTCGGACAGAATCCCACCCATTGCTCTTTCGTTGGGCAGGAGATGGAATTTGCCGATCAGCGTTTCGTCGTATTTTGCGCCGCCCCGATAAAAGTAAGCATTCTTGTTTGCAACCACGCTCTTCAAAATATCAACCCGCTCCAAGGCTGACCATCCGTGATCGTGTCGGATCAATTGGTAGAGATCGTAATAATGACGGGAAGACCGGTCACGACCGATGTACTCCGGAGGACGGTTGTAAAGTTCGTGAAGGATTGTTGCCTTTTCCCAAAATGTTCGTTCAGCAGCAAGCACCTTTAGTTCCACAGTTGGATCATTAAACAACTGTGGAAACAACTCTGCGACATATGGTTTGATCACATGAGTTTCCGAAGGCTCGTTTGTGGGGCGTGCTCCGAATTCGATCTTTACAATTGGTCGAACGTATTGAACACCTACTTTATCTTCGCCACTTGTGCTTTTCGGATATTCGAACAATATTGTTTGGCGGTACGGATCGTCGGCGTCGAGCTTCAGCGACCATCCCGAAGCGCCAAGTTGGAGCGCAATCGCTTGTTTGAGCTGGGTGAGGATTTCCGTCTCGATCATTGTCCTACATCTTTTGTCGAGTTCTTCGACGTTTCGCTCTCTTTGTTTGCTGGAAAGCCCGATGAAATCACCGTCCTTCGTTTCGACTAAGAATTCCCGTTCAATTGCGACATCGATGTCTTCCGAAAACCGTTGGATGACGTTGTAAACTTTGGATAATGACGTGCCTCCCTTGAACACGAAGTACTTATCGAACTTCTCTAATCCGAATAATCTCCTTAGTGTCCAACAGACCCAAAAGTCTTTTTCTGCAATTTGAAAACTCACGCCTTTTTGGGCGGAAGTTTCTTGGAATGCTTCTCGTCTGTCTTCCGGTGAGCCTTTTGCGAATTCGTCCATTGGCTTATTTTGCAATCTCTTCAATCGCCGCCCTCATCCAGTCGGGCGCGACGTGAGAATTTTTGTGCAGTTCTTTTTTGTCAAAATCCGAAAGCGTCCGTCCGATTCTTTCGATTACGCTTTGATCTAAGTTTTCTTTTCCCAGATACTTGAGTGCTTCGATTACAAGTCCGCTCCCCTGATTTGCGGTGGCCATTACTCTCGGTGAGGCGTGTTTGAACTGGATTGTCTGACTACCGATCTTAACTTGCCTCGAGGGGCCATCAGTCAAGAACACTATTTTGGCGGGTACTTGAGTTGTTAAACCCAAGGCGTTGGCAGCTTGAGATCCTGTGATTTTAAGATTGCTATTGTTTTTTCCCGCGATTTCATTTGCGATCGCATCTATTGAAGGACTAAGCATACCGAGGACCGGGCTGGTTTTCGGAAAATCGTAAATTCCTCGCCCCAAGCGTCGGATCGTCGCTCGTTTTGCCAAACGATGAAACGCCAGGTCAATTGCTTTTCGGCTTCCGAAATCAAGAAAATGTCTAGCCGAAAAAACCCAACCTCTCCCTTTGGCGCGAATCCTATAAAGCATTCGTTGTTCAATACTTAGAGTCATAATTAGATCTACCTCTTGTAAGAAAATATACTATGTTTTTCTTACAACTTGCAACGCCTATTTTAACCCGTATGAAGTCATGCCACTTGGGCCCACAACCAATGAAGCAATTCGCACCCTGGTAACTCGGTTGAATCACAGACGCCGCGCAATATTTAAGAAAAAGGACCTGGAACAAATAGTAATCGAAAACCTACCCGATCTGGGTGAAAATCAACGCGCAATAATAAAGGGTCAACTGCTGAGTTACCTCTGGGAGAGAAACAAACTACGAGAAGTTGAATTCGAATTTCCAGCGCGAAAGGAAACCCGCTATCTGTATGGAGACATTACCAACTTTGAGCTTACCGTTTCGCGATCAAGGCCATCAAACGCTGACAGAGGCACGGGGCGAAGGAAAGCGACCAAAAGTGACGAAATCATGTGTGTTTGCATTTTCGATCTGGTTGAACCAGAATCGTCGTCGACGGGAAGGTCGGTTTATTCAAGTTCCTGATGACAAACCTTGTGGGACGCGCTGATTTGTTGAGATATAAGCAAACCGAAATCGAATCAGAGAGAACATGGCTATCGCAGAATTGGGTTACGCGGAAACGCCGCTCGGTGATCTGACGCTTCGGCGGCGCAACGAGACACTTCTCGGCAACCGCGAGGTCTTTGAGGTCAAACTTGGCGACGAGTATTTGATGTCGAGCCTTTTCACCGAGGCAGAAAAGCAGCTTGCATCGCTCGGGCTAGCGGGGCTCGAAGGCTCGCTCGATGTCGTCGTCGGCGGGCTCGGGCTCGGATACACGGCCGCCGCGGCGTTGCGAAATGAATCCGTCAGTCGGTTGCTTGTCATCGACATCTTCCCTTCGGTGATTGAATGGCATAAAGCCGGGCTTGTCCCGATGGGCCCGATCCTTAGTTCTGATTCGAGATGCGAATTGCGGCAGGGCGATTTCTTTGCGCTGGCGCGGAGCGGCTTTGACGAAACTGATCCGGACCGGAAATTTGACGCGATCCTGCTCGACATCGACCATTCCCCGCGGCACTTTCTCGATCAGTCGAAAGGATCGTTCTATACCGCTGACGGGCTCGCGTCGGCAAAATCCCAACTGAAACCCGGCGGCTCGTTCGCGATGTGGTCGGACGATCCGTCGAGCGACGAATTCACCCGACATCTCGCTTCCGTTTTCGGCTCCGCCGAGTCACACGACATCGAATTCGCAAATCCCTACACGAACTCGGTTTCGGTAAATTCGGTTTATGTCGCTCGATCCTAGCCACCTATTCCAAGCTTCGCATTCGATCGCTTCACGCATTTCAAGCTTTGCATTCCAAAGCTCCGCGGTTGCTCAACGAAAACGGGTTGGAATCTCTGGAATTTCTGGAATGCGAAGCTTCGAATGCGAAGCGTCGTCGATTCACTTCAAATGCTTTTTGAACCAGGCGAGCGTGCGTTCCCAGGCGAGTTTGGCGGCTTCGGCATCGTAACGCGGGGTTGTGTCGTTGTGAAATCCGTGCTGCTTGCCTTCGTATTTGTGACTTTCGAAGATCTTTTTGTTCTCGGTCAGCGCCTTTTCGTAGGCTTCGATCCCGGCGTTGACGCCCTGATCGTTGCCGGCGTAATTGAACATCAGCGCGGCTTCGATCTTCGGCACGTCCGCGACGCCCGCCTGACGTCCGTAAAACGCAACGCCGGCGCTCAGTTCTTTGCCGAGCCGCACCGCGAGCTGATTCACCATTCCGCCGCCGAAGCAAAAACCGACCGCGCCAAGCTTCTTCTTATTGTCCGGACGTGCTTTCAGCCATTTTGCGGCGGCAACAAAATCCTCGGTCATCTTCTTGCCATCAACCGTCCGGAATGCGGCGACGCCTTTTTGTTCGTCTCCCGGATAACCACCGACCGATGTCAGCCCATCGGGCGCGAAGGCCATGTAACCGGCCTTTGCGAAACGCCGCGCAACGTCTTCGATATACGGATTAAGACCGCGGTTTTCATGAATCACGAGAATCGCCCGAAACCTCTTTCCCTTTGCCGGCTTAGCAAGATATCCCTTGATCGAACCGTTTCCGTCGGGCGACGGCACTGTTTCATAGCTGAGCGACAGCGTTTTGTCGTCCTTCGGAACGGTCTGCGCCCAGGCAAAATTCGGCTGCAGGCTCTCAAAGATCGCGGCCACGGTCAGCCCGCCAACCGCGAACCGCCCGATGCTGCTCAAAAACGACCGCCGATCCATGTCGCCGTGCTGATATTCGTGAAAAAGATCAAGTAACTCTTGCGGATAATCATCTGCCGTCTTTCTTTCCATGCTTTTCTCCTTTTTTAGGTGCAAACGAACAGATCAACGGTGCAGAGTGCGGGACAGTGCAAAGTGCAAAGTGCAAAGTGCAGGACAGTGAAATGTGCAGAATGCAAAGTCAACAATGACTCAGGGCTGACTGCCCTCATCACTAATCACTAATCACTAATCACTAATCGCTAATCACTAATCACTAATCGCTAATCACTAATCACGCGACACGGTCACCACTTTAAAATTTCGTTGTCTATTGTCCACTTTGCACTTTGCACTCTGCACTCTGCACTGTCCTGCACTCTGCACTGTCCCGCACTCTGCACTTCGCACTTTTCACTCTGCACTTCTCTACCGTCCCGGTTGTTTGAAGATCTCGGCGATCCAACGCATCCGCGCGGCATCGGCTTCGTTCGCAGATCCGGCGCCGCCCTCGAGCGTCGCGGCATGTCCCTTCAAATCCTTGACCGATTTCTTGCCGAGCTTCGAAGCTTCGGCCTTTTGGATCGAGCTTCGCAACGCTGCAACCCGATCGGCGGGCATCGCCTTCGACCGTTCAAGCTGATCGATCAGCGCTTTGGCGACCACCAGTTTCTTCGGCCAGACAATTCGTTCCTGCGTCTGGACGTTGAGCGCGGAGACACTCACCGTCTTCGCCGCGTCGATCTCGTTCTGCGTCAGGAACTGACTCGGAGCGAGCTCGAAGATGTCGAGCCCGCGGGCGATCTCCGATCCGTAAATCCGGCCGTTGTACCAGTAAGCCGACCAATGCCCGCCAAGCAGAAGAACCTTGGGATCGATCGCGCCGCGATCGAAGTAACCGATCTCTGCCGGCGATTTCGGGTCGGTGAAATCCATCAGCGAGATTCCGCCCTGATACCACGCCTGAACCTTGATGTCGCGGCCCGGCACCGGGATCAGCGAACCGTTGTGCGCGACGCAGTTTTCGCTGTCGCCCTGCGCGGCCGGCATCTTGTAGTAGTTCTGGAAACTGAGCTTTTGCCCGTCAAGGTTGAAAATCGCGTTCGCGCCCCAGACGTTCGGATCGTTCTCACGGCATCGGGCGCCCATTCCGCCGCCCCATTCGTCGGTAAACACGACCTTTTTGCCGTCGTTCGAGAATGATGCCGAATGCCAGTAGGCGTAATTCTTATCGTTGACGGATTCGACGCGCTTCGGATTCGCCGGCTCCTTGATGTCGAGCAGGATTCCGTTGCCCGAGCAGGCGCCGGCGGCGAGCCCGATCTCCGGATAAACCGTGATGTCGTGGCACTGGTCGGTCTCAACCGGACGCGTTGCGCTGTTGTTGGAGACCGATCCGCCATCATTCAGCGCGTTGATTTTCTTATCATCGCCAAATACCCGCGGACTCGCGACGATCTTCGCGTCCTGAGGTGCCGCGACCGGAACCTTGATCACGTCGATGCTGAAAAGCGACGTGTCCGGGTTTTTGTCGGGAGAGCCGTCCGAACAGCCCGCCAGCTCTTCGCTTTGACGAACGAACGACGTGCCGGAAACGTAAATGTAAACGTTGTTCTTGTCTTTCGGATCGGTTACCAGCGTATGCGTGTGCGAACCGCGACACGTCTGCACCGCACCGACCTGCTTCGGCTTGCGGATGTCGCTGATATCGAAGATCCGGACGCCGCGGAATCTGTCTTTCGATGCCGAAGGCAGCCCCGGACCGTTCTGTCCGGCCGGAACGGGATCGGCGGGAAATCCTTCGATTCCGCAATCGAGCCGTCCGTTCGGCATCTCGACCGACATGAACATCAGATTGTTGAATACCGACACATCGCCCTGTCCGCCCGGGCAAACCATTGAAGTCACGAGCTTTGCATTTGCGGCATCGGAAACGTCATAGATGTTGACGCCGTAGAAATTGCCCATAAAGACGTGTTTGCCCTGAAACGCGATATCAGAATTCGAAAACGAAAGCTGAGCGATGACAAGCCGCAAAGGTTTGGGAATCATTTGCGCGTTCCCAAAACCCGTCTGCGCGAGCGTCGTCAGAACTTTCGGATCATCGCCGTCTTCGGTTCCAAGCTGGAACGCAACCGGCTTTTTCAGAAGTTGAAGATGCTTGATCCCGAGCGCCGCTTCACCGGCGTCATACATTCCCGGTTTCAGGCTCGATCTCGGATCCGAGGTTGACGAGCCCTTCATTCCGGCCGGCAATGTCGGCGCTTTTTCAAGGCCCTGAGCAAACGAGGCGACCGATGCGGCCGCCAGAAAAGCGATTGTAAAAAGACCTGCAAGTAGTTTTCGATTCATGATTTTCATTTTTACGGCTTGTTTCCAAGTAAAGTTTGCATAATTCTGATCTCGCCGCGCTGGCCGCTGTCGACATCGGTCGCAAAGCTGAAGATCTCGGCGTCCTGTCCGGCACCGGCGGCGGCGAACAGTTCTTTCACCATCACCAGCGCGCCCTCATGGTGCTGGATCATTCCTTTCAAAAAAAGGGCATCAAATGCGGCACCTTTGGCGGCCCGGAGTTCGTCCATCTGCGCCGCCGAGAGCATTCCGGGCATCATCATCTCAGCGTTTCCTGTCCCGTGATGGTGATGTCCGCCGGCAGTCGGCGCATCGGCTTCAACCGTCAGGCCCCGGTTCGCCAGCCACCCGTTCATGAACTTGATCTCGTCCGTCTGAGACTGGCTGATCCGCGCCCCGAGCTTTCTGATCTCTTTGTTCTCAGTCCGCGATTCGATGAGCGCCGACATCTCGACCGCCTGTGCGTGGTGCATGATCATGCCGCGCATGAATTCGACGTCCTTCGGCGACAACGGCGGCAATTTGGCAACCGTGTTCGCCGGCAGCACCTTTGTCTGCTCGCCCGGCCGGCCCGGTTGAACGACAACCGGCGCCTCGGGCTTTTCAATTTGCTGCGCGACCGCCGATTCAGGCGCGGTCATCGCGATCACGATCGCAAGAACTGCTGAAAACGCGAAGTGCGACAATAATGCTCGTTTCTTCATATGCTGGCGAATGTTTGCCTCACACCTTAACATATTTGATTTCCCGCCGCATCGTACGGCCCTGATTCGATTCGAAGGGTATTACGAAAGAAACGTCGATCCGGTTTTGCCGAATTCGCAACAGAAATCAACATTAGCCGAAAACGGAACCGGATCGACGACACACGGTTTAAATCGTCGCTTCCGATAAATTGCAGTGTCCGGATTTTATCGGACACTGAACGAAACCGAATCTTTGTGTCGAGATTCAACGGGTGCTTGCAAATTGCTAACCGAAGATTGACCGCGGCCTTAGAATTGACGTCGGGATGGGTTATCGGAAGTCGCTTACGACCACGATATTGCTCGTCCGTTCGTTGCGCGAGCTGATGATGCGTCCGTCGGCGGCCCAGTCGAAATTGAGAATCCGCATCGACGTGTAGCCGGTATCTGTCCTTCCACGTGAACGTGACGACGCCGTAGGCGCGGATTTTCCGCACATCCCGGCCGCACTGCTCCGGAACGCACCGTCACGCGCGAGCACACCTGATTTGCGTTGATTTTTTGCCCCGCGGCTTCGCCGCCCGGATGTGCGGAGAGGCTCGGCCTCTCCGGAAAGTGCCCTCGGAAGTCCCCGCGGCTGTGCCGCTGTTCTTGAGAGAGTCAATGGCCACAAATCACGCGGATGACACGGATAAAAACAAAAGGAAATCTGCGTTTTTCCGCGTTAATCCGCGGCAGGAAACCGTTTTGTTCTCGGAGGCAACGGAAAGAACGCGCTGGTTGTCAGTTTGTATTCGGCGAATTCGGGATTTTGCTCCATCTTTCGTTCAAGCATCGGGATGCCCGAGACTTTGAGGATCAATACGGTGATGGTGAGAGGGCCGATGACCGACATCCAGCCGTACGGGACCGACAGCGCGATGAGCCAGATGCCCCACCACTGCGTTACTTCGCCGAAGTAATTCGGGTGACGGGTGTAGCGCCAGAGCCCGCTCCGCATCAATCTGCCTTTGTTGGCCGGGTCGCCGGCGAACTTCGCGAGTTGCGCGTCGCCGACGGCCTCGAAGAGAAAGCCGACGAGCCACACCGAGGCCCCTGCAAGGTCCGATAGGCCCAACTCTGTTCCTTCGCCCCGGTTCGCCAGCAAGACCGGAAGGGCCACGACATACAAAAGAAAGCCTTGCAGGAGGTAGACCTGCAGATACGAACGCAGATAAAACCATTTGCCCCACGCCGCGCGCCAGACCGCATAACGGTAATCCTCCGGCTTGCCCGCGTTGCGCTTGCCGATATGCAGCGCCAGCCGCACTCCCCATACCGTCACCAATATTCCGACAAGCAACGCCCGCGTCCCGGCGCCGTCCGAAATGAAGTACGCCGTCCAGGCAAGCAGCGTGAAACCGAGTCCCCAGGCGATATCGGCAACGTCGTTTCTTTTCTTGACAAGAGAAAAGACGAACCAGAGGTTCACGTAGACGAACAGGACGACGGCGAGGCCCGCAAAATAGTTCATAACCCGAGTTTGCCCGCGATAAAGTAAGTTATCGTCGAGACGGATCCCGCGAGGAACGCGCCCCAGGCAAGGTCGACCAACGTGACCGTGAGCGGCCAATCTTTGATCGTTGCAAGGTTCGTCAGGTCGTATGTGGCGTACGTAATGAGTCCGAATGCCGCTCCGTACAGCAACGCAAATTTCCAAGAACCTTTTTCGACGGCCGGCCCGATGACGAAGAGGACAAGACCCCCGATAAAAAGTAGATAAAAGACGATCGCGGCCGTCCAGTTGATGCTGTCCTTCATCAAAAAACCGATCTGATCACGATAAAAATTCCTCGCAACCAACCCGAGCCAGACGATATCTATCGCAAAGAAAACCGGCAGCGCAATCGCGTAAAGTTTGATGAACATACCTTAGGATACTACGTCCGGGCCGGAAGGCGGGGCAACGGCACCGTGCAAAGTGCACAGTTCGTCGGAATCAGTGGAAAGCGGAAAGCGGAAAACTGAAAGTGGAAAGTGGAAGACGGAAAGCTGAGAGTTCCGCTCTTTCAGCCGTGCTGGCGACGACACGATTTTCAATACCCCCGCAAACTTGACCCGCAATCTCGGTTTTCAAGGCTTCCGCGGCGTCGGAAACACGCGATCCTTTCGATCGCACCGAAGCGTCTCGGAACGTGGTGTCGGCTCCGATTCGGAACGGTGTCTCATACGTTTGGGATCACCCTTTCGTTGCCAAAATGCGAATTGCCGGAGTTTGCCTCTCCAATCCGTTATGCGTAGAATCAGCCCAGAAATTCGAACGGGCTCGGATATGAGAAAAATTCGGACTGAAAACCGGACTTCAAAATCGGGAAGCACTTGCGTAATCGGGGATGACCTTTTGCTCAAGGAGCGGGCGTTGAATGTGGCGGCGGAAGGTATCACGATTTCGGACATGCGTTTGCCCGGACAACCTCTGATCTACATCAACGAGGGGTTCGAAAGGCTCACCGGCTATTCCGCAAAATCGATGCTCGGGAAAAACTGCCGCTTTTTGCAGGGTGAAGGTACCGATCCCGGAACTGTGCAGGAGATACGCGACGCCATCGCGGCGGGCAAAGAATGTTCCGTCGAGATTTTGAATTACACGAAAAACGGGGAACCGTTCTGGAACCGTCTTTCGCTCACCCCCATTCTGGATCCCGACGGCGAAGTGACCCATTTCATCGGAATTCGGTCCGACATTACCAAACGCAGGAATGCCGAGGAAAAACTCCAGGAAGTCAATCGTCAGCTGGAAATGACGAACCGGCACATCAAGAGCAGTTTGGAGGCCGCCGCCAAAATCCAGCGATCGCTGCTTCCCGACAAAGAACAACGCTTCGAAGGGATCGGTTTTTCGTATCTGGTCCAACCGTGTGATGAATTGGGCGGGGATACGCTGAACGTGATCGGTTTGGATCAAGACAGGATCGCGGTTTACACGGTGGATGTAAGCGGCCACGGAGTCCCCGCTTCACTGCTCTCGACCACTCTGAGTCATTGGTTCTCTCGCGTTCTGAACCGCGCTCCCGGATCGTTTTCGTTCTCCCCTGTCGAACTTGCGGAAGAGCTGAACCGCCAATTTCAAATGGGCCAAGAGACCGCCCAGTACTTTACGATGTGTTTGGGGATCATAGATTTGAAATCCCGGGAGTTTCGTTATGTAACCGCCGGCAATCCCCCGCTTGTCGTCGCGCGCACCGATGGGGTCGTGGAGATTCTCGAAGTCGAGGGATTCCCGGTCGGACTTTTGGAACAAGCCTGGTATTCGGAAAACGTAATCAAACTGACTGGCGGCGACCGGGTGTTTCTCTATACCGACGGTGTAATCGAGGCTGAAAATAATCTCGAGATTGCGTTTGGCACCGCGAACCTGATCGCCCAAATTGAAAAAAATCGCGGACGGAGTTTGGACGCCTGCATTCATTCGATTCTGGATAGCGTCACGTCATGGGATGGGTTCCGGGGCCTCAAGGATGACTGTTCGATACTCGCCTTTGAACTTGCCGATCAGGAAATGCCGACTGCTCAATAAAGCGGAAGGCTATCGGAAGAAAAAAACATGATTCGTTTTAGACGCGCGCCAGTGGCTGGAAGACCTGCGGACGACTGCCCCCAAGCTCGAACGCCGGCTCGAGTTTGCGATGGCGAGATAGTCAGTCCGGTTGCGTTGTCGCGGATGCCTCGACCCACCGCCGCGTCGGCGTAGTCGCGAGTAGAGAAGTAGGACAGACTTCGGAACAGCACAGCTTTTCCTCACATTCGGGCGGCACAGCGGAGGAACACACCCGCTCCGGGTTTTCGGCTTTGCCGCCCGGATGTGCGTAGAGGCTCGGCCTCTTCGGAAAGTTCCCCCAAGCGCCCTGCGGCTGCGCCGCCAGCAAGGCGAGTAAACGTTGCGGCGAGGCTCGCCCGGTCCGGGAAGTACTCGCTCGGGTCGCAATCCGGCAGATCGTAGTCGGTCATCAACAGCTTTCAGGAAATCACTGAATGCATAAATCGCAACGTTATCATTCGGTGCTGGTAATCTCGCACGGGTCGAGCGTTACGCTTTTTAGACCCATGTAATTTTGACTGTGGATGTTTGCGATTTGTCCTTTGACGGTCACCCATTTGCTGCTGATGCCATCGGGGGCTTTGCCTTGCGGGATGGCACAGCTAATTTGTCTCTCTGTCGGACTGCGCAGATCGAAATCGAGACTCAACCGATAGCCGTTGCTGTCGACGTTGGGCAAGATGACCGCAACGTATCCGGAGACAACGACTTCTTTTCCCATGAAGGCCTCTTTGTCCGCGACGGCCCTATCGGCCAATTCATCAACGGCGTAAACGATTCTGCCATTGTTTCCGCATCCGGCGAGAATGAGGATCGCGAAGACAGCTAGCGGTAGTTGTAATTTTTTCATATGCCACCCGCGGCAGAGCCGCCCCAACGACTTACAAATCACATTCTTCGGATGCTGAAATTGCTGTGAGTAATTGATGTAGATCAAGAAAATCAATAAGTTACGCCGTGCAGGTGGTCGCGTTGTTACTCATAAATCTTCGTTTCTCGTCAGAAGTTGGTCACGTATTGGTCACGGGGCTTACCCGTGTACTATCAGCTTGAATAGCCGTTTAATTGCGGCTATTTCTTTTTTGATCGTGACGTTGTCCTTCTCAGCCCTGCACGGTTCGAAACGGTTCCATCCTGCGATTCCAGCGCCTTGAGAAATTCTGAATAGCGTTGTCTCGTATCGCCCAACAGATTGGCGTAAAACAAAACCTTGAAGTTGCCGGACCGATACTTAAGTCTTTGCGAAACCTCTTGATCTGCGGTTTTGCCAACCAAATAGGCACTAAAGGTAGAGAATTTGAAGTACTTTTCCGCGACGGCAACATATGTTTCCAATTGGTTTAGATCATCTATCGTAAGCTCGTGTGACGGTCGCTTCAATTCAAGAATTACCAACCTATCTCCCACTGTTCCACAGACAAAATCTGGACGCTTATTCCCATATTTCTTTTTGTCGCGCTTCGTCAGGGCGTCACCAATAGAACAACGTAAAGTTCTGTTTGAGTGAAGCAGCCAATACTTCTCATCAACCAACCACATAGAGCGTTCCAAGATGCGATGGATCGAATTCTCACCAGTTAATTCCAGTGTTCGTGGATCGTTAACTCTATCTTCGAACAAGCTAATTGTTTCGAGGCGAGTCCTTACCTGATTCGCAACATTGGTCACGACATTGAGGTTCCAACCTTTTAACAACAGGTCAAGATCCTCAATCGCTCGTTGATGTTGCGAGGGCAATTTACTGATGACCGAAAGAAATGCTTCGCGGAAGCCCGCATTCGCATTCGTCACGACATCGCTAATTTGCCCTAACGTTTCTGTCAGACTCTCAAAATCAGAGGCCGACAGTTTCGTCGGATCGATATGTGTGACGATCTCTTTCAGTATTTGGGGATGATCGGTGACGAGTCGATTCACAGCGTGTGATTTTTCATGCTCATTCGCCGCCGCACCAATTGATTCAATCAGCCTTTCGGCCGTTTCCCAGCCGATGAACGGAGCTAGTTCTTCGTCAATCGCCGACTTGATTTGTTCCCAGTGCCAAGGGTGAGCAATATGGAAGGTAGCACGTCCACCCGGCCACCATTTTGATAGTGTTATCCGTTTCTTTTGATCGCCGAACTTCCGACTTGATAGCGTCACCTGAACGCTCGCCTGTCGACTGATAGGCGCCTTTGCTAATACCCATTCAGGCTCAAAACGCGACTTTCCGCATTTCGAACATTTGATTGCCGTTTCGACGTTCGCGATCCCGCACGAACTGCATACTCGGGATGAGGGCTGCTTTTTCTTTTGGGAATTCCTTGCCACTTCAAATTCGATTATACCCAACTTTTTCCAATGGACACCAACAACTAGGCGCGGCAGTTTCTGCCTCGAATAACGCGATATATGACAGCCGCCATTTTGGGGGGCGGCTGTCGCAATTTTGAGCGGAGTGCATCTCCAAATACCGACCGTCGAACGCCAGCCGATCCATCGCCCAAGACGTCCAAAAAGGCGGACGTCACGGTTCGTTCCTTCCGACTTCTGCTAGTTCTTCGATTTTTCCCAAAACCGACAAGTAAGCAGCTTCCTCAAATCGAGAAAGCGATCCACTTGCCAACCGAGACTCGATCCATTCCCCGAGCGGTTTGTAAATACCGAAGTGAGGTCGATCGATTCCCGTAACGGGTTGGCTTGTTTCCGTTACGATCTCCCCGGCCTCGGTCCGCTCTGCCTTTGGTTGAACTCCAAACCATGAAGCCAGCTTGAGCCCGGCATCACGAAGCGAACAGTTTTCCATTGCGGCGACCAGTTCGATCACGTCTCCGCCTTTCTTGCCCCTGCGACCTTGGGCGCAGGCTGTCGAATGGCAAATCCAAACCTGCTTCGCCGTGTTGATCGAAAACGACTTCGCGTCGTCCCCTACCGGATGGGTCGGAAGCGGGCATTTTCCCCGCTCGTGCGATCCGTTCGTTCGGCGCAGACCAACCCCGTAGTTCCGGGCAACGGCGTCTATTCGCGCCGCCGCTTTGACCTCTTTGAAATCAACGTAATCCCCCATCTCGATTCGACTCCTCCTATTTTGGTATTAAGGTCCGCTTGGACGGTAGCAGCTCACCGGAATGCTGCAAGCCCCAAAACACAGACCCGCGTAGCTTGATGCGCTCGCGGTAAATTCTTGGTGAGTTGGCGGCAAAACTCACCGCCAACGCATCAAGCTGCTTGGTGCGTTCGTGGTAAAAACTTGGTGCGTTCGCGGTAAAAACTTGGTGCATTGGCGGTGACTTTTTGGTGCGTTCGCGGTAAGAACTTGGTGCGTAGGCGGTGACGCGCCTCGCCAAAACGGCTGACTTTTCAAGGCTGCGGTGGACCGTCGGAATCACCTAAGTATTTCTAACTAACCTTAACCTCTTTCTAACCTTCTCAGACACACTATGTGTGCGGTTTTCGGTCGCCTAGCGGGGGACACGATATCAATGATTTGAAGCGGCGACTGCGGTATGATTATTGCGTAACCCATCCAATCCTTCCCACAAAGTGAACGAAACGACCCCGATGGTACCGACGAATGCCGTCGATAAGCGGCTTTCCGCAAGGCGGGTTCGATCGGAGTTGAACCTGGAGCAATGGTCGATCTGGCTTCCGGCGAATTCAAATCGCGATCCGGCCCCGCGAGTTCTCACGAAGGAAACGAAATCCGCAACCGGTCAAACTGCATTCGCTGAGGTTGAGATCACCGCGTCCCGAAAAGGGACCTTAACGACCGAGGACCAGAGAACCTACTACGCACTTGTCGAACAACATCAGCGGAATCGCCGCCCGGACAATATTGTGTATTTCTCGCTTCGCAGTCTGGCGCGATCGCTGGGCAAGCAATGGGGGTCGCGAACGCTGGAAACGCTTGTGGACTCACTCACTCGGCTCCGAGCGAATACGATCGTCTGGAAGAATTCCTACCGCGATGCTCAAACTGGGACTACTCAAGAGGAACTGAATTTCTTCAACATCGTGACCGATCTCAAGATTGTGTCTGCGAAACGGGATGGACACACGACCCGCGCCGAAGGCTACTTCAAGCTACACGACGCCATCATCTTGAACCTTGAACGTAACCACACTAAGCCGGTTCTATTGGATGTCGTCCTGCGATTCAGGGGTGAAGTAGCTCAAATCCTCTACACGCGGCTTGACCGTATTATGTCAAAAGACATCGCTGTCTATGAGTGCCGAACCAAGGAGCTTTTTGCCGACCTTGGACTTGATGGCAAAAAATACGCTTATCCGGGCGGACGCAAGCAATTGCTTGAACCGGCGATTTCTGAACTTGAAGGCGTTTCGCTTTCTAACGGACAGGTGATCAGATCGGTGGCTCTTGAACGAACAGCGGATGGAAAAGACTACAAGCTGGTCGTCCGGCGTGGTCGTACGCGGCGCCAAAACGGCATCTCAGAGCAACGTTCCAATGAATATCAGGTCGAACCCCAACCTCAAGAGAAACTGCCCGTAGCGGGCCCCGTGGAGCCGAACCAGTCGGTTCAAGTGTCGCCGGGAAAGGGGAGTGAGTTATTGGCATACTTCCATAAGGCATTTTTTGGTACGCAGACCGTGACCATTCAACCAACCCGAAAACATCGCGACCTGGCGGACGCAATGATCGCGAGCCATGGAGAAGCCCTTTCGCGTTATATTGTCGACTTCGCAAAAACTGAAGCAGAAACGACTCGGTTCCGGATCGCAACCTTTGGGGCAGTCGCCAACTACATCGACCGGGCCATAACCGCCCATACCCTCGAACAGGCCGAGGCAAAGCGGCAAGAAGAGTTGCGCCGCGAATCAGCGCGGCAGGCCGAGATTTCCCGACAGGCAGAAGCTCGCGTTCAGCGCGGCTATCAGCTTTTCCGCGAACTATCGGAGGAAGAACGAAACGCGATGATGGGCCGGATTCGAGCCGCCTTGATCCGTACCGACCGCTGGCAGGCTATCGACTTCTCAGTTGACCTTAACAAGCTCATGTTCGAGAAAACCGCCGAGGAACTTGCCCGCAAGTATCTGCTTGAGCGGGAGCAATCGGCAACCGCATGACTATTGCAGCGACCGTTGCTACCGTTGCAACAGCTCAACTTCGCAGTAAGGGAAAAACGGGCGCGAAAAACCAAGCTCACCGCCCGCTCCACCGTTGCCAGCTAACCGCAGGCTACCCTACGCTCTCACTTCCACGCGGCAACGCCATGCGGGGAAGTGACTCCGCTGCCGCTTCGATTCGCCACGCAGTCCGCGAGGCTCACGACCGTAGGGTAGCCTGCGCTCTGCTTGGCGTCCTCACCGTCCGCCCTGCGCTGACCGCTGCGGCAACGGTGGAGAGACGGGCGTTCGGCTAACCGCAAAGCCTGCGCCCAGACAACGCCACCATGCCAACCGTCATCCGGGAATCGGATCTCGAAATCCTTCGCTACTGTCACGAGTTGCGGTTTTGCACGATTGACCATCTGACCGAACTAACCGGACGCCACCGCCAGGCTCTTAACTTGCGACTTCAGCAATTGATAGGGGAGAGGTATGTCTTCCGAAACCGATTCCCGAATCCGAACCAGAAGCACATCTACTCGATCGGTACGAACGGCTTCAAACTCTTGGCTTATCACGGACTAATACCGTTCGAGGATGTTCCGGCACGACTCCGCACCCGCGAGCTAAAGCCGCTTTTCCTGAACCACACGTTGCTTGTCACCGATATCCACACCGCCCTGATCCTCGCCAGCCGAGGAAGCGAAATGCGGCTTGCCAACTGGCGGGAGGGGAGAGATCTTTACGATTCCGTGACCTACTACGACGCTGGGCGAAAAATCCGGCTTCCCGTTTGTCCCGACGCGTTCTTTGGCATCGACCGGAACGGCTATCCTGAAACCCGCTTATCGTTTGCATTGGAAGCCGACCGAGGGACGACCACACGCCGGACTTTCGAGGACAAGCTAAACGCCTATTGGCGTTTCCTTGAGCAGAATCGGCAGACGAAGGCATACGGCGTGAAGTGGTTCCGCGTTGTGACCGTCACGCTCACGCAATCACGAGCGGACGGACTCGCAACGCTTGCGAGCGAATCACTTCCCGAACGGTTCAGGAAGTTCTTTCTTTTTGGTTCACAAGAACATTTTTCTTTGGAACGTCCAGACGGCATTTTTTCGGCGATCTACCGCACGGGGAAATCCGAAGCCCCGGTTTTATTGATGCCATAGGGAAAACGAACACCGTTACTTCTGTGAAACAGATTATTGGGCTAAATTATTAGCAAGATGAACGATGAGATTGACGGCAAGAG
>JBGASE010000048.1:0-20897 GCA_044229875.1 Pyrinomonadaceae bacterium | reverse complement strand
GATCGAGAACCTTGAAAAAGCGGTTTCGATGACGTCCGAATATCTCGACTACACGAATCTCGGCTGGGCATACTACAACGCAGCGCAGTCGGATTTGAAGATGAACCGGCAGGTTGAGTATAAGGACAAGCTTCAGAAGGCGCGGACGTCGCTTCAAAAGGCTGTTTCGCTGAACGCCAAAAACGGTGCCCCTTTTCTCAACCTTGGGATGGTTCTGACCGATCTAGGCGAATTCCAGGCGGCGGTCGAAGCGCTCAAGTCCGCGGATTCGCTCCAAAAGAACTGGATTCCGGCGATCAACGAACTCGGGATTGCGTACCGGAAGAGCGGAGATTTCGACAACGCCGTCAAGCAGTTCAAACGCGCCGTTGAGATCGACGACAACTTCGCGCAGGGCCATTACAATCTCGCCGAATCCGAATACCGGCGCGGAAATCTTAAGGACGCGAAGAAATCGTATGAGAAACTCAAAAAGCTGAAACGGTTGGACCTTGTCCAAACGCTCGAGTTCGTCACCAATAACGGGATCAAGTAATTCCACGGCAGGCGCCGTGCTGAATCGGGGATTTGAAGATGTTCGTTGAATCTGTTCGTAAATTTGCCGCGATCATTGTTGTTGGTTCGGTTCTTTTGATCGGAACCCCGACGGCCCAGGCTCAGGATGTCATTACGGCCGATGATTTTTCGGGCGGTGCGAGTGTTTACACATTCCGCGACAACCGGCGTGCGAAGAAAAAGACGGCAGCCGTCAAGAAAGGTTATGTCCCGCGAAAGAACATTGCGATGAGGACGCGGGCGAGGACGCGGCTGAGATCCCAGATTGCCGCCGCCCGCACACGTTCGAACCGACCCAGATTCAAACCGGTCGACCCGGCGACGGTCGCGAAAACGACGCCGAAGACTGTTGCCGCGAAGGCTAAGCTCGCGCTTGATGTCGCCGGAGCCGGCGAAACGTATCTCGACGGGAACGACAGCCAGGCAGCGGTCAGCGCGTTCGAGCGGTCATTGGCCCTGAACCCGAAATATACCGACGCCAAACTCGGGCTGAGCGAGGCTTACGGTCGTCAGGGTGACGACTTTGCCGAAGCCGGCCGCCCGCTGGACGCGATGGCGGCGTATCAGAACGCGATCAAGAACGATCCGAAGAATGCGGCGGCGTATGCCGGGCTCGGCTCGCTTTACGAATCGCAGGATAACCGGACGCTGGCGGTCGCAAATTATGAGAAGGCCCTTGCATCCGATCCGCAGATCGACGTTCATTCACGGCTCGGCGTTCTTTACTACGAGAACGGCGATGTCGCCAAATCCGAGACACATCTCAAAGCGGCTGACGGTGCCGATTCCAGAAACGCTGAAACGAAACTCTATCTCGGACTCGTCAGTCTTAAACAGAACGATGCCGACCGCGCTGTCCAAACGATCGACGAGGCGTTGAAAATCGATCCGAATTACGCCGACGCATATTATTTCCGAGGGGCGGCGAACAACCGTCGCAGTGCCGACGATCAGGCCGTCGGAGACTATCAGAAAGCGGTTTTCATTGATGCGACGTACACGGACGCGGCGTTCGATATGGCAACGACGCAGTATAACCAGGAAAAATTCGGAGCCGCCGCGGAGGGCTATCAGCGTGTAGTCGCAACCGACGGCACATACGGCGATGCCCACGCCAATCTGGCCGAAACGTATCGTCAACTCGAGGATTTTCCGAAAGCCAACGCGCAATACGGAGTTGCCGCCGAATATGTCAAGGACGATCCGGATCTCTACTCGAACTGGGGCTTTTGCCTTGGAAAAGAGAACAAATGGGATCGCGCCGGTGAGCGGCTTGAAACCGCTGTCAAAATGCGCGGCGAGGCGGCCGATTACTCAAACGTCGGTTGGGCATACAATCGTGCGGCAGAGGACGACGCCAAGGCCGGACGAACGGCAGATGCGGCGCTCAAACTTGAAAAGGGTCGTGACGCAGCGAAGCATGCGACCGAGCGGGATCCGTCACTGGCGTCCGGTTTTGTCAATCTTGGGACATCGCTCAACGGGTTGCAAGATTACGAGAACGCGTCGCTTGCGTTGCGGCGGGCGGTCGATCTCAAGAACGACTGGTATTTTGCGCATAACGAACTTGGACGCTCGCTCCGCGGGCTCGGACGTCTGGCGGAGGCGATTGCATCGTTCCAACGCGTCGTTTCGCTCAATGACAAGTTTGCGTATGGTCTGTTCAATCTTGGTGAGGCGCAGTTCGCGTCAGGCGACAAAAAGGGCGCTGAAAAGACGATGAAGACACTCCGCAAACTCGACTCGGCGCTTGCCGGAAGGCTTGACGGCGTGTTGAAGGGGAAAATCGACGAACAGAAGCGGAAGGCTGAAGACAAGGTCAAGGAAAAGACCGTCAACAAGATTCCGAAGCTTCCGTTTTAACCCGAATGAGTCCGATCAGGATCGAAGAAAATGTCGCACTCGCGCCGCTGACCACTTTGAAAGTCGGCGGCGCGGCTCGTTTTTATACCGACGCCGAAAGCGAGGCGGACCTGCTTGAAGCCGTCGAATTCGCGCGTTCACGCGATCTACCGGTTTTCATCCTCGGCGGCGGCAGCAATATTCTTGTCTCTGATCGGGGATTTGCGGGGCTCGTGATCCATGTCGCGCTTCGCGGGATCGACTTTCGTGACGACATGGTGACCGCCGCGGCGGGTGAGGATTGGGACGAGTTTTGCGCCAAGAGTGTGGCTCGGAATCTTGCCGGAATCGAGTGCCTGAGCGGAATTCCGGGACTTGTCGGCGGTACGCCGGTTCAGAACGTCGGCGCCTACGGTCAGGAAGTGTCTGACTCGATCGTCACGGTCCGCGCGCTCGATCTCGAATCCGGCACGCTCGTCGAACTTTCGAACGCCGAGTGCCGCTTCGGCTATCGGCGGAGTATCTTCAACACCGATTGCCGCGGGCGCTATGTCGTCACATCGGTTACGTTCAGGCTGGCGCTTGGCGGATCGCCGCTGATCGCTTACAAGGACCTCAAGTCCGTTTTCGGCGACCGCATTCCGTCGCTTGCCGAAACCCGTGAGACCGTTTGTCGGATACGGGAGTCAAAGGGGATGCTCGTCAGGCAAGGCGGCGCCGATTCACAGAGCGCCGGTTCATTTTTCAAGAACCCTGTTGTCGGAAAAGCCGTTTTCGATGGGATCAGGGACCGATTCTCCTCGATCCCCGGATTTGAATCGCCCGACGGATCGGTAAAGATCCCGGCGGCTTGGTTGATCGAACAATCCGGGTTCGCAAAAGGATTCGTACTTGGCCGCGCCGGCTTGTCAACCTGCCACACGCTTGCCGTCACGAACCGCGGCGGAGCAACCGCTTCCGAGATCGTTCGGCTTAGAGATCTGATCGCCGAACGCGTTCGCGATGTTTTCGGGATAGAACTTGTCGTTGAGCCGATCTTTGTCGGATTCGATTAAGCCCGTGCAAGTCTGCCGATCCTCCAACGTTCAATCATCGTTGGAGGTTAAGAATCAATGCGAAAACATGTTTTTGGTGTCACGCTGTTCGGTTTTATCCTGGCGGTCAGCGCCGTCGTCGTGACGATCTTCCGGTTTCAACTGCTGCCTTTGCCGAATGTCTTTCCGCCTGAGACTCCGCGCGACCTCATAGTCCGGATCGAGTCAGCAGAGTACAACGCCGATACGCGGCAACTGACGGCCGATCTGAAATTGGTTTGGAACGGCCCGGGCGAACCGCCGGCTGTGCTGCATGTCAGACGTGAAGTTATCGCCGCCGGCGATGAATCAACTTTGGCTTCGATCGCCCCCGAAAAGCTCGATTCACCGTTCGGTGGTTCGCGCATGGCGCGCGTCCGATTGACGTCACCTGTTACCGACGAATTCCGATCGGAAAACCTGTATTTGAGGATCACCGACAATGTCTCTGACGCGTTCGCAAGCGAGACCGCGCCGGTGCTGCTAGTGCACGGTCCGAAATCGAGAATCGCTTTGCAAAAATAATTGTCCTTTTGGTTGCAAGCCGCCCGTGCTCCGTCCGTTCTTCCGGCAAAAGGGGTTTCGGCAAGTTAGCTTGCAATTTCTACTTTGAGAGGACAAAAACAATGAAATTGGCTAATGGTTTTCGCGGCAGTTCGATAATTGCCGCATTTTTATTGGTTTCAGTCATCTTTTCGGCGTGCGGCGGCGACAGGGCGGAGAACCTGAAGAACTCTCCGTCAAACAGTGCCAACGCCGGATCCTATACGCCGTCAAATGCGACGGCGACGAAGACGTCGTCACAGCCGATCGAGAGGCTTGAGGAAGAAGACCGGTCGGGCGGCGGCGAACGATACGCGCAGATCAACGAGAATCCGTTTCTCGAAGCAAACCGCGCGCCGCTTTCGACATTCTCGATCGACGTCGACACGGCCGCGTACGCAAATGTTCGCCGATTCATCGACGACGGTAAGCTGCCGCCGAAGGACGCGGTTCGGATCGAAGAAATGATCAACTATTTCGAATACGATTATCAGCAACCGGCGGGCGACGTGCCGTTTTCGGTCAACACCGAGGTCGCCGTTGCGCCGTGGAATCCCGAGCACAAACTTGTGATGATCGGGCTTCAGGGCAAGCGCGTTTCGCTCGAGAACGCACCACCTTCGAATCTGGTTTTTCTCGTCGATGTTTCTGGTTCGATGGAGGAACCCGACAAACTTCCGTTGCTGAAGAAGGGGCTGAAGACGATGGTCAATCAATTGTCGGCACGTGATCGCGTCGCGATCGTCGTTTACGCGGGCGCTAGCGGACTTGCGCTGTCATCGACATCGGTAGCCGATCGCAGCACGATCCTGTCGGCGCTAGACCGACTTGAGGCCGGCGGATCGACCAACGGCGGACAGGGAATCAAACTCGCCTACAAAGTCGCTCAGGAGAATTTTATCGCATCCGGCAACAACCGTGTGATCCTTGCGACCGACGGCGATTTCAATGTCGGGCTGACGAACGATTCCGAACTCGTGCAGATGATCGAAGCCAAACGCCAGAGCGGCGTATTCTTGTCGGTCCTGGGATTCGGCACCGGAAATCTCAACGATTCGATGATGGAACGGCTCGCCGACAAAGGAAACGGCAATTACGCTTATATCGATACGATAGACGAAGCCCGCAAAGCGCTCGGCGAACAGATTGCAGGAACGCTTCTGACGATCGCCAAAGACGTCAAAATCCAGGTCGAATTCAACCCGGCGAAGGTCGAAGGCTACCGGCTTATCGGTTATGAAAATCGTGTCCTTGCAAACCGTGATTTCGAAGACGATCGAAAAGACGCCGGGGAGATCGGTGCCGGGCATTCGGTGACCGCGCTATATGAGATCGTTCCGGCCGGCGGGAAGATCGAAAATCCGGATACCGGCGAACTTCGCTACGGCAAGACCGAGCGGACTGAAACGACGTTTCGGGACGAGTTGATGACCGTCAAACTTCGGTATAAAGAACCGAAGGACTCAAGCAGTCAACTACTGACGATCGGCGTTCTCGACCGCGGAACAACTTTCGGAAACGCTTCCGAAAATCTTCGGTTCGCGGCATCGGTCGCGGGCTTCGGAATGCTCCTTCGCGGATCGCGTTACAAGGGCAGCGCAACGTACGACTCGATGTGGCAGATCGCCAACGCCTCGCGCGGAAACGATCTAAGAGGATATCGGAGCGAGTTCGCGTCGCTTGTCAGAAAGGCAGCCGAACTTCGGACGCGCGGCTGATACAGTCAATTTTATGGTACACAACGGGACCGGAATTCGCGCCAACGAGGCCGATTCTCCGGTCTCGTTGGCGTTCGTGTGATCGACTTGGGCAACAGAATAAAAAACTCGTCAAAGTGCATTAATTTGATACAATAATCGCAATGACATTCAACGCCCTGATCATCGACGACGATCTTGCAACTCTCGACATGATGAAGTTCCGCCTTGAAAGCGAGGGTTTTTCGGTGGTTACGGCCGAGCGCGGCTCAAAGGCGATTGAATATTTGCGGGAGCAAGAGTTCGACATCGTTCTCACCGATTACAATCTTCCGGACTCGAACGGGATCGAGATCGTTCGCGCGTCAAAGGAACATTCTCCCGAAACCGAGATCATCATGATCACAGCGTTCGGCTCCGTCGATAAGGCGATTGAGGCGACCAAGGCCGGCGCATTTTACTACATCGAAAAGCCGGTGAAGTTCGATGAACTTCGCGTTCTGATCGAAAAAGCGGTAGAACGCAAACAGCAGAAGCTTGAGATCCGCGAACTTCGCGGCCGGCTGTCGAGCCGGTCGTCGTATGAGGGAATCATCGGCGGGAGCCGCGCGATGCAGGACATTTACGAGATCATTGAGAGCGTCGCCGACACGGACGCGAATATTCTTATCCTTGGCGAATCCGGAACCGGTAAAGAAGTGATCGCGAACGCGATCCATTACAAGAGTCTTCGGTCGAAACGGTCGTTCGTTAAGGTGAATTGTTCGGCTCTTCCGAAGGATCTGATCGAATCGCAGCTTTTTGGGCACACGAAGGGATCGTTTACCGGCGCGACGAGCGATAAGACCGGATTTATCGGTCAGGCGGCGAAGGGAAGTCTGCTGCTGGACGAGATCGCCGAGATGCCGGTCGAGCTGCAGCCGAAACTACTGCGCGTACTTCAGGAACGGGTCTACTACAGCGTCGGGAGCGATGCGCCGCAGGAAGCCGACTTCAGGCTCATTTCGGCAACGAACCGCGATCCGATCGAAGCGATCCGCGAAGGTTTGCTGCGCGAGGATCTCTATTATCGGATAAACACGATCGAGATCAGGATCCCGCCGCTGCGCGAACGGATCGAGGACGTGCCGGCACTGGCCGAGCATTTCCTGCGCCATTACGCCGAAAAGCACAAGCGTCCGGTGCGCGTCTTTTCGCAGCGCGCTTTCGATCAGATGCTCAATTACACGTGGCGCGGAAACGTTCGTGAATTGCAGCACTCGATCGAGCGGGCAGTGCTGCTTTCAAAATCGGAAACGATCGCCGACCTCGGCATCGCCGGGAAGACCGGAGCAGCGGCCGACGTCGTGACATCTCGGCCACAGCCGGTTCAGTATTTGCCCGCCGATGCGGATTTTTTTGACGAGATCGGCCGAACGGTCATCGCAAATCTCCCGAATCCGCCGTTCGACGCCGAAAACCGCGATCTTTTCGATCTGCTTGAAAAGGGGATCGTCAAGGCGGTGCTCGCAAAAACGGGCGGCAACAAACAGGCGGCATCGAAAATGCTGAATGTTTATCGGCCAAGACTCTACGGAATCCTCAAAAGGCATGGACTTGAATAGGATTTGAATCAGGGCGGCACGGAGAGTTCGGCTCGCAGAACTACTCAGGTCCGGCTTACATTTAAAGGTTGGGAAGAGACGGTGACCGCCGCCTTTTCTCGTTTCGAATTGCCGATGATCAGGAACAGGGGTAATTTCAGGTGTGAGGTGCTCACATGTTTTGGAGAAGTATCGCAATTGCAGCGAGCGCAGTCTTGATCATCGCCTGCGGAAATCCGTCCGGCGTACAGCGTGAGGCGGCCGCCACACCGGAAAACTCTGCCTTTGAAGTTGTCGGATGGTATTCAGATCCAAAAGCCGGCGACGTGGTCATTTTTCGTGAGGGTTCCGTTGAGTCGGTTATCTGGATCGAGAATTCGTCTGAAAATCCGCCCAAGCCGATCCCGTTCGCCGTTGAGGATTTCACTCGCGGAGAGCACGGTAGTTTGTCGTTCACCATTGTTCGGACTTCGGGCCGCCCCGGTCGGGAGATTACCCGGCTCAGATTCAACGGGTCAATATCGGAAGAAAGGCTGATCGGCGAGTTCGAATCGTTCTGGGCATTCGGACCATTGAAATTCAATGGCATCCGCAATACTCAGATTGACATCGGTCGAATCGCCGAATTTCGGCGTGAGGCAGAGGCGAAACGGCAAATCGTCGGCCGGATGGAAACGTGCATCTCGAAGCGCGCCGTCATTCCGGAAGGCGGCGTAGAGGTCGTCGGCAACTGGCGGTATTACCGCTCAAACGGCGAGCACGAGTGGGGTTACGAGATCATGATCCTCCGGTTCGGTGGTGAAACAACGGGTGTATTCGAAGATTTCCGTGGGCTTGTCGGTGATGGCGGTCCGGAGGAACTTATTCGAAATGTCCGGATCGAAAAGAAGCTCATACGTTTCGAGGTTGCGTACGAAGATCGGTTCGGCGTGCTCACAGGACGGGATTTGAGGTTTCGTGGGAAGGGTGAGATGCGATCCATGTTGCTCAAGGCCGAACCCATCAAGACCACCGACGCATGGATGCGTTATCAATATCTCGTCAATCCCTGCTTTGCAGAAGATGTTTAGTAAATCCTCGTTTCTCGGTCGCAGCTTCGTCACTCAATCACAGCCAGCACATCGCCGGCGTTGACGGTGGCGCCTTCGGGGAAACGGATCTCTTTGACTGTCCCGTCTTTTGGTGACTTCATCTCGTTCTGCATCTTCATCGCCTCGACGACAACGATTCCGTCACCATGCTTGACCTCGGCACCGATATCGACCAGTACCCGTACGAGCTTTCCGGGCATCAGCGTCCGGATTTCGGCAATTCCGTCGGCAGAATCGTCCGATGATCCGGATCCGCGAAGCCGTTTCGGGTCAAAAAGCTTGACGTCGAGCTGAAAGTTTCCGATATTGACGATTCCGTTTGGTGCGACGTAAACCTCATGAATCCGGCCGTCCGATTTCAAAAGAAAAACATTCGGCTCGACTTCAGATGCTTCGAGCCTATATTCACGGTCATCGATCCGGGCGAATACCGAACGCCCGTCGCGACGGACTTCCACCGCATGCTTTTCACCGCCAATCTCTGCCTGAAGTTTCATATAGTGCTTTGCACCCTTGTTCGCCGATCAGCGTCGGGTTGATCTGTCGTATTCCTTTTTGAGAAGCGCCATGAATTCGTCGCGCCGGTCGTACAGGCGTTTCGGTTCGCGCGGTTCATGCCGCGCCAGCGCATAGGCCGTGATCAGCGGCAGTGCAACGGTCGAGTCGACATAGGCGACGACCGCGTCAGGCAACTTGTCCGGATCGACCTTGCCCCATGAAACGGCTTCGGCGGGCGTCGCTCCCGAAAGTCCGCCGGTGTCCGGCCGGGCATCAGTTACCTGAAGAAAATAATCGTGGCCTTTTTCGTCGATGCCGAGCACTTCCTGGATCTGCGGCTCGGTCTGGAGCGCAAAGTTCTTCGGACTTCCTCCGCCGAGAATGAAGATCGCCGACTTTCCTCCCTTTTTCTGTTTCTTGCCCGTATGAACGACGCCGCGCTTTGCCGCCAACACGATCGACGCCGTTTCATTGACGTCGAGATTCGGGTTGAGCACGAGCTTTCCGCCCTGCAGTTCCTTGGCCGCGATGTTCATACCGATCGAGGAATCGCCCGGCGACGAAGTGTAAACCGGAACGCCGTACTCATAGGCGACGGCGAGCAGCGATTTTTCCTTGATGCCGAGTTTTTTTTCACGTTCACGAATATATTTTCCCGCCAGATAATGGAATTCGGCGGAGCTCATCGGTTTCTGAAACTCGTCATGTTCGATCAGGCGACGGAAAAACTCGTCGGTATCGAGCAGGACCGAGTAATCGAAGAAGATATCGAAGATCCGGACAACCTCCTCTTCACGCAGGACGCGATCGTCGAGTTTCGCGTCGCCCTGATGAAGCGGCAGTCCGATGCCGAAATGCGTATCGTGATAAAGATTTGCGCCGGTCGATATTATCCAGTCGATGAATCCGGCTTTGATCAACGGGATTATCGCGGATATCCCGAGTCCTGCGGGCGTCAGCGCGCCGGTCAACGTGACACCGATCGTAACGTCCGGCTCAAGCATCTTGCGCGTGTACAACTGACAGGCCTCCCGCAGCCGCGCGGCGTTATAGGCCATGAACGATTCATCAATCAGGTCGGCGAGCGCAGTCCGGCTGTCAATCGGAGCCGGGTCAATCCGCTTTCCCGATAAAAATCTGCTTTTTTTCTTACCCATTTCCTATTCCTGTTCGTGACTTTCGTGGTTCTTGAATCTTCTTTCCGAAACGAACCAGTTGACCGCCGCCCAGGCGATGCCGACCACCAGGAATACTGCGCCGTATATCAAAAGATTCGTCGGCTGAAAGAAATGCTCTATCTCGCTTCCAGCGCTGAACTTTCCGATCGCGTACTGTGTCAGCGACATGATCGCAAACATGAAAATGCCCCATAGTATTCCGTAAACAAGCACGAAAAACGCCATTCCTTTCTGACGGACTTTCTTCCAACGTTCGAACTGATTCGAATCAGCCATGATGATCTCCTCCTGACTTTTCTTTGATTTCAACCAAACAATCCACACAAACGCAATCGGTGAAGGCCTTACGAAGCATCGTCAATGACGCGTCATCGAGACTGACTCCGAAACACGCGCAGTCACCGATCGCGGCGCCGCACGAAAATTCGATTCGGCAACGTTCGCAGACTTTTCTCGTCTGAGCCGGCGTGGACGCGCTATCGGTACCGTTCATTTGTTCGGCTGTTTTGTGATGCGCAGGTACGGTTTGACTTCGCGCCAGCCGTTCGGGAATTTCGCCTTCGCGTCTTCGTTTGAAAGCGCCGGGACGATGATGCAGTCGTCGCCGTCGCGCCAGTTGACGGGCGTTGCGACGCTGTAATCCGCTGTCAACTGAAGCGAATCGATAACGCGCAGGATCTCGTCGAAATTGCGGCCGGTGCTTGCCGGATAAGTGATCGTCAGCTTGACCTTTTTGTCCGGTCCGACGACATAAACCGAACGGACGGTGAACGTATCGCTCGCGTTCGGGTGAATCATGTCGTAAAGATCAGATACCTTTCGGTCGGGATCAGCGATCATCGGAAAATTGACGGCCGTCCCCTGCGTCTCTTCGATGTCCTTTTCCCATCCGAGATGTGAATCGAGCGGATCGACGCTGAGGCCGATGACCTTAACGTGACGCTTATCGAATTCCGATTTCAAGCGAGCCGCCATGCCAAGTTCCGTCGTGCACACCGGTGTGTAGTCTTTCGGATGTGAAAACAGAACACCCCAGCTGTCGCCGAGCCATTCATGAAAATTGATCGTTCCTTGGGTTGTTTCAGCTGTAAAATCCGGGGCAACGTCGCCCAATCTGATAGCCATACGGGTCTGCTCCTTTTTTGAACCTCACGGGTTCCGTCCAATCTACCGGGGGTTCGCTCCGCTTCGGCGAAGCGAGTAATGGTCACGCTTTTTCAAAGATTATCACAGAGAAATTGACTCTCAAACGGGCGCGTTCAGGCTTTATTCGGAATCCGGGCCGGAATTGATCTGAGGAGTCCCCGATCTGATCCGAAGGCGCGATAAACGCTTTTCATCCGCTTCGACGACTTCGACCTCAAGTCCGTGAAGCAAAAGGACTTCGCCGACTTTCGGAACATATCCGGCTTCATTTATTACGAGCCCGGCAATGGTCGTAACTTCGTCATCGTCGATTTCAACATCAAAGATCTTCTCGATTTTTCCGACCTCGATCGACGCCGGGACAATGAAATAACCGTCGTCGCCCTCGGTGATTTCAATGATCTCTTCCTGTTCGATATCCTCGTCTTCGATTTCGCCGACGATTTCTTCAATGATGTCTTCAAGCGTCACTAGTCCCGCAACTCCGCCGTATTCATCAACGACGACGGCGATCTGAACATGGTTCGCCTGCATCGATTTCAGCAGATCGGCGGCCGATTTCGTTTCGGGAACAAAATAGGCCGGCCGGATATAGGCTTTTATCGGTTCGTTCTCTTTTCCGTCCGACCAGGCCTGCAAAAGGTCGCGGACATAGATCACGCCTTCGATATTGTCGATCGAATCTCGGTAAACCGGGACCCGCGAGTATTTCTCCTCGTTGATCAGGTCGCGCGCCTGGCGAATCGTCGATGCTACCGGCATCGCGCAAATTTCGGTACGCGGCGTCATGATCTCGCCGGCGCGCGTTTCCGAAAACTCGACCATCGTCTCGATCAATTCGCGTTCGCTTTCCTCGATGATGCCTTCCGCCTCGCCGACTTCCATCAACGCTTGAAAATCGTCACCGGCATCCTCCTTTTCGGCATCCGTCGGCGCGTTCGGCGATTGCGAACTGTCGATCGATGATTTCACCTTCCCGCGGAACGAGGGTTCAACCGGATCGGCGATAAACGGCACGATCTCATATAGCGGCCGGACGAACGGGAGCACGAAAAGCAGTTTCTTTTCAGGATCGCGGCGCGTCAGAATCCACGGGATGATCTGCCGGAACAAGACTGAAAGTACGAGACCGATGCCGATCGAATAGCCTAGAATTTCGGTGTGGCTCTGAAAAAAAGTCAAAACGATCACAGTAACGAGCACCGAAAAGACGATGAGCAGGATCTGGATCGTCGCCGACAACGCAAAACGGAATCGCGGCCGGTTCTCAAGAATCTGCTGCAGGAACTCCGCAGTTTTCCTTCTCGGAGTCTCATCAAGATCGGCGAGTAGCCGCCGCAGGCTGACGTCCGAAAGCTGCGAAAACGACATATCGACCGTCGCCAGAAAGACGATGGCGAAAAGCAGAAGAACGGCGACCGATATTTCGATTTCCATAAACGAATCTAAATGTTAAATTGAAAGCACAAAATAGTAAATTCCGACCAAACTATGCGAAAAACAATTACCCGGATATTGGCGCTGACATTGGCGCTTACAACCGCTGCCGCAGCTCAGATTGCATCTCCCGCGACGGTCTCCGAAATCAAGGTCGAAGGCCTTGGAAAACCGGTCACGGTCCGTCGCGATTCGCGTGCGATTCCGTACATCGAAGCCGCCAACGACAGAGACGTCTATTTTGCTCAGGGATTCGTCACGGCTTCGGACCGTCTTTGGCAAATGGACTTTCTGCGGCGCGTCGCACGCGGCGAGTTGGCCGAGATTTTCGGCCGCGCGGTGATTGAGGAAGACAAGCGTTGGCGGCGATTCGGTTTTTCGAAAATCGCGGAAGAAAGCTTGCCGCTGCTCGATCCGAGTCTGCGTCAGGCGCTCGACGATTATGCCCGCGGGGTCAACGCATATCTGGCGACCGTTCAGGAAACGGAGTTGCCGGTTGAGTTCAGGATTCTTCAGTATCGGCCGCGTCCGTGGACGCCCGCCGACACGATCGTCGTCGGGAAAATATTGGCCGACGGCCTCAGTTCAACATGGCGCCAGGATCTGATCCGCGCCTCATTCCAGAACCTGCCAAAAGAGAAGATCGCCGATCTGACGAATCCACTGACGCCGGCCGACGTTGTGCTGTTCGGAAAAGACGTTGAGCGGACACCGAAGCCTGCGGTTTCCGGATCGGCCGAGTCGATTAGTCCGATGCTGAAAGTTGCGGAAAATGAAGACCGACTGCGGCGCGCGTCACTTGAGCGAAGCGGTTTTTTTGCTGAAGACCTCGCCGCAAGCAACAACTGGGTGATTTCCGGAAAACGCACTCTTGACGGGCGCGCGCTGCTCGCGAACGACCCGCATCTGCAGCCCGCGGCACCCGGGATCTGGTATCTTTCGCATCTTGCCACGCCGACGATGCGCGTTTCCGGCGTTACGTTTCCGGGCGTTCCGGGAATCGTTCTCGGGCACAACGAATCGATCGCGTGGGGAGCAACGAATGTCGGTCCCGACGTCCAGGACGTTTATCGCGAGGAATTCGACAAGGACGGGAAGGTCAGAACGATGCAGGGCTTTGTCGCGCCGACCACCCGCCGCGAGGAGATAAAGTTCCGCAAGAATCCGATGCGGCCGGAGACCGAGACCGAAGTTTATGAAGTGGTCGAAACGCGCAACGGCGTTGTCTTTACCGACGAGGTCGGACAGAAGTTCTCGTTGAAATGGACGGCTCGCGATCCCAGGAATCAGGAGTTCGAAGCATTCTTCAAACTGAATCGGGCAAAGGACTGGAAGGGATTTCAGGCAGCGCTCAAAAGCTACGGCGGACCGATGCAGAATTTCGTCTTCGCTGACGTCGCCGGGAACATCGGCTGGTACGCCGCCGGCCGCGTTCCGATCAGAAAGGCGGGAACAGGCGCCTTGCCGTATGAAGGCTGGACCAATGACGGTGATTGGATCGGATTCATTCCGTTCGGAGAGTTGCCGAATCTCTACAATCCGCCGGATGGTCTGATCGTTACCGCGAACCAGAGGATCGTCGGCACCGATTACAAATACTTCGATCAATTGTCGCGGGATGCGGCAAATCCGTGGCGCGCGCGCCGCATTTACGATTTGCTGAAGGCGAACAACAAGGTCTCGATGAACGACGTCACCGATGTTCAGCGCGACGTCTTCAACATTCCGTTTTCATATCTTTCGAGATTGATCGTCGATCGTTCGGCGGCATCGCCCGAAACGCTCGCGGTGCTCCGCGGATGGGACGGACGGACGACCGCCGATTCGAAAGCGGCGGTGATCGTCAACGAAATCCGAAATTGCGTCGCCGGGAAGATCGCCGAATCGAACAAACCTGTCCCTTCGTACGTCATCCGCGAACGCCTCCTTTACTGGATCATCGAACGGAACTCCGAGCGCTGGCTGCCGTCCGGGTTTGCAAACTATGACGAATTGCTCCGAAAATGCGACGGCGAAGCGCGGACCGCACTTTCGCAGCCCAAACGGCTCGGCGAGGATGAATCGAAATGGCGCTGGGGCGATGTTTTTGTCGCAAATTTCTCGCATCCGCTTGCCGTTGCGCCGCTGATCGGACTCCGGTTTCAGGCGCGGTTCACGAACGTCGACGGAAGCGGCCAGACGCCGAACGTCGGATCATTCGTGTCGATGCGCCATATCGCGAGTCCCGGAAACTGGGACGCGACGCGTCATGTGATCCCCCTCGGACAATCGGGCGACCCGGCGAGTCCGCACTGGAAGGATCAGTTTGAATCGTGGCGAACTGGCCGGCCGGCGATATTCCCGTTTTCGGCCAAAGCGGTCGAGTCGGGTCAGGCGTCGGTCATGAAACTGGTCGGGAAGTGAAACGGCGTTTCAGATCGAGAAAATCTTCGAGGATTATCGCGGCGGCTTCAGCGTCGACCCTTTTGAAGATCTCTTTCAGATTGTGTCCGCGCTGATGGAGATTTTCGCGGGCGGCAATGGAAGAAACGCGCTCGTCCTGAAGAAACACGGGAATCGGGAGCGAGAGCGAGAAGTTACGGGCGAGCCGTCTGACATCTCGCGACATTTCGCTTTCGCTGCCGTCGAAGTTGAGCGGCAAACCCAAAACCAGCGCGCCGGCATCAAACTCACCAAGAATGCCGATCGTGTCAGTCAAAAGGGTTTTCCAGTTCGTTCGTTTGATCGATCGGACGGCGCGTACGGTGAACTGAAGTTCGTCACAGACGGCGATGCCGATGTTTTTGGTTCCGATATCGAGCGAGACTATTCGCCCCGCGATCGGAGCGCGAGAAATATCTTGAAACGGATCGTGATTAGTAATTTCTTTTCGTTGCACGGAAACCCTGGATAATAGATAATCGTAACACTTTCGGGTTGAAAAGCGTTGCTCAGCGCGATTTTGACGCGGCCCGCGTTTGAAATTCGCCGTAGACGTATCCGGACGTTCATTTGCAGAATTAAAACACCATGTCATTTCGCGGAAAAATCATCATTGCATTCATCTCGGCGGCAGTCGCCGCATACGCGCTGATCGGCGGACTTGCCGGCACATTTGCCGAGCAGCCGATCAACGATGCCGGCGCCCAGATGCGGATCTTCGAATCTGTTTTGCAGCATATTCAAAACGATTACGTCGATGAGCCGCCGATGGATCGCGTGCGCAATGGTGCGCTTCGCGGACTTCCGGCGTCGCTCGATCCGTATTCGTCTTATCTGACCGCGGATCAGGTGAAAGATTTTCAGGCCAACAAGCAAAACACGCTCGCCGGTGTCGGGGCTGAATTCTCATCGATTTCGCAGTATCTTTACGTCATTTCGGTCGTCAAAGATTCGCCGGCCGATAAAGCGGGTCTTAAAGCGGGCGACGTGATCGAGTATATCGAGAACAAAGCGACGCGCGACATTTCGCTTTACGACGCGCGCCAGCTGATCCTCGGCGAAGCCGGATCGGGCGTCAAACTCCGCGTTTTGAGAGCCGGTTCAAAACCGCAGACGCTGACGGTCGTCCGCGGTAGTTTCCAGGTTCCGAAGGCCGAGTCGCGGATTGAGGCCGGCAAGGTCGGGGTCATCAAGGTTCACAGTCTTGCGGCGGGCGAGTCCGAAGATATCCGCAACCATGTTTCGTCGCTTACCAAGCAAGGCGTCCAGAAGATCGTGCTCGATCTCCGCGGCGTCGCATCGGGGCCAATCGAAGAAGCAGTCGCGGTCGCAAACCTGTTCATCAAGGACGGAACGCTGGCGCAGGTCGTCGGGCGCGATGCGAAAGCGGCGAAGTCGTTTACGGCTGATCCGGCGAAATTCGTTTTTGACGGAAAGCTTTCCGCACTCATCGATATCGGCACGGCCGGTGCCGGAGAAGTGGTCGCCGCGGCGATCCTTGAACGCAAACGCGGTGAGGTGATCGGCGAACGCAGTTTCGGTGCCGGAACCGAACAGAAACTTTTCACGCTCAAGAACAACGGCGACGGATTGTTGCTGACGGTCGCCAAATGGGCATCGCCTGAGGGCAAACCGTTTCTGGCGGACGATCGCGCCGGTTCGGGCGTCAAGCCGTCGGTTGAAGTAAAACGGCCGGAATCACCGGAACCGCTCGATGTCGAAGACCTTGTCGATCAGCAGGAGGACGGCAACCAGCAGCCTGGTGTGACGCCTTCACCGAGTCCAAAGGTTGAACAGCCGAAAGTTCTTGAAGACCTGCAGCTGAAAAAGGCATTGGAACTCATGCAGGACAAAGCCGCCGCATAAGTAAATCAATGAAAAGGCCCGGTTTTTGCCGGGCCTTTTCACGTCTAAGATTCTCTCCGCAGCAGTTCGGCGATCTTCTTTTCGAGATCCCGCACGGTTCGGGCGATCTCGCCGAGTCTCCGGAACGCAGCGGTCGAGCGAAGCCAGTCACGATTATCGAAACCGGGAACACCCGATATGATCTTGCCCGGTTCGACATTGTGCGACGTTGCGGATTTCGCCGTCAGGACCGCGTCATCACCGATCGTCAGATGCCCTGCAATTCCGACCTGTCCCGCCAGAATGACACGTTTTCCGATGACCGAACTGCCCGCCAGTCCGGTCTGCGAACAGATCAGTGCATCTTCATCAACGGTGCATGAATGCCCGATCTGAACCAGATTATCGATCTTCGCGCCGCGCTTGATCCGCGTCTCGCCGACCGAAGCGCAGTCGATCGCGGTATTGGCGCCGATCTCGACGTCGTCTTCGAGCACGACGCGCCCGACCTGCGGAATCTTGAGCCATCGGCGTTCCTCGTCCTTCGCATAGCCGAAACCGTCAGAACCGATCGTCGAGTTGTTGTGGACAGCGCAACGGGCGCCGATCGCGCAGTCTTCTCGGACCGAAACGCCCGAGTGAATGACCGAATCATCGCCGACGGTAACATTATCGTAAAGCGTCACGTTCGGGAAAATTCGGACGCGCTCGCCGACAATACAGCCTTGCCCGATAACGGCATTGGCCATGATCTCGGCCGACGGGGCGATTCTTGCCGTCGGGTGAACGAATGCCGCCGGATGAATCCCGGGATTCGCCAACGGCGGCGGATGAAAAGCACGGAGCGCCCGGGTGTACGCGAGATACGGATCCTTTGCCCGGAGCACCGCGATATCGTTACGCTCGATCGCTTCATTTTCATTAAGGAAAATCGCGCTCGCGACCGTCAGCCGGATTTGCGGCGTATATTTGGGATTCGCCAGAAAAGTAATTTCGCCGGCGCCGGCGCGATCGAGACCCGCCGCGCCTGTGATCTCGTCGAGCGGATCACCCTGCGAGATCGTCGATCCGGTAATCTCTGCCAATTGGTCCAGTTTCATATAACAAAGTTGTTTAAATCGATCGTCGGAAAGGCTATAATCTCATATCCAAACTTTCTGTTTGTCCAAATCATTTACGACCCCGACCAGTAATTCTTTTCGATCAAGGAACCTTTATGAGTGAGAAAATTCTAACGCAATCTGAGAAAATTTACACCGCCGAAGATTATCTGCGTTTTGAACGTCGGGAAGCGTCAAAGCGATCGGGGAATGGTGCGCACGGATCGAGCCGGCGCCACAATCTCATTGGAAGCAATACGACCATCGCAATCGGGAGCCGGACGCGCGGTCAGGGAAAGGAAGTTTATGTCAACGACATGCGGGTCAAAATGACGCCGAACAACTATTCTTATCCGGACGTTACTGTCGTTTGCGGAGAGCCGATTTTTGAAGGGAAAGAACTCGATATCTTGACGAATCCGACGGTGATCGTCGAGATCATGTCAAAATCGTCGGTCTCGATCGATAAGACCGAGAAACTTGACCGATATCTGGCGATCGAATCGGTTAAGGAAGTAATTCTCGTCAAAGAGGAAGAAATGCGCGTCGAACATTACTATCGGCAGAACGCGAATCAGTGGATATACCGTATTTACAAGGTTCGCGACGATGTCATGTCGCTTGATTCGATCAATTGCAAGATCGGGCTCGGCGAGATCTATTCCCAGATCCGTTTCGACGGATGATCGGGGTGCGGCATCTGACAGGTTCGGAACGGGGCGACAGGCGAAGATCAGGCGCCTCGCCCCGTTTCGATTTTCGAACCTGAATGCAATCTGGGTCAGCGGCAGAGCCAACCGACCTTCATCGATTGTGGTTTGAACTCTTAAGTCCCGATAAGCTAAAGTAATCCGTGAGCGCCAAATTGCGCCGGAGATTGATTTTCAATGGATTTTGTTGCAAAGGAACTTTTCAAGAGATACGCGAGTATCGTCGTCGGGCGTCCGATTTCGCCGGTTTTTCTTAACATCCTCGTGACCAGCGTCTGCGACATGCGCTGCACGCATTGTTTTTTTACCGAGGAACTCGACGATCGGCCGCGGAAAAAACTCCAGATGAAAGCCGAAGAGATCGACCGCATTGCAAGCACGCTTGGCGGGAATCTCGGCGTGTTGGTGCTGGCCGGCGGCGAACCGTTCACGCGCAAGGACCTGCCCGCGATCGTCCGATCGTTTTATGAGCACAACAAGCTCGACTCGGTCTATCTGATGAGCAACGGCCAGATCCATCCCCGGATCTTCCCGGATGTCACGCAGATTCTCGAAGAGTGTCCGAACCTCAACGTCACGGTTGCGCTCGGGATCGACGGGATGCGCGATGCCCATGAAAAGATCAGGCAGAAGGAGGGAAGCTGGGACAAGGCGATCCATACGGCGCGAACGCTTCAGCAGATGAAGCGCGAGCAATATCCGCGGCTCGATATTCAGACCTGTACCTGCGTCATGAATTCGAATCAGGACACGATTTTTGAGTGGTACGATTTTCTCAAGTACGATCTGAAGCCCGATAAGATCAACATCAACTATATCCGGCCGCCGTCAAAGGATCCGAATGAGCTCAACTTTGACCCGGCGCGTTATGCGAAGCTCTCTCAGATGATCCTGGACGACACCCGGAACGCCGCGCTTAAGAACAATTACGGTGGTAAATCAGGATATTTCAAAGCCGCAGTCGACATTTACATGCACGACCTGATTTCAAAGACGGCGGAAGAGAACAAGGCGCAGCTCAAATGTTATGCCGGAAGCGCCGGTGCGGTGATTTACGACAACGGCGCGCTTTCATCGTGCGAGAACAAACCGGACGTTCTCAATCTTCGTGATTACGATTGGAATTTTCAGGCCGCGTGGCGGACCGATCTGATGAAAGAGCGCCGCAAGGAAGCCGGTGCCGGTTGTTACTGCACGCATGAGTCGAATTGTTTTTACCCGAGCCTGCCGTTCAATCTCAAGCACTTGGTGAAGATCAAGAAACTTGAGAAAGAGATGAAGGAAGCATCCGGGAAATTGGGGTCGGGCGCGGAAACTCACGAAGGAGTTGCCGTCAAAGCCTGACGATCGCAGATCGAGCCCGGTACCCGGTCGAGAATCGGTTGCCGGGTCGCAATTTATCAACACGCATTCGGATGCCGCAGAATACGCCAAAAATACTCATCATCTCTTCCGACACCGGCGGCGGCCACCGTTCCGCAGCGCAGGCGATCGCGGACGGGCTGAACAAGTTCTGGCACGGCAAATCGGTCGCAGTCCGGATCATCAAAGCGGTTGAGGAATCTCATCACATCACCGAAAAGCTGGTTAAGGGATACAATTGGGTGTTGCGCAACCGGCAGCATTGGATGAAGTACCTTTATTGGTTCGTCAACAAAGTGAGGCCCGAAACCCGTGAGTTTTTTCACCGGCGGTGCCTCGGCTATATCCGCAACATTTTTGAGAAGTGGTGCCCGCACATCGTCGTTTCCGTGCATCCGCTGACGCAGCATATCTTTGCGCGGATCCTCAAGGAACTGAAGCTTGCTGATCAGATCCCGCTGGTGACCGTCGTTACCGATCCATGTTACGGATTCTGGAAAGGATGGGCTTGTGACGATGTATCGCTATATCTGGTCGCGAACGATGACGCGCGCCGGCAGCTAGTCGATTACGGAATCGCGCCGGAGAAGATCAAGATCTCGGGCATGCCGGTCAATCCGAAATTCCACGAGATCGACGAAAAAGACGCCCAGTTGGTCCGTCGAACCTACGGGCTGAGTCCTGATAAATTTACCGTTTTTGTAAATGCGGGCTGGATCGGCGGCGGAAATATCCCCCAGATCTTCCGGGAACTCGTCCGCGGTGACCTTGACGTGCAGGCGATCTTTCTCGCCGGTAAGAATGAGGAATTGAAAC
>JBGASE010000047.1:0-20898 GCA_044229875.1 Pyrinomonadaceae bacterium | reverse complement strand
GGATTCGGCGGCGGTGACGGAACATTCACATACACGCTCGATGGGAAAGAGTCGACGATCTCTCAGGATGGCCCGATGGGTGCTATCCCGGTGACTCTCAAGGCCGTCAAGGATGTCGGAAAGCTCGTTCTCAGCCAGACGCGAACGCTGAACACACCGAATGGCGAGATAACGATGACGACCAAGGAAACATGGACACTTTCGACGGACGGAAGTTCGCTGACGGTGGTGCGTGAATCGCAATCGCCGCGGGGCACGAACTCGAGCGAATTCGTCTTCACGAAAAAATAACCTTCGCGGTTAAAGGAGATAAGCGGGCGGCCGGTTCGATAGAATCGGCGCCCGCTTCTTCATTTCCCGGTTCCGTCACCGATGCCGGTTACTTCGGCGGGTTCGGCCCTCATCACCGGCAACTTGGTTACGCGCTGAAACTTTGACGCAAGGCTTGCGTCTTTTTTGAGAAGAGATTGGTAAACTTGATTCGCTGCGGAGATCTTTCCAAAAGCAAAGTACGTCAGCCCAAGTTCGTAAGTCGCCTCTAGTCGATCTGGTTCGAAAGCCTCCGCATTTTGGATCAATTTTACCGATTCGTTATATTTCCCGAGTTCGCGATAGGCGACTCCCTTATAAACCATGGCGTCGTAACTGCTTTCAGCTTTTAACGCCTCTTCCAACGGAACCAGAGCCAATTCCGCCCGGTTCAGTCCGATCAGAATACGGCCTCGAAGTACAAGCGCATCCGTCTCTCCGACGCGACCGCCGTTGATCCGATTCAGCTGCGCCAGTGCATCTTCATTCTTCGATTGCATGAAAAGCGCGTGTGCCAACAGAAAGCGGCCGTGGTCATTCGTCTTCCAGAATCTGAGCGCGTATCGAAGTTTGGCTTCGGCACCAACGTAATCATCCAGCCCGATCATCGTTTCAGCCTTCCGGATCAGGCTATCCGCCGATCTCGATTTTGTATCGCTGCTGAGACGTTCGATCTGCTCGTCAGTCAGTCCATCAATCACCTGATAATCATCGCGCAATGTAAAGTCGTCACCGCCGCCCGCCGGCATCGGTCTGGTATAGACAAAGCCCTTGTCCCCAACCGGCGCCGGCTGAAACGCAGACCCGAGCATCGGAATCAATGCGGTGATGAAAATCAGTGAAACGATCAGCGGTGTTCCGGTGCCCAGTGCCGCAAGATCGCTCTCGGCCTGCGCCAGCCTGTTCGCGAGTTCGGTGATTCGCGCTGACATCACCCGGTGCCGGTTCTGAACCATCGCGGCGCTTGAGCGAACCTTTACCAAAAGTTGCTCGATCTCGCGCTCAAGATGGCGTCGCCGATTCGAAAAATCTGATTCTATGAGCTTCTGATCGCGTTCAGGAATCTCGGTCGCCGGATCGAACCTGAAACCCTGTTCGATCTCGCTTCGCCAATCGAGAAACGTCGTGCGGGCGTCGGCGTTGAGTCCGGGAATGCGTTCAAGTCCGGTTGCGGTTATCTGATCGGCGGTCCGGATGTCGCGGTCCTGCATCGCGTCGAACGCTCTTTGATCGACGTTCGGAAATCTCGATCTCTGAATCTCAAACGACGATAAATAATGCTGCAGCTTGTAATTGCGGACATCTTCGGTGAGCAGCTGCAGGCGTGAGCGTCCGGCCCGTTGAAGTTCCTGATGCTCCGACACGCGCTCCCGAATCTTGTCCAAATCATGATTGATTCGGGTGTCCGCGTTTTGCGCCGCCCAATCGGTCTCGATCTTCTTCCAACCAAGTTGGGCTTCGTAAAGCTCCGATTCGAGCGCGTCGCGCTCAGATCGGTCCATCCGATTGAAAACGACGAGGAAACAGACCATTCCGATCGCGCCGACAAAGAAGCCGAGACCGGCGCCGGCAATCAGCGTCATCAGCAAAACGATACAGGCCTGGACGGCCGAGACTATCAGAAGCCGCTTCCGATTGCGCTGATTTGCGCCGGCGACCGCTTCCGACGGCGGCGGCATTTCGCTTTGTTTCAGCGTTTGAAGTTTCAGTTCGCGCGGAACCTCGATTCCGGCAAGCAAGCTCTCAACGGTGAAAATATCGAATTTGTCTTCCGTCCCGTCCTTGACCGTCGTAATGAACGGGAAAAGCATGAGGCCCGTTTCGCCCTCAATCTGACACCACGGACATCGCGCCAGTTCCGAAAAGTAGAAATGGCCGATGTGAACCTCGCACTGCGCGAGCGAATTGGCAAGATCCTCGAGCGCTTCGATCCATTCCTTCGGCTCCGGTCGTTCCGTTGTCAGAAACGCGCGGCTGAAAAGTGCCGCCACACGCGGTGTCACCTGGTTCAGAGAAAGCGTTCCGGGCGGCTGCCGAACCATCGTCGATTCCGAATTGTCGCCGTACGCGAAACGCCGTTCGCGGATGCATTCCTCCAGCGATTTGTCTTCGGCGCCGAGATAGTTTCCGGCAAACGGATGCCGTCCGAGAAACAGAAGCTGAAAGATGATGATCGCGAGCCCGAAGTTATCGTGATTCGCGGTTCGGTCGATCCCGCTCAGGTCTTCACCCTGAAGCTCCGGCGCGAGATGCGTCGCGACACCGACCTCGCACCGGTATCGGAGTCGGTCGGTTTTGATGCTGTAACTGTCGCAATCGATCAGTTTTACGGTTCCGTCGGCGAGAACGACGCAGTTACCGTGATTGACGTCGCCCATCACATGATCCTGCCGATGAAGGTTGTGAAAGGCGCGCGCGACGTTTGCCGCGGCATGAACCAGAAACTCCCATGTCGCATCGGGAAAATGCACGCGCCGGCTTTTTAGCGAATAAAGTTCGTGAATCTCTTTGGCGCGAACATTCGGCATCAGGAAGCCGACGATGCGTCCGCCGGGCGCGTCATGAAGCGTGTCGATGATCCACGCCGCGACCTTGAGAAGTTGCTCATCCGAATTGGCGGCCATCCACTTTAATTTCTCGGCCTTTTCGTCGTCGATCGGTTCGTGATAGATCTTCGCGACCTTCGTGAGGTCGGAGGGGCAAAAGTAGACCGTTCCTTCACCGCCCCGCCCGACTGGCTGATTGACGGTGATCGGATTGCCATGACTATCGTAAAACGTTGGCATAACTCAGTTAACTCTCAGCGGATCGTGATCGGTCTCCGCTTGCATCGGTCTGTGCGGCGCGCGATGCAAGGATGATCGTCTTGTCGTCATCCGTTTTTTCATTGATCTTCGGTGATCCGAGAAACGCGTCGAGTTTCTCATTGAGACCGTTTCCGTTCGCCGCAAGGTTCCGCAACGGCGCGATCATCGGACGCAAAAACGGTTCATGCGGCTTGTTTGACAGAAAATCGACGGCGACCGAAAAGATGCCGTCCGAAAACAGGATGAGATCTTCGATCCGCTCGTCGACGCGTTTGAAGCGGATCGCCGACAAGGCGGTTTCATCGGTTACAAAATGCGTCACGTTCACGTATTCGGATTCTTCCGGATCGATCGCGAACGCATAGCTCGCCGGTTCTCCGGAAACGCTGTAAACCGATCCGCCGTCGCCGATCTGAAAAAAAACCGCCGAACCTTCACCAGCAACCGCGCCGACAACCGTTGACGCAAAATCACGGATCTCCTTTCCGGCTTCGGTCGCACGTTCGGCGATCCGTTTTTGGACGAATGTCACCCAATATCGGCCGAATTCATGATTCAGAGACTCGACGGTCGCGTCACCGGATTTGAGGAAGTCGTCGACGACGCCGACAAACGCGTCGCACGCAATTTCTGCCCCGATCTGTCCGTCGCTGGTCGAACCGGCGCCGTCGGCAACGACCGCGACGAGCACGTCGCCATGGCGCGTTTTTATCGTTTCGCACCGAAACCGATCCTGACATTCGGTCTGTTGATTGATATGCGCCAGACCGATGGTCGAGGCATGTGCGGTACGCCAATAACTCATCAGACTTCTGACCAGCCGTATGGCCGGTAATCCGGAATCGGGACTGAGTCTCCCGGGTTTGATCTCGAAACGTTCTTCAGTGACGCAGACAGCCAAAGGAAAAACTCACGAAATCTGACGCCGGAAAGATGCATCGGTTCGCGGACCGAGATCTGTTTCAGGACGTCGAAATCGGCGCCCTTCACGCCGAGCGCGAAAAACGAAAATGACTTGCTTTCTTCACCTTCGCGGATAATGTTCGCGACGTGCGACCATCGGTCTGTCGGAGTTCCGTCGGTGATCAGAAATATCCACGGACGAAACAATTTGATGCCGTTGTCGCGCAGGATCTGTTTACGGTTCTTGAGCAACTGAAGGCCGCGTTCGACGGCGGCTCCGAGCGGCGTGTCGCCCGCCGCCTTGAGAACACGTGGCCGATACATGTCGGCGGTTGTGAAATCCTGCAGAACGCTCACCGGGCCGAAGGTGATAACGGCGATCTCGACACGCTTGAGCGCCAGCGAATCGTGAAATATTTCGTCACGAAACGCTTGCAGTCCTTGATTGAGTTCGTCGATCGAAGTGCCTTCCATTGAACCGGAGGTATCTAGAAGAAGAATGCAAGGACATCTGGGTTCAGGATTTTCAGCGAATTCAGCGGCGGCGAACGGTTGCTGTTCGTCGTAATTGTAAGAGTAATTGCCCATAAAACCGATTATCAAATTTCCCGATAATCATAAATCTTTTCGCGCGCCGGAAGCAAGATTTTTTCGCCTCGGATCGAGCGTGATCTCTGTCGAGTCAAAGGCTTTGAAAACTTGCAGTTTGGCGACGTTTGATTGATGATAAGTTGAGTTTTCCGATATGCAATTCCGCCAGATCAACTGTGTTGGTGTCGTCGTCAAACCGAGCGATGACGATGCTTGGCGCACCGCAAGCGAGCTTTCAGTTTGGCTGACCCACAAAGGCATCCGAACGATCGGCGAACCGAGCGCGCGCGACGAGATCGGCGAGATTGACGGCGCGCTTGCCGAACGTTTCAGATCCGAGGCGGATTTGATCGTCGTTCTCGGCGGTGACGGAACAATGATCTCGACCGCACGCCTTATCGGAGATCGCGACGTTATCGTTCTCGGAGTCAATTACGGCAGTCTCGGATACCTGACCGAGTTCAGGATCGAGGAGATGTTTTCCGCGCTCGACGAGATCTTTGACGGTCATTATGAAATTGATCCGCGGGTGATGCTTGACGTCGAGCATTGGCGCGGAGACGAAAAGCTTGCCGCGGGCCGCGTGCTCAACGACGTCGTCATCAACAAGGCGGTGCTTGCTCGGATCATCGAGGTTGAGGTCGATCTCAACGATCTGTTTGTAAACTCCTTCCGTGCCGACGGGCTGATCGTTTCGACGCCGACCGGATCGACTGCCTACAATCTGTCAGCCGGCGGCCCGATCGTTTACCCGACAATGGATGCCGTGATCCTGACTCCGATCTGTCCGTTCACGCTGACGAACCGACCAATCGTCATGCCCGACTCGGCCGAGATCGTACTCAAACTCAAAAACGACAGCGACGGCGTGGTTCTGACATTGGATGGCCAGGTCGGATATCAAATGCAGATCGACGATTATGTGAAGATCCGCAAGAGCGCGATCAATTTCAATCTGGTCCGCCCCCCGAATCGGAACTATTTCGACGTACTTCGAAATAAACTCAAGTGGGGAAGGTAAGTGATTTGCGATTTTGGATTTTGGATTTTGGATTTCCGGAAGTCAATTAATATTTAAGATTCAAAAATCAAGATTCGGGTTCGGAAATCCAAAATCCAAAATCCAAAATCTGACGTCTGACATCTGACATCTGAATTCTGACAACTAAATCTATGAACACTAAACATTTCTTGTCCGCGGCATTGGTCGCGTTGATCGTTTTTTCGGTGTCCGCGTTCGCGCAGACGAAGGCGTTCGATACGACGCGGATGGATACGTCGGTCGACGCATGTGAGGATTTTTTCGGTTACGCGAACGGGAACTGGATAAAGAACACGCAGATTCCGCCGGCGTTTTCGCGGTGGGGAACATTCAATATTCTGGCTGACAATAATCAACTGTTGCTCAAGGCGATCCTCGAGAACGCGATGTCGAAGAAATTCCCGAAGGGAAGCGATGAGCAGTTGATTGGAGATCTTTATTCATCCTGCATGGATGAAGCCGCGATCGAGGCGGCTGACGCTAAACCGCTCGCACGTCATTTCAATATGATCGACAAGATTTCCGATCCTGCCGGACTTCAGACGTCGATCGCCGCGTTTCATCAACTTGGAGTCCCGATGTTCTTCGGCTTCGGCGCCGGCCCCGACCTCAAGAACAGCAACATGTACATCGCCAACGCGTCGCAGGGTGGCTTGACGTTACCGAACCGCGACTTTTATGACAAGGACGACGCAAAATCAAAAGAGATTCGCGAGAAGTTCGTCAACTACATGACGAACATGTTCAAGCTTCTCGGTGACTCGCCTGAAGCCGCCGCCGCGAATGCAAAAACGGTGATGGCGGTTCAAATGCGGCTCGCGCTCGCGTCGAAGCGTCCGGTCGACCTTCGCAATCCCGACGCCCGCTACAACAAGATCAAGTTTGCCGATGCGTCGGCGCTGACACCGAATTTTTCGTGGGCCAATTATCTGAAGTCGCGCGGCGTCGCGCCGCTCGACGAACTCAACGTCGGTCAACCTGATTTTTTCAAGGAACTAAACAAGATCATTGGCGAAACGTCGCTTTCCGATCTGAAAACATACATGCGATTCATGGTTGTCAACGCTGCCGCGCCGAGGCTTTCAAAACGGTTTGTCGACGAGAATTTCGACTTCTTTTCGCGCACGCTGCAGGGAACCAAGGAACAGCAGCCGCGCTGGAAACGCTGCGTTGGCACGGTCGACAACACGCTCGGAGAAGCGCTCGGGATGGCATACGTTCGCGATCATTTCAAGCCTGAAACCAAAAAGCGGGCTGACGAAATGATCGACCAGTTGTTTGTCGCGATGGGTCAGCGCATCGACAGTCTTGACTGGATGAGCGCCGAAACGAAAGTCCAGGCGCGGAAGAAGCTGAGCACGTTTAAGAAAAAGATCGGCTATCCAGACAAGCTGCGCGGTTACGTCGGTCTCACGATCGATCGCAAGTCCTTTTTCGACAACGGAGCCCGCGCGGCCGAATTCAACGTCCGGCGCAATCTTCAGGATGTGAACAAGCCCGTCGACCGCACGCGCTGGGGATTCACGACGCCGACGATCAACGCATCCTACAATTCGATCAACAACGAAATCACGTTCCCGGCCGGAATCCTTCAGCCGCCGTTCTTCAATTTCAATGCCGACGATGCGATCAATTACGGCGGAATCGGCGGCGTTATCGGTCATGAGATCTCGCACGGATTTGACGATTCGGGAAGCCGATTCGATTCCGAGGGAAACCTCAAAATGTGGTGGACCGCGGACGACCGTAAGAAGTTTGAAGAACGTGCTGACTGCGTTGTCGATCAGTTCAGCAAGTACGAGATCCAGCCGAGCCTGTTCATCAACGGCCGGCTGACGCTCGGCGAAAACATCGGCGATCTCGGCGGGCTCGAAATTGCGTACACCGCGTTTCAGAATTCGCTCAAGGGCAAACCGCGACCGGCCGACATCGAAGGTTTTACTGCCGAGCAGCGGTTCTTTCTCGGATGGGCACAGGTTTGGGCGACCAAATCAACAGCCGAATTCGAACGCCAGCAAGTGCTGACCGACTCGCATTCGCACGCCCGTTACCGCGTCAACGGCCCGACGTCGAACATGACCGAATTTGCAAAAGCCTTCGGCTGCCGCGAAGGTCAGAAGATGGTCCGGAAGAATATCTGCGAGATCTGGTAGTCAAAAATTCAAGAATCAAGAATCAAGATTCAAGAATCAAAACGGGTCTTGAATCTTGATTCTTGAACTTCTTGAATCTTTTTCGAATCTAGAGATCAATTTTCGAATTCGCGGCGCCCAGAAGTTCGGCTTCAAGTTCGATCGCGCGGGCTTCGATCGCGGCTCCTTTCGCAAGAATGGCGGCCGCGAATTCTTTGTCTTTGAGACCGGCGGCGTTGATCTTGACGTTGAGAAACGCGCCGATGATCGCCGACCGAACGCACAATGCGCCGACGGCGGCATCGGTGACCGAATTCGGATTGCCGACTTCGATCATCGCGCGGATTACGTCAAACGCGTCGAACGCGCGTTCCATCGTTCGGAACGGAATCTCGGTCGCGTATTTGGTGGCATTCTGAATCGCCGCCGACCGCGCTGACTTTTCGTCCGGCGTTCCCTTCGGCAAGCCGAACGCGTCCATCACCTTGTTGAAGGCGTTCGTGTCCTCATCAACCAGCGCCAGCAGATCGGCCTTGATCGTCTGTGCTTTCACCGCCCAATCCGAAAACTCCTCCCAACGCTCGTCCCATCCGGCCTTGTGCGATGAAAGATTCGCGACCATCGCGGCGAGCGCCGCCCCGAGCGCACCGATGTACGCCGAGATCGAACCGCCGCCGGGCGCCGGAGATTCGGACGCGGTTTCGTCGGCAAACGCGGCGCACGTCATATCGATCAGTTTCGGTTCGCTTTTTTCCGACTCAAGCACGTACTCGATGATCTTTTCTTCGGGCACGAACGGTTTGAGGTCATCCAATCCCATCGATTTGATCGCGATCCTGACGATCTCCGGTTCTGAGATTCCGAGCGATCTGCGTTGTTTTGCAAGGTAATGTTTGCCGGCCTCGATGATCGTCTTTTTCGGCACAAGCCCGACGATCTCAAGTCCGGTAACGCGGATTCCGCGTGCCGCAGCTTTCGCCGTGACTTCGTCGAACGCGACATGGAGCGGCGTCTGCCCGAGATTCGTGATGTTCATCGAAACCTGCGCGATGCCGTATTCCGCAATCACCCAACCGATCGCCTTCGTTCCTTTGAGCGTCCCCGGAATCATCACCTTTTCGCCGTTCTCATCGACGACGATCTTGCCGACGATCGGATTGCCTTCGCGCTTTGGCCGGCCCTTTTCACGAACATCAAACGCGATCGCGTTGGCGCGGCGCTTCGACGTCGTGTTGAGATTGAAGTTGACGGCGATCAGAAAATCGCGCGCGCCGACGGCGGTTGCGCCTGACCGCGCGACACTTTCAGTGAACGCGTTCGGGCCATAATCGGGACGCCAGTCGGCCGACGCAAGCTTGTCGCTGAGCCCTTCATATTCGCCCTCGCGGCAGCTCGCCAGATTGCGCCGTTTTTCCTCGGTCGCAGCGTTCTCATACAAATAAACGGGAATCGAAAGTTCGGCGCCGAGACGTTCTCCCAACCGCCGTGCATATTCGGCCGTTTCTTCCATCGAGATACCGGAAACCGGAACCAGCGGACAGACGTCGGTCGCGCCGAAGCGCGGGTGGTCGCCCTTGTGCGTGCGCATGTCGATCAGTTCCTGCGCTTTCCGTACTGCCTGAAACGCGGCTTCGATAACGGCTTCAGGTTCGCCGACGAAGGTCACGACGGTGCGGTTTGTCGTCGCGCCGGGATCGACGTCAAGCAGCTTGACGCCGTCGATCTTTTCAATCTCGTCGGTGATCTGTTTGATCACATGCATGTCGCGCCCTTCGGAAAAATTCGGAACGCATTCGATGAGCTTCTTCATAAAGACGATAGTTTATCGGATAACCGCCCGATGATGAATTTGCGGCGAAACATTTTGGTGTCGATTCGGCCGCGTTGTGTCAAAACCGATAGCGTTCGTGGCAAAATCAAGTTGTGCTGGTGCTGATCAAATTGATTCACACGATCGTCTGGGTGTTTTTCGTCGCCTGTATCGCGGCCATTCCGACGTTTGCGCATTTCGGTCGATTCGATGCGTCGCTGATCGCGTTTGCGTTCGTACTCGGCGAAGTTGCGGTGCTCGGGTTGAACCGGATGCGTTGTCCGCTGACCGATATCGCCGCAAAATACACTGAGGACCGGCGCGACAATTTCGACATCTTTCTGCCGCTCATCATCGCGCGCTACAACAAGCATATTTTCGGGCCGGCGTTTCTTGCCGGATCGGTTTACGCTATCTGGGTCTGGCTTTCAAAAAACTGATCACGGCATTGCAAAAGCCGCCAACCTTCGCAACAATTCGAAACTATGAGATACAGAACTTTCGGTCGAACCGGCTGGCAGGTTTCGGAGATCGGCTACGGGATGTGGGGAATGGCCGGCTGGACCGGCTCGGACGATGAAGAGTCGATGGCGTCGATGCGCCACGCGGTTGAACTCGGTGGTAATTTTTTCGATACCGCGTATGCCTATGGCGCGGGCCGGAGCGAAGCGTTGCTCGGACGACTGGTGCGCGAATTTCCTGACCGTAAGATCTATACGGCAACCAAGGTTCCGCCGAAGAACCTGCAGTGGCCGGCACTTGCCGACAGCACTCTTGACGATTGTTATCCGCCGGATCATATTGAGGAGTACCTTCACAAAAGCCTTGAAAACTCAGGGCTTGAGAGCTTCGATCTGCTTCAGCTTCACACATGGAACGATGAATGGACGGACGATCCGCGATGGTCGGAAATGTTCGATTCGCTGAAACGCCAGGGACTGATCGGGGCGGCCGGTATTTCGCTCAATCGCTGGGAACCATGGAACGGAATCCGGGCCGTCAGGAGCGGAAGTATCGATTCGGTTCAGGTGATCTACAACATCTTTGACCAGAATCCGGAAGACGAATTGTTCCCGGCGTGCCGCGAAATGAACGTCGGCGTCATCGCCCGCGTTCCGTTTGACGAAGGAACGCTGACCGGAACGCTGACAAAAGAAACGAAGTTTCCTGCTGAAGACTGGCGATCGGGGTATTTCAATCCGGAGAATCTGTCGGCGAGCGTCGACCGCGCCGAAGCGCTCCGACCGTTGATCCCTGAAGGCTCATCGATGCCCGAAATGGCGCTGCGCCATATTCTCAGCCACGAATCGGTTTCAACGATCATTCCCGGAATGCGCAAAACGGCCCATGTTGAGGCGAATTGTGCCGCCAGCGACCGCGGTCCGCTCGACCGAGCGCTGCTCGGCAAGCTGAGTCAACACCGCTGGATCCGAAAACCGGCGCCGTGGTCGGCGTAATTTGAATCTAAGGCTGCGAAAATCCGGGTCTTGACGTTTGTGATAAAATCTCAACGGCTTCCACGCTGTCCGCGCGATGCACGGCCAAGACTGCCAAATCGGCAAGGAGACACCCCCGATGAACAGGTTTTTTGCGTTCTTTGCGTCAATACTGTTCCTGGCCTTCCCGACGCTTGCTCAGACCGCCGATTGGCGCGTCTCCGTACCATCAGGAACAAACGCCCCGAGCAATCTCGAACTCGTCAATCAATGCCGGAATCCGCATTCGTTTCGGGCCGAATTCCAAAACACGCCCTTCTTGACTCCGCAAGGTCCGACCGAAGTTCAACTGAACGGCGGCGAGCGACGCACGGTTCCGGTCCTATTCCGGGCCGTTGGGTTGATGCCCGGAAACTACAACGGGCAGGTGATCGTGAAATGTCTGGATTGCAATCGTGAACCGACGTGCACCCAAGACACCGAGACGCTGCGGGTCTTTTTGACGGTTATCGAATCGCCCCCGAATCCTAACCCGAATCCAAATCCTCAGAATACTCCGCCGACAAATACGCGACCGGACACTGATCCGAAGCGCGACGGCGTCCGGATTTCGACCGACATGCCGCTGAAGGACCCGTGTGCCGACAAAAGAGCCGACTGCGACAAATTGCTTGAGGCACTCCGCTCGGCGGAGGCGGAAGCGGCCGCGCTGACAAAGGCGGCAAATGAAGCCAGGTCAACGGCCGATGTGCTGGCTGGCAAGGCGCGTGAGGCGGAAAAAGCGGCCAAGCCCGGAAATGAAGGCGGTACGATCACCGTCGACGGCGAAAAATTCACGCAAGCCGACAGCGATTTTCTCGATGCCAAACGAAAACGTTTAATGGACGATTGGAAGGCCGGAAAGATCTCTGCCGAAGAACAACAGCGACAGCGTGCCGAGCTTTCGGGGCCAGACGCCCTGAAAAAGGCAAGAGAAGAACGGCTGCAGCAAGAGGCTGAACTTAAACGCAAGGCGGAGGCAGCGCGCCGACAGGCCGATGAAGCAAAGGCAGCTGCGGAGAAAGCCCGCAAAGAGGCGGACGCGGCGGGCGAAAAGGTCGCTGCCGCACGCGCCGAGTATGAACGATGTCTCAAGGAACTGAAGGCCGAATGCGAACGGCAAGCCGAAATCAAGCGTCAGAAGGACGAAGCTGAGAAAAAGGCCGAAGCGCTGAGAAACGCAAAGCTAAAGGAAGAAGCGGAAGCCGCGGAACGCAAGCGCGCCGAAGATGAGGCCGCCCGGAAGCTGGTTGCCGAACGTGAATACCTGCTCGACAATATCCGTCGGCTTGGCTTGATAAGCAGCCGCGAATTCGAAGAGATACCCGGCGCACTTGACTATGTTTTCGATCGGCTGATTCCGGATATTCTCAGCAAGAATACAAAAGACCTGATCAAGGAGATCGGCACGATGGTTGCCGAAGAAGGTGCGAAAACGCCCGTGCCGACCGACGTTCTCAAGGCACTCGGCGGATTGTACAATATCGCCGGAGCGTTGCTTGATCCGTGTACGCAGGCTGGCATGCGGAAAACGGTTGAACGTCTGCAAACGATGACGAATCCGAAAACCGGCAGCAAATACACGTTGAATGAAGCGCTCGACAAAACAGAACGTATGTGCAAGCTTTTGAAAGAGCTCAAATCAAAGCTCGCCGAGCTCCGGAAAGCGCAAAAATAATTCTGGCAGGCGACGCGGAAGTCGGGTAAAATACGCCGATATGAAAATCGCAGCCGCTCTGACTCTTGCCGTCGCATGCGCCGTCGGTGCAATTGCCCAACCGAAAGTTCCGACCGTCGATGATCTGATCAACGTCAGATCGATCGGCGGTTCGCGGATCTCGCCCGACGGAAAATGGGTCGCCTACACCGTTACTGAAGCCGACTGGAAACAGGACGCGTTCGTGACGCAGATCTGGCTTGTCAACACTTCGGGCGGTGAACCGTTTCAACTGACGCGCGGTGAAAAATCGGCCGGCGGTGCGCAATGGTCGCCCGACGGACAATGGATCGCCTTTTCGACAAACCGCGTCGGCGACAAGAATCAGATCTTCGCGATCAGGCCGAACGGCGGCGAAGCGGTCCAACTGACGAAATCTGAAAACGGAGTCGGCGGTTTCCTTTGGTCGCCCGACGGAAAATCGATCGCCTACACTTCGAGCGATCTCGATGCCAAAGTCACGAAAGAGCGAAGCGATCAGCTCGGCCCGTATGAGGTTGTCCGCCGCGAATACGCGCACCAGCAGCTTTGGACCGTCGCCGTTGCCGATGCGCTCAAAGAGCCAACGGCAGGAAAGCAACGAACAAAAACCCGGGATTTCACCGTCGGCGGAATCGATTGGTCGCCCGACGGATCGCGGATCGCGTTCAGTGCGTCCGTAAATCCTGACCTGATCAACGGCGGAACTTCCGACATCTACGTCATCGATCTTGCTACCGACGCGGTCAAAAAGATCGTTGCGACGCCCGGCCCGGACAACAATCCGCGGTGGTCGCCTGACGGCAAACAGATCCTGTTCAGTTCGGCGATGGGCAATCCGCTCTTCTTTCACTCAAACACGCGCCTCGCGCTGGTTTCGGCCGACGGCGGCACTCCGCGATCGTTGACCGACGCGTTCGACGAGCAGCCTGGCCTGGTCGAATGGAACGCCGACGGAATCCTGTTCGGCGGACTTCAGAAAACGGCCGCGCATCTTTTCCGGCTCGATCCGGTGACCGGCAAATTCGATCGGATATCGCGACCCGACAATCTGATGATCGGCGGAGCATCGGTCACCTCGGACGGAAAAACGGTCGCCTTTACGGCACCGTCGCCGACTTCGCTCAACGAAGTCTACGTCACGTCGCTGGCTGATTTCGCGCCGCGCAAACTGACGTCGATGACCGCTCAGGTCGCCGGCTACAAACTCGCAACGCGCGAGGTGATCTCATGGAAAAGCAAGGACGGCGAGATGATCGAAGGTGTGCTGATCAAGCCGGCAGACTTTGATCCGTCAAAAAAGTATCCCGTACTTTGCGTCATCCATGGCGGCCCGACCGGAATCGATCGCCCGACGCTGCTTGACGCCCGCTATTATCCGGCCGACATCTGGGCCGCGCGCGGCGCACTGGTGCTCAAGGTCAATTATCGCGGCAGCGCCGGTTACGGCGAGCGTTTCCGGCAACTGAACGTCAAGAATCTCGGTGTCGGCGACGCGTGGGACGTGCTTTCGGGGATCGATCATCTGATCTCCAAAGGCTGGGCCGATCCGAACCGTCTCGGCAGCATGGGCTGGAGCCAGGGAGGATATATTTCGGCGTTTCTGACGACCGGGTCCGACCGTTTCAAGGCGATTTCGGTCGGCGCCGGTATTTCAAACTGGGCGACTTATTATTACAACACCGACATCACGCCGTTTACGATCCAGTATCTCGGCGACGATCCGGCGGACGATCCCGAAATATACGCGAAGACGTCGCCGATGACGCTCATCAAACAGGCGAAAACGCCGACGTTGATCCAGCATGGAGAGAACGACCGGCGCGTGCCGATAGCCAATGCCTACGAACTGCGTCAGGGCCTGGAAGATCGCAACGTTCCGGTCGAGATGATCGTTTACAAAGGCTTCGGCCACGGCATCACCAAACCAAAATCAATGCGCGCCGTGATGCAGCACAACCTGAACTGGTTCAACCATTACATTTTCGGCGACCCGCTCGGCGACCTGACAAAAGCGAAGTAGTTCGAAGTTCCACGACGTTTCGCTCAAAGTGCTCCGTCAATCCGACGGCCGCAATTCACATTTGACAGTCCGGAAGGGCCGCTTGCGCCCGCCGCCCGGCCTTCCTTGTCTGTCTCGCCGGGGTCTTGATAGACTTCCGTTTGAAACTGCCCCGTCAAATTTTTGGAGGACCCATCAATGATCAAAAAAATAATCACATCGCTGATAACTCTGATTTTCTTCGCAGCGACGACGCCTTTCGTACTTGCTACCGATTACGATGTCGAGTTGGTCGTTCCTGACGGCAAGAAGTCGAAACAGACCGATGCCGTCTTGCGAATCAATAACGACGATTTTCAGTTCGTGATCGAGAAATCGAAGTTCAAGGAGCACGAAAAGACAATGTCGTTCAAGGATCTCAAGCGGGCCGACTATTCGTATTCGAAAAAGCCGATGCTTTCCGGCGGAGGCGCGGTCGCGACTGCGCTTCTGGTCGGTTTCATCTTCGCCCTGCCGTTTCTGTTCATCAAGAAGAAGAACCATTGGCTGACGGTCCAGACTGAAAAGGAGTTCGCCGTCGTTAAGATGGACGGGAGCAATTACCGCGCGATCATGGCTGAGTTCGAGACCCACGGTATGAAGGTCACCGAGGTCAAGGACGACGAAAAGAAGTAGTCAAGGCTGAACCGACGAACGTCGAGGAGGTGCGAGGCTAAAACCTGCGCATCTCCTTTATTTCGGCAACGACTCCAACATCCGATCGTATTGCGCAAGTCGTTCACCTAGTCTAATCGCGATTGGTGAATCCGGATAGTTTGCGACGATCCGGCGCACGTCGACTCGAAAACTCTCCGCGTCGGCTGAGTCCGGGTCGTATAATACATCACCCGTCTGCAAGAAATACGCGTAAGCACCTTCGATACGGATTTCGTCCCAGACCATCGAATCGCTGCCCAATGGTGTCGTGAACTCGACTCGGATGGGTTCTGATTCCGTCACGATCCTGCCATCTGAATAGATCGCCTTCAAATAATATGTTCCGGCTGAGCTGACAACGAAGTCGGGCTCGAGCTCCTCGCGTTGTATGCGCGACGCGTAAAGTTCGGTAAGGTGGCCGGACGGCGTCGTCTGATTGAACAGAATCGTACCGCGTCCCGCAATTGCCGAGGCCTTTTCAAGGCTGACCGGCCGCGTCGACGCGTCGCCGTTTCGCCACATCGGACCCCGGTAATCACGAAAGCCCGTACCGTCAACCGACATCTGAATGCGCACGGTTCCGGTGGCGACGCTCGGACGCTTCACATCGATCGGTCCCGTGGTGACATTTTTGAGTTCGAAATTGAAATCGACAACCTCACCAATCGTGTACCGTTCCTTCGATGTGCTCAGCGTCAGACTGAGCGGTCCATTGTTTAGCTGCGCGCTTGTCTGATACTGCCACGCGACGGCCAAGACCAACGCGATGGTCATAAGTGTTCCGAATGCAAAATATCCTTTGTTTTTCATTTTTCGTAACCTCCTTCTGGATTTTTTCAGCGTCGCGGCCGGAACGGCAGTTCGCCCGTCGTCGGCAGTCTCGAATTTCTGATCAGATTCAACGACGTCGGCGAGAATCGGTCGTTGTCTTTCGACATGAATCCTCCGTCGTCATTTTTGGTGTGCAGCAGGTGTGCAACTTCATGTGCGGGCGTGTAACGCAGATCCTCATCAAACGCGTAGCCGATTTGTCCTTCGTAAGAAATGTGGTGATCGTAGGCATCTACTCGGGTCTCGAGAAACGTTATGGCGCCGACATTTCGATTCGCGATTCCGAGATAGCCGTCGAATCCATTGATTGAATAATCGTCGTCCGCATCGAAATCCTGCGCGATATCCGTCTGGTATGCATTGATCATGTAGCTAACCCAATAATTCGGGTTGCTTCTGAAGACCTTGTAATCGATTTTCGTCATTGATAAATACTCCGCAGACGTCGAAAACGCGGCCGTCGAATCGGCTTTCGGGACGTTCAGAATAAACGGCAACGAATTATCGGTGCCGATCAGGTCATACTTCGGCCGCACGTATGCCGGCGCCAGTTTGTTCAGGTTCGGGTCATCCGTATCGGCTATCCAGCCTGTCTGCGGCTGTGGCACGTCGGTGCCTTCATCGCCGGGCTCAAGGTAGTTGGCATCCATGTCGTCGTCATCCCAAATAATGAATTCCGAACCGACGAAGACTTGAGGAAGTTCGCCGACGGCGATCACGGCATAGCCTGGAGTCCGAACGTATATATTTTGATATGTCGGGGAGCCGGGAGTTTCCCGATAGAGTTTTATCGTCCCGCTTTCAAATCGTTTGCCGTCAAAAAGACTTTCATTTGACGGTGCAAGCGTGATTTTCGTGAGGCCTGCCGGAGCCGGATTCAGAACTTCGACGCTTGTCACGATTCCGGTCGCATGATTATCGTTGACGACGCCCATCGAATCCCGCTCGAGGTGAAGACTGCGCCATACCGTCAGCAGCTTTGTGGAGACCGCGGCATCCGACACCCCGCTGGATAAGTCCGATAAGGCGTAGGTCTGATATCGCAATTGTTCGCCCGAAATCGAAACTTCCCCCAGCACATCGTTAGTCGCCGCGTTTCCGCTGCTGCCGATCTGCATCACAGCCGCGACGCGATAGTTATCGCCTGGGCTTTTTCCGACGGCAAGTGTGACGACCGCGTTTCCGTTCACATCGGTCACGGCGGTCACCGTCTTTGCGCCTGACTCGACAAAAACGAACGGATTTTCGGCGTCGCGATTGTCATTGCCATCGGCGCCGTTCGGATCGACGATCGGATCGTCCGTTGACGGATCATCAACGTCGTAGACCTTGAACTTGATCGTCCGACCGGCGAGTGGCTGGCTCAGTAAAGCCCTGATTCGAACGTATCGCCGATAGATGCTGCCGGGGTCGTCAACACCTCTATCTTCAGGATAGACGCGGATGCCGCCGGCCGCATTCGGGTTGTTGTCGAGCGCGACGTTCATGTTCGCCAATACCGCCGAGTTGGAGTACCGATCCATCGACAGATTGAAAACGTTGAGAATCGTGATCGCGCGCTCCGGCACACATGGCATCTGAGAGTTCGATGAACATGCTCTGATCTTCGGCAAAGTCGAGCCGGCGTTCGTTCTCGTCGTCGGCTTGACGTAAAAGTCCGATGAGACGCCGCCTCCGGTCTGATTCGTTGTAACCGAAACCGTAATGAATTCCGCATACGGTCCGCCAGGACTGGTCGCGAAGAGCATCTTAGATGCCGTATCCGAGACGATCGTGTACGTTCCGCTTTGGTTGGGTGAGTTTTGGACTCTGATCCGCATGTTTTGCTTCCAGCCGACAGGAATCTCCGTCGCGGATGTTTCAAGAGCGGCGGACGGCGGCAACGGCGTGTTGACGCTCACATAATCGACGTCGAACGTTACGTACAGATTGCTTCGGACGTCGATCGGCGCGGAATTGGAAGGCGCGAGGCCTTTGACATATATCGTCGGTGACGTCCACATAGTATTGCTTGTGACCTGGTAAGTCGGATTCAATGTGGCGGTGAATGGACCGGTTGGATTCAGAGAGTACCCGATCGCGTTTCCGGCGTTGGTTGTGATATAGAAATCGTAATATTCGTTCAGGATTCCAGCCGAAACCGAAAACGTAAAACTCTTGACCTCGCCGACGGCTATCGAACTGAAGCCGACGTTGTTGATGATCGTGCCGTTCGGGCCAACTGCGGCAGGTTCAGCGTTTTTGAACGGTGATTCATAAGTGCTTTGTTCCCAGATGCCAAGGTCGATCGCGAACGTAAATTGATATGCCGTTAATATCAGAATGATCAACCCGGCAATGAAAAGCGGCTTTTTGCGTTTGTTTATCTGTTTCTTCATCATGGTTCCTCGCTTACGCAGATCCGTTTGTTTTGACACGAACAGTTTTGCGCGAAGAATATGAAGAAATCTTTAGCTTTTTCTGTTGGTTTTGTGAATTTTCTCTGAACCCGCGTCGTGCGGCACGCATCTCGAAACAAAGCGTCGCCCGCGCAAACCGTGTCACGGATGCGCGGGCGATCAGAGTTCGTAATTGGATTGAAGCCTACTCTTTCACATACGGCGTCAGCAGCCGTTCCCAGGCGCGGCTGATTTTTTTGAACTCCGCGCCGCAGCGCTGGCCGCGTTCCGGCGGAAGGTAGCCGTTTGAAACGATGCCCTTGTTCTTCACCGGATCGCTCCCGTATGCCAGGCAAAGTGTGTCGAACATGCGTTGCTGGTCGACCGAGTGCTCATCCCAGAATGCCAACTCATCCGCTTTTGATTCGGCGCTCGCAATTGAAAAGAACATCGCGCCGCTGATCACCATATCCAGCCCTTCCGGTGTTCCGTCAAGCATGATGATCGTCGCCAGTTGATCTACGGCGTCCTCTTCGCGCCCCGTCGCCGGAAGATCCCAGACGTCGATCAGGCAATGGCCGAGTTCGTGAAAGAAAAAGAAGACGGTCGTATCGGCGACACGGCTTTCGATCTCTTTCGGATCTTTGAGCTTCTTTTTGAAGGTCGTTTCAAAGTAATCCATGAACTCATAGCACATCGTGATCTCTTTAGTATCCGAACTGTAAAACGCATTCGGTTCGCCGCACTGATCGAAGTTGAGGTAAACGTCATACGGCAGCGCGATCAGTTCGTTCATCGGCGTCGCGATCTCTTTGAGGATCTCGGCCACCTCGGCCGGCACCGCCTTTTTCGGCTCACGCGCCTTCGTCTTCGGCGAAAACCCGACCTTGAAATCGCCCTTGTCGATACCCGCCGGCCCCGACTTAACCGTCGCCTGTCCAAAAACCATCCCCGCTGCCGCAACGATCACGGCCAACATCATCCAGACTTTTAGAATTTTCATCACTTTTTCTCCGCGGAAAACGCCCTACCCAAACTTAGTAACTCCGCTATCAACAATAACGAATTCCGAATCACCGCAAGGTCAGCCGAGTCAAAAATTTTGTATCCCAAATTCCGTGCGAACCTCGCCAAGCGCGCGATCCGGCGGCCCGCTCTCCTGAGCCGCCATGACGAAAACACGCAACCGCATTCTTAACACGAAGTTCATTGGATGTTAATGCCTAATTCATCCCTGATTGTGATACTCAGCGATTGAAATCAAATCATCGGGATCAGTTTACGAATCAGAGTCGCCTTGAGGATTCTTTTTCGCGTTCAATCGGAGGATAAATGACAAAGCGAACTTCAAAAACACTAATTCTTATTGCCGCCATCGTTGCCGGAACGGCGTCCATCGCGATGGGTGCAAAACCCGGGATCAGCGTCGGTCTGCTCGGGACCTACGCGAGCGGTCTTTACAATCAAGGCGCATCCGAGATCGTCGCATTCGATCCGACAAGCCAGCGGCTTTTTGCCGTGAACGGTGCCACTTCAAAGATCGATGTCCTCAGCATCGCCGATCCTTCCGCACCGGCATTGCTGTTTTCAATCGATGTTGCGACGTTCGGCCGGCAGGCAAACAGTGTCGACGTCTATAACGGTATTGTTGCCGCGGCGGTCGAAGCAAACGTCAAGACAGACGCCGGACGCGTCGTGTTTTTTGACACTAACGGCAACTATTTGAACGATGTTCCGGCCGGCGCGTTGCCGGATATGGTGACGTTTACACCCGACGGCATGAACGTTCTGGTCGCGAATGAAGGCGAACCGAACGATACCTATTCGATCGACCCTGAAGGCTCAGTTACAATCGTCGACCTTTCGAACGGCGTCGCGCTTGCGTCATCGGCAAACGTCGGATTCTCGGAATTCAACGGGACAACACTCGATTCGTCCGTGAGAATCTTCGGACCCGGCGCCACCGTTGCCAAAGACCTGGAACCCGAATACATCGCGGTCAGCCGGAATTCGCAGACCGCTTGGGTCACTTTGCAGGAAAATAACGCGATGGCCGTGATCGATATCAAGCAAAAGAAGGCTACCGAAATCATCGGACTTGGCTTCAAAGATCATCGGCTGGCGGGTAATGGAATCGACGCCAGTGATCGGGATTCGGCTATCAATAGCGGAATCAATATCCAGAACTGGCCGGTTTACGGCATGTATCAGCCGGATGCGATCGCT
>JBGASE010000046.1:0-21077 GCA_044229875.1 Pyrinomonadaceae bacterium | reverse complement strand
GACCGGACGGGCGCTGAACCCGTCTGCCCATTCGCCGGCAAGAGCGATGAGTTCGCGAATTCCGGCGCCGAACAAAAGTGCCGCCGGCGGGACGGAAAAGATATGATAATACGCTGCCCACGAGTCGGCGGATGTTCGTGCGGTGACCAGATAAAAGAGCCCGCACGCGCCGAGCCAGACCAGCGGAACGGCGACGGAGCGGTCGCGAAATCCTCGCCGGAAGGCGAGCACGCCGATCATGATTCCGGCAAATGACCAGACCCAGATCGCTTCCGATTTGAGAATGCCGGAAATGAAATACGGATTCGTGAAGAAATCGTCACCGATCCAGTGATATTCATTCGAAACACCAAGCGAGTTTCCGAACGTCCGCCACATGCCTTTTCCGTGGATGTACCATGCCGCGGCCGGAATCAATGCGATCAGCCCAAAAAGCCAGATCCGAACGTCGCGAAACGTTCCCAAACCGAATTTTGAGACGATAACGAAAGCGAACAAGATTCCGACGTGCGCCGCGGTCAACTTTGACAGCAAAGCGAACGCCGTGAATATCGCCGCGATCCAGAAGTCGGAACGGCCTTCACTTCGCAGCCAGCGCATCAGAAACAGGACGCTGCCGACGTAAAAGGCGATCATCAGTCCTTCGGGCTGGATCGCGGTTGAAAATTCGACGATCAGCGGATTGAAGGCGAAGAACGAAACGGCACCGAGAAGCGGAAATCCGTCAAGAAATTCGCGCGCCAGCCCGCAAAAAAGAAGCAGCGCCACGATCGAAAACAGAAACGACCAGACGCGGCCAAAGACATCATTGACGCCGAAAATCCGGTAGGTTGCGGCGATCGCGTACGGATAAAGCGGAAACTCCATTTCGGCATAACCCGGCGTCGTTCCGCGCCAGTCGATCCGCGGATAAAAGATGTTCATCGACTCCTTCGAGAAATTCCGGGCGATCGCGCCGACGTCGGATTCGCGCCATGACGACTGGTTGATCGGGCGAAACATGTCGGCGATCCGCACGGCGGCGCCGATCAAGAAGATCGCGATCAGTAAGTGTTTGAACGTCGGTCTCACAGAATCTTCGGTAAATAGATGACAATCGCGGCCGTCAGAATCCAAAGCAGCAAGTTGAGCATCGTCGGCCGGTCGCGGAAGAGGATCTGAACCGGATCTCCGCCCGCCTGGCGCCGGTGAATCAGAAATAGATAGCGAAAAACGCCGTAGATCACGAACGGGATCGTGATCAGCATCGCGCGCGACCCGACGCGCTCGATCGTCTGGTCGGCCCGCGTGTAAAGCGCGTATGTCAGAACCGCGGCGCCGGCGCAGATGTTCATCACCGAATCAAGAAATTCGATCGAATAATCCACCAGACTGCGACGATGACTGCCCGCCGCCGATTCAAGCAGGACGAGCTCGTGCCGCCGTTTTCCGAAACCGACGAGCAGCGCAACCATCGAGGTGCAAAGGACGAGCCATTCCGAAACCTCGACATGAATGATGACCGCGCCCGCGATGGCGCGCAGGACAAATCCCGACGCGATAAGGATGACGTCGAGAATCACGATGTCCTTGAGTTTGAACGAATATGCGAGACAGGTTGCGAGATATACGGCGATGATCGCCGCAAATCCGTGGTCGAGCCATAGCGCACCGAGCGTTGCGGTCGAAAACAGAATGACCATCGCGACGCGTGCGACGCCGACCGGCAGCGCGCCCGACGCGAGCGGCCGGTGACGTTTGACCGGATGCTCGCGATCCTCGGCCAGGTCGCAAAGGTCATTGAAAAGATAAACTCCGCTGCTGGCGCAGCAAAAGAGCAGAAATCCGGCGACGCTGACCGCCAGATTATGCGGATCGGTCAACGAGCGCGAGAAGATCAGTCCCGAAAAGACGAGCAGATTCTTCGACCATTCAAGCGGCCGCATTTCGGTCAGCAACGCCGAAAGCATCGATGAAATCCCGGTCTGAACCGGTGCCTGAACTGTTTCCGTCGCTTTCATCTTGATCCGGCCGTCTCCAAAATATCCTTCACCGGCAACGTGCGGCCGGATGCGATCCGCGCATGTTCATGCATCGTGACGAGATCGAAATCCTTCGCCAGTGAATCGAGAATCTCGCCGACAAATTCCAGTTTTTCTTCGATCGGCAGGTTCATCGCTGGGAAAAACCTGAGCTCCGGCGCATCGTCGCCGGACAGAAAATCGAGCGGATGAAGCAACAGGCTCGGCTCGGTCCCGGTCGCGCGGCACATCGCCAACGCGGATTTCCAATATGCGCGTGCCGCCATCTTCGAAAAGGTCGAAAGATAGATGACGTAACTTGCGTGTATCGGCGTCTTGACCAGTGGCATCGTAGTCACCGGGATCTCAGTCAGCGAATTTTCGCCGATCTTCCACCGATACGGCTTGAGCGACTGAAAACCGTCGGCAAATTTTCCGAACAGCTTCTTTCGCTTCTCTCTTTCCTCGGCGGACATTTCGGGCGATTTGAAAAAATAATACGCCCTGGCCAGCGGCGCGATGTATGTCGGCAATGTTGAGCAATCGTATTCGTAACCGCGCTCTGCGAGAACTTCCAGCACCGTCGGACTGAGCGAATAGCCAGGTCCGCGAAATCCCTTCGGCCGCGATCCGGTGACCGACTCAAGCGCGTCTTCGGTCCGCGCGAACTCGTCGATCAGTTCCGATTTCGAGTAAAGATGGAGCCACGGTTCATGGCGGAAACTGTGATTGCCGATCTCATGTCCGGCGGCCGCGATCTGTCCGAGCGCCTCGCGGTTTTTGTCGAGCGCCGCATCCTGGCCGACGATAAAAAAAGTGATTCTGAGATTGCGCCGGTTCAGAAATTCGAGCACCCGCGGCACGCACGCGTCGAGATATGACGGGTAAGATTCCCATCCGGCATCTCCGTGCGTTTTCATGTAGGACCACTTGTTGTCGAGGTCCAGACTGAGACTTGCAATCATTTCGTTACTTTTGATGCGCCGGCCGAATTTCGATAATCGGCGCAGAACTTTTCCGCCAACTGAACCGTTTCGTTGACGTTCAGCGTTCCGTTCGTGATCTGCGACGAATTTAGAATGAAAAGTCCCGGAAGCGACGCGGCGATCGGCGGCAGATTCGCGGAATAATCGAGCGTCGGCAACGGAAACACCTCGCGGACGCGAGAGATCCTGAAGCTGACGACGTCGCTTCGGTTGAATTCGGGATACATCTTTTCGAGCCCGCAAATGAACATCTCTTCGATTTCTGCGTCGGATCTCCCGAACATCGGATCGTCCGGAGCGACGTATTTCGGCAAATAAACAAGCGCGTTTCCGCCGAACTCGGATTTATCGACAAGCGCCGACATTTCGATGATCCCGGTGAACGGCGAATCGTCCGTGATGTTTGTCACGTAGAACGGCGAGAGCGAGCGTTTCAGCAGCACCGACGCGCAAACGATGCCCTGATATTCGATCCCGCTGAGCTTTTGCTTTTCGGCATCGCCGAGCTGCGGAACTATCTTGGCCGCGACCGACGACGGACACGTCAGAATCACGCGATCGAACCGGTCACTTTTCTGATCGGCGCCGGAAATGACCGTGAACCTGTCGTCGGCGTCTTTCTCGACCCGCGCCACCGGCGAATTCAGCCTGACATCCGCGCCGATCGATTCGAGAACTTCACCGAATCTCGCCAGAACGCGGCCGTAACCGCCGCGGACATAGCCGAACATCTCCTTTTTGAGGCCCGAATTGCGGGCCGCGTACATCCGCTGGATCGTCGCCCAAATGAATGCGGCGCTCGTCTTTTTATAGGCTTCGCCGAGTTTTGCACGCAGCAACGGCCGCCACATTTTCTCGAACGTTGCTTTGCCCGAAAGACGCGTCAGCCAGTCTTCGACACTGATCCGTTCGAGCTTTTTCCAGTCACGGACGCGGGAAGCGAAAAAGATCGTTCCTCCGAGGCGCAGTTTTCCGATCAGCCCGAGCGGCGGAAACTTCAGGAATTCGAGCGTGTTCGACATCGAAACGAGTTTTCCGTCCGTATAGAAGCCAGTCTTCGTTTCGACCCATTCGAACTCGCCCGCAAGCCCGAGTTCATCAACGATCCGGCGCGTGAACGAATCTGAAAGCAGCGTCACGTGGTAATGTTTGTCCCAAACGACATCGCCGAGTTCCCACGCCGCCGCGAGACCGCCGATTTCATTCGCCGATTCAAAGATCGTCACAGTGTGTCCGGCCTGCGAAAGACGCAACGCGAGCGTAAGGCCGAGAAAACCGGCGCCGACGACAGCGATTGATTCGACTGCGGACTTTTCCATTTTTCGAAGTATCAGGCCGGAATTCTCAGCCGAGCGATGAAACGTCCCGATCGGCTATCGAATATCGCAGTCCGCAGCCGCACGCGACGGTGTCCGATCCGGCGGCATCGCCGAACCGGTGAAAAAGCTGTCCGCATTTGCAAACCGCACCGATCGAACGCGCCGGGCTTCCGATGACGAGGTGAAAATCGGGGACCGATTTCGTCACCAGCGAGCCCATTCCGACCATTGCCCACCGCCCGATCTCGAGATCGTTGCCGATCGTGCAGCCGGCGCCGATCGTCGCGCCTTCGCGGACAAGAGTCGTCAGCGTGTGCTCGTCAGGTTCGGACGGACGAAGCGTTTTAAGATCCGGAAACGTCGCCCGCGGAAACCGATCGTTGGTGAACGTCGTCGAGGCCGAGATCATGACTCCGTCCTCGATCGTAACCTCGGCGCAAATATAGACCATCGCATTGATCTTGACGCGGTTTCCGATCTTAACGTCATAGGCGATGTAAGATTTTTCGCCGACGATGCATTGTTCGCCGATCGACGCTCCGTGGCGGATGTGAACATTGTCCCAAACGCTCGTACCTTCGCCGATCGTGACACCGTCTTCAATGATTGCTGTTGGATGAATTCGTGGCATTGCTTTTCAGACGTCAGACTTCAGACTTCAGACTTCAGACTTCAGACTTCAGATTTCAGATATTTCAGATTTGAGATTTCCGGTCGACAACTGACGTATGACGCCATAAGTCTGACTTCTGACATCTGACTTCTGACTTCTGACATCTGACGTCTGACTTCTGACATCTGACGTCTGACTTCTGACATCTGACGTCTGACGTCTGACATCTGACTTCTGACTTCTGACATCTGACGTCTGACATCTGACATCTGACGTCTGACTTCTGACATCTGACGTCTGACGTCTGACATCTGACGTCTGACATCTGACCTTACCGTCTCTCCCCTCACGCTTTTCCGGCGTTTGCCCTTTCGACTACCGGCTGCCACAGGTTTTGATTCAACGATTTGTATGCCGCCTCGATGACCTGTACGCTGGCGAGCGCGTCGGCGGGCTTGATCAGCAGATCGCCGTTGCCGCGCAGAACGTGCGAGAAATTCTCGATCTTGCCCCTGAAAGACGCGACCTTGTCATAGCCCGATCCGAAGACCGTCCAATCGGGGCTCGAGTGAACCTTGTACTTCGATTCGCGCCAGCCGATATGGAGTGTTCCGTTTGTCCCGTAAACGCTGATAAAATAGGGAAGTTCCTTGTTGATTCCCCAGGTCAGATCGACACTTGCGATGACGCCTGATTTCGTCTTTGCGAACATTTTTACGTTTTCGTCAACGTTCAGACCCTGCGTTCCGCCGGCGTCAACGGCGAGCACGCTGTCGATCGGGCCGAGAAAATAGCGGACGATATCGACCGAGTGCGTTCCGTTGTCGATCAAAACACCGCCGCCCGAAACCTCTGAATCCGAGTTCCAGCGCTTCGACATATCGACCTTGGCGGTAAATGCGTTCTCAAACTGGACGACCTCGCCGAGCGTGCCTGAGGCGACGATGCCCTTTGCCTTGATGACATCGTCACAGTACCGGAATTTTGATGCCATCGTGAACAGTACATTCATCCGTTCCGCGGTCGCGATCATCTTTTCAGCTTCCGCGACGGTCAGACAGAGCGGTTTTTCGCACAATACGGGAACGCCCCGTTCCATGAAATAGCAAGCGATCTCGGGATGCGATTTCGGCGGCGTGGCGACGATCAATGCGTCGAGGGTTTCGTTTTCCGCGAGCTGCCGATAATCGTCATAGCTTTTGCCGCCGACGATCTCGGCCAGCGCCCTGGCCGCATCCCCGCGGACGTCAGCAACGGCAACAAGGTCGCAACAATCGCTTTCATTGAACGCTTGGGCGTACGCCTGGGCAATTCCGCCGGCCCCGATCAATCCAAACCGGAGACGTTTCTTATCTGATGTATTCATTGTCTTTACAGTCCTTTCCAGCCCCCGATTCAGCGATCGCCGAGCCAAATTCTGAAAGAAAACCCGACCTTTTGACCGGGTTTTCTCGAAGTCTTCAGTTTCAAAAACGAAAGATCAGTGCTTGCGGCATGCTTCGGCCGCCTCACGGATCGAACACGCGAGAAACTCGATGTGATGCGCTTCGTATTTTTCGTTGATCGGAAGCACCAGCACGTCATGCAGTCCCTTGATCGTTCCGGCAAAGTTGTCGTCGTTGTAATCGACGGCTTCGGGCCGCGCGAGATTGAACGGGAAATGGCTGTCGCCGAACGTGTTCTGTTCGCGGAACACCTGACATTTGTATGCGGGTTTGACAACATATCGCGGAGCCGACGCAACGTCATAGACCTTGAGCGCTTTCGCGAGCCCGACCGATCCGTCTTCGATCTTCGTGTCGTCGACGCGCAGACAGAATTTCCAGTACGTCATCGTCGCGTTTTCAGCCGGCTTGTATGATTCGATTCCGTCAATGTCGGCGATCAGCGAATCAAGCAGCGATGCCATCTTACGGCGCTGCGCGACGCAAGCGTCGAGTTTCTTGAGCTGCTCGTACGCGAGCGCGGCCTGAAGTTCGGTCATTCGGTAATTGAGCGATGCGAAATAATGATCCGGATTCGAATCGCCGTAGCCCCAGGCCTTGTTGATGAATAGGAACATCCGTCGGGCGAGTGCTTCGTCATCGGTGACGACGATGCCGCCTTCACCGGTCGTCATGTGTTTTCCCTGTTGGAACGAAAACGCGCCGATCGCGCCGATCGTACCGACGTTCTTGCCGTTGACGGTCGCGAGGAACGACTGCGCGGTGTCTTCGATGACCGGAATCCCGCGTGAGTTCGCGAGTTCCATGATCGCGTCCATTTCACAAGGATTTCCGAACAGATGCGTGACGATGATCGCCTTTGTGCGATCGCTGAGAACCCGTTCGATCGTTTCTGCGGTAACGTTCAGCGTCAGCGGATCGACGTCGGCAAAGACCGGGATCGCGCCCTGAAAAATGATCGGCGTCAGCGCGCCCATGTCGGTGATCGAAGTCGTTACGATCTCGTCGCCGGGATTCGGATTGATGGCCGCAATTGCAACATGGACGGCTGCCGATCCGGAATTGCAGGCATACGCGAACTTTGCGCCGATCTTCTCGGCGAACGATTGTTCGAGCATTTTTCCGTATTTGCCCTTGGTCGTGATAAGCACGCCTGACTGCAGGACTTCAGTGATGGCCGCGATCTCTTCGGCTCCGAAAGTTCGTCCCGAAATATCCTGATCCGATGGTAGTTTGATCATTTCCTTTTCCGCTACGGGTGTCATAATTTTAAAACGGTTTCCTTGTGATAAAAGTTTTTCTGATTGGTTAAACGCCTATTTCGATGGAGATTTCAAGGTTTTTTCCGAAATTTCTTCAATCTGAGCTTCGTTGTCGACCGCTTCGCCGATCTCGACCCGAAGCCGCGCCAGTCTGGTCAGCAACCGAAGGTGTCCGGCGATCGTCCGTGCGGTCTTCATTTTTGAGAATCCGAAAAGCCGGACTTCAAGAACAGCGGGAAATTCGACGATCCGGCCGCCAGCAAGATCAAGCCGGCCGAGCATCTCCGCGACACCGAGAAATCCTTGTTCTTCGATCGCCATTCCGGCGACTGAGGATCGGCGATACACGCGAAAGCAGCTTGTGTACGTGTCGAGCTTCGAACGCAACGTCCTTCGATACAGCCAGGATGCGCCCTTTGAAAGGAACAGCCGCCAGCCCGGAACGTTTCGGACGCCGCCTTCGCGATGGTAAGGCGAAGCCGTGACGAGATCGACGTCTTCACCCAACAGCGGGATCATTTTCGCGAGTTCATGCGGATCATAAGTGCAGTCGCAATCCATCGAACAGACGATTTCGGTCTCAGCCGCACGGATACCGGTCATGATCCCGGCGGCAACTCCCTGGTTCGCTTCATGACGCACGATCCTGACATTCGGACGCTCCGAGCTGAGCTCGTCAATCCGCTCAGCGGTTGCGTCGGTGCTCGCGTCATCGACAAAGATAAACGTCGGATCGTAGCCGGTTTCGATCAGCTTCGCTTCAACGCTCCGGAGCGTATTCGACAGATAGGGCAGCGATGATTCTTCGTTAAAACATGGAATGACGACCGAGACGGCGGTCAGCTCGCGGTCGCCGGTGATCTCAACGATGTTGTCGGAAACCGAAACGGCCGGAGACGCGACCGTTTCCGGCTCAACCCCGAGATAGTTCGCCGCCGACGTGAACTCGTACTCGCGGAGATTCTCTTTGATGATCCACTCCATTTTGTCGAGTTTCCGGTAGTGTCGGATGCGGTTGAATGTCGACGCGGCCGAGATCCGCGGCTGTTCGGCGTCCAGTTCCCAAACGTGAAAGTACATCGTGAACGGCTGTTCATGCCGTTCGGTAAAGTTCTTCACTGCCGATCGCATCAGCGTGTATGGAATCTGACGAAAGTAATTACCGCCGGAGATCGGCAAGAGGCCGACGCCGATATTTGCCGTCGGATAAGGGAACTCCCAGACCGCGCGTCCGGCTGTGTGAACCTGATGCGCGAACCGCTGGGCTTCGCTGTCGCGGCGGACGGGAACAAACGACGCGTCATAGACGAAACCTTCTTCGGCAAGCACGTCAAAGATCCACGCGTCGGTGTGAAATTTGAGCTTTTCGGCACTTCGGTAGCCGATCACTTTCTGTCCGCAGGCTGCTTCAAGCGCGCCGTTTGTGCGCCGGAGGTCTTCGCGGAACTCGTCGTTTGTCAGATGTTTGAGGCTGCGGTGATAGAATCCGCGGCTGGCGACCTCATGACCGCGCGCCGCGATCTCGCGGATCAGCTTCGGATTCTGTTCGGCGATCCAGCCGAGAACGAAGAACGTCGCTTTGGTGTCGAGTTCATCAAGCAGGTCGAGCGTCTTGATCGTGTTCCGTTCGTATCGCGGCTCGAAGTGAGCCCAGTTCTGGCGCTGGATCAGATTCTCGAACGCCCCGACGTGGAAATAATCCTCGACCAGAACAGTCAGAATGTTTTTTCGGGGGCTCGCCTGCATTTCTTCAAGAAAGTTCAATTACCGCTTGGCTTTCAGTTTCAGGCGATCGGCGATGATCCGCACGATCTTGCGGGCGGCGGTGCCGTCGCCGAACGGGTTTGCTATTTCCTTCACCGACCGCATCCAGGTATTGATCGCGTAATTCTCTTCAAGCATCATTTTCAAACGCTTCGGATTGCCTCCGACGAGCTTTGCGATTCCGGCATGGATCGCTTCGGGGCGTTCCGTGTTTTCACGCAGCACGAGCAGCGGTTTGCCGAGCGTCGGCGCCTCTTCCTGAACGCCTCCCGAATCGGAAACGATCAGCCACGCCTCCTTCATCAACGAGATAAAGTCAATATAATCAAGCGGTTCGATCAAATGGACGCCGCGCGTTCCGGCGAGGATCGATTCCGCGACCTTGCGCACGTTCGGATTCGGATGAACCGGAAAGATCAGGCTGAGATCATTTCTTGACCCGACAAAGTCTTTGAGAACCTGGAGGTTTCCGCCCATTGTTTCGCCAAAACTCTCTCGTCGGTGAGTTGTCAGCAAGATTCGCTTCGTTCGGTTTGTTGAATCGATCAGCGCGCGGATCCGATCGCTCGGTTTTGAAGTTTTGAGGATCTGTTTCAGGCTGTCGACGACCGGGTTTCCGGTAACGAAGACGACCTCACTTTTGATTCCCTCGGAAATCAGATTCGCGCGATTTTTCTCGGTAGCCGCAAAATGAAGCGTCGCGATCTGCGAAACGACCCTTCGGTTCATTTCTTCAGGAAACGGGCTCTGCAAATTGCCGCTTCTGAGACCGGCTTCGACATGGCCGACGGGAATACGGCGATTGAATCCGGCGAGCGAGCCTGCAAGCGCGGTCGTCGTATCGCCCTGAACCAGGATCAGGTCTGGCTTTTCGTCTGCGAGGATCTTGTCGAACTTTGCAAGAACGCGTGACGCGACCTCATTCGGTGACTGGTCCTTGCGCATAACGCCGAGATCGAAATCGGTTTCGATCTCAAGCAGACGCAGGAACGGTTTTAGAAGTTCTTTGTGCTGACTCGACGAAACGACACAGGTCTGAAAATCGCCGCGTTGGAGTTCATGGATGATCGGCGCCAGCTTGATCGCCTCGGGTCGCGTTCCGAAAAGTACAAGAACCTTGCATGTGGTTGCCGTGGATTCGCTCATTGGTTTTGGGTTTGATTTTATATAGACCTAAAGCACGAAATCTTCCTCAACTAGACAAATTTCGAAGGCGGGATAAATTGTTGTTGCTTTTGTCGAACGCAGCCGCGCATGCCGCACGAAGATTCTAACTCATTAACGCTGTTAAACACAATAATTACAACAAAAACGCAACAAAAAAGGGCAACCGAGCGGTCACCCATTTCGAAATCGGACTTGATCGGATAATTATTCGGGATTGCCTTTGCAGCTCGCGCCGAAGAGCGCCGGTTGCTTCGTGCTGATGATCGGATAATTTTCGGCCTCGGCATTCTTTTCGAGCCAGCCCATGTATTCTTCCGGGATCGACATATCGGAGAAGATCGCCTCGACCGGGCATTCCGGCAAACATGCGTCGCAGTCGATGCAGGTGTCCGGATTGATCAACAGTTTGTCGGGCAGTTCGTGAAACGCCTCAACCGGGCAAACCGCGGCACAGTCGGTATATTTGCAATCAACGCAAGGTTCGGTAACAACGTATGTCATCTCTGTGAAAACTCTCCTGAATTATGTCCTCAAAACCAAAATAAAACCGTAATATCCAGAGCGGAAGTTGTCAAATCGCGAGGCACAAGTGTTACAATGCCAACGTTATAAACACATAATTTCAAGCTATTTTAGGATACTTATATGACGAATATGAAGGCTGAGCGGGAACTCGCGCTGGACTTTTTGAGAGTGACGGAAGCGGCGGCGATCGAGTCTGCGAAGACTATGGGTCAGGGTGATCGGAAGCACAGCGATCACGTCGCCGTTGAAGCGATGCGCGATGTCATGGATTCGGTTCCGATGAAGGGTCGGATCGTGATCGGCGAGGGTGAGCGCGATGAGGCACCGATGCTTTATATCGGCGAGGAAGTCGGCGGCGGAATGTTCTCTGAAGAAGCACGCGCCGAATTTCCCGAAGTTGACATCGCCGTCGACCCGCTTGAGGGTACGAACCTTTGTGCGCTCGGCGCAAACAACGCGATCGCCGTGCTCGCGGCCGCCGAACGCGGCGGATTGCTCAACGCGCCTGATATTTACATGGACAAGATCGTCGTCGGTCCGAGCTGCCGCGGCGCCGTTGATATCGATGCACCGGTCAAGGAAAATCTCAAACACATCGCCCGCCGTCTCGGACGCGAGGTTGACGATCTGACAGTCATCTGCCTTGATCGGCCGCGTCATAAGCAATTGGTTCAGGATGTGCGCAACGCCGGCGCGCGCATTCGTCTGATCTCGGACGGTGATCTTTCTGCCGGTATCTCGGCTGCGGTCGCCGGGACCAACATCCACGCGCTGATGGGAATCGGCGGCGCGCCCGAGGGCGTGATCACGGCGGCGGCGATGAAATGCCTCAATGGCGAAATACAGGCCAAGCTCGTTTGGGATCCGGAACGGCTCGGCGTTGACAAATCAAAGGTTCCGCCCGCAGAAGAGGTCATGGACCGGCTCAAATCGATGGGTATTTCCGATCCGAACAAGATCTATGACACGAACGATCTCGCGCCCGGCAAGAAGATCATTTTTGCGGCGACTGGCGTCACCGACGGCGCGCTGCTCCGCGGCGTCCGCTTCTTTGGTGCCGGAAAACGAACGCACTCGGTTGTCATGACCACCGATTCGCGCCATATCCGTTTCGTTGATACGGTCCATGTCGAAGGCGGACCCGACGCTGTCATACGATTTTAGATTCTGGATCTTGGATTTTAGATTTTGGATTTTGGATTCAAGCATATTCGGATTCTGAATCCTTCGGGAACGATCGGAATTGCGACACATGAACCCGGAAGGCGATCCGAAATCCCAAATCCGTTATCCTAAGTATCTGAAGTCTGCCGTCTGAAATCTGAAGTCTGACATCTGACGTCTGACGTCTGAATTCTGAAGCCTGAGAAATGCAACAAGAGTACGTCCAAGTAGAAATCGCCGCGTTTTTTCGTCGGCAGGCACGACGCGTCTGGCTCGTAACCACCATCATTGCATTGGTTTGGATTGCTCTTATCCTGCTGCCGCCGATTGCGATGGCGGGCGGATTTGATGCTCTCGGAAACGGTTTGTACAAGGCGTTCTCGGTTATCTGCCACCAGATGCCCGACCGATCGTTTCACATCCTCGAACATAAATTCGGCGTTTGTTCACGATGTTTCGGAGTCTACTTTGGAATTCTCGCCGGTTTCGTGATTTATCCCCTTCTGCGACCAGTCGACGTTATCGAACCATTCCCAAGATTCTGGCTTTTTGGCGCGATGGTGCCGATCGGGATTGACTGGTCGCTGACCATTTTCGGCATTTGGGAAAACACTTTCACGACGCGTTTCGTCACCGGGCTGATCCTCGGAATCGCATGTGCCGTTTTTATCGTCCCGGCACTTGTTGAAATCTTCAGGCTGAGCGCTGGCTCAAGAATGCAAAAAAGGCTGTCGAAATGACAGCCTTTCATCTAAGCGATTTCTGTGTTAACAATCTGTGATAGCGTGTTTGCGTCGGTCCAAACTGCGGTGACGACTGATAGTAAACGCGATTATATTTCGATATTTAATTCATTGCAACCGAATGGGTTAATTTCTTTGGAACTAAATCGTATCAAATGAAGTATTTAGCGTTACAGTTCGCGGAACGGGCGCGAAAATTCATTGACTAAAACGAGCGGAAAGCGCAAAATTGTGTTGTTTCCGGCATTCAAAATCAAGAAATGCGACTTAGCGAAGAAAGTGCAGTACAAAAAGCGAAGGGCGATCTGTCGCGGCGTCTCGGGATCAGCATCTCGGATGTAAAAACCGATTCCGTTGCGAAGACTGATTTTCCCGACATGGCGCTCGGCGCCGGCGCGAGCGGTGAGCTTGCCGCCCAGATGATCGCCACTGGCTGGATCATCAAACTTTCGGCTAACGGGAAGCGCTATGAATACCGGGCCGACAAATCGCATCTGCGGCTCGTCGGCTTCGGCGGAAAGAATTACGTTATCGACTAGTTTTTCGGGCTTCGGCCGCGACCGCGTGAATTGCGGATCGTTGCCGGGCCCTGATTGTTTGGAGTTGAAACAATGAACCGAAATAACATTTGGATCCATCTTTGTTTGGCCGTGGTACTGATCACGCTGGCAGCGGTCATGGGACAGATTCGGCGATGGCAGTCGACGATTCCGTCTGAAACGCCGACCGTCAAAAAGGTCAAGACCGTGACGGTCACGCGCCCGGACGAAGAACGCGAGCCCGAGGTTTTGGTGAAATTCAAACCCGGCGTCCCAGCCGAAGAGATCAAACGGATCACCACCAAGAACAACGACCGCATTGAAGATTCGATCGAGTCGGTCAAGGGGCTTTTCTCGATCGACGATCTTGACAATGCAGATGCAGCGACCGTTGCCGCCAAATACGCGGAACTTTCGGAATTTGTCGAATACGCGGAGCCGAACGTGCGGATCGAGCTTGATCCGAGAGAATCCGACCGACGGCTCGAAGAACGCGATCCGACGGAACCGGTTGACGGAATCACGCCGAACGATCCCTATTTCAATGAACAATGGCCGCTCAAGAACAGCGGACAGGAAGGCGGCAAGTCAGGAGCCGACATTTCGGCGATCAAGGCTTGGGCGAAGACGACCGGAGATCAAAAGATAGTGGTTGCCGTGCTCGACACCGGAGTTGATTACACGCACGTCGATCTTGCGGCAAACATGTGGTTCCGGCCAGATTCGGTTCCCCAATACAAGGACGACGACCTCGGCACGGTCAACGACGCCCGCGGTTTCAACGCGACGAAAAATTCGTCCGATCCGATGGACGAGAACGGTCACGGAACGCATTGTGCCGGAATCATCGGCGCCGTCGGCGACAATGAGGAGGGCGTCAGCGGCATCAACTGGAAAGTCACGATCATGCCGCTCAAATTTCTCGGACGCGGTGGATTCGGTTCGACAAAAGACGCGATCGAAGCGATCAATTATGCGATCGATCGCAAACGAAACGGCGTCAACGTCCGCGTCATCAGCGCCAGTTGGGGATCGACCCAATACTCGAAGGCGCTTGGCGATGCGATCCGCGCCGCGGGCGATGCGGGCATACTGTTTGTCGCGGCGGCCGGAAACAGCAGCACCGACAATGACAGCAAGCCGCATTATCCTTCAAACTACGAACTGCCGAACGTGATCAGCGTTGCCGCGCTTGATCGGTTTGACGCGCTCGCGTCATTTTCGAACTTCGGCGCCAAGACCGTTCATGTCGCAGCGCCGGGCCGGGAAATTCCTTCGACGTGGCTGAATGACGATTATCGCGACGCGTCGGGAACGTCGATGGCGACTCCGTATGTTTCGGGAACTGCCGCGCTCGTGCTCGCACGCGAATCGAATTTGTCGGTTGAGCAGCTTCGCGAACGAATCCTGAAGTCGGTTGATCCGCTTGAATCGCTGAAAGGAAAAGTCGCGAGCGGCGGACGGATCAATGCACTTAAATCGCTCGGAAACTGAGCATTCGGATCAACCAAGTAGTCGTGAAGACGATCTTCGGATCGTCTTTTTCTTTGCCCGACGATTTCGACTGTCGGCCTCACCATATGCGACATACGAAATCGTCGATCTTCTCTCCAAACTGCCTCGTCCGAATTTGCCGCCACCCGCAACATGTTGATCTCGTTATGTTTACGCTGACACAATGTCGGCCGTACAAGATTTGGCACACCCTTTGCTCTATCGTCGGCGGAGGCAAAAGCAGTCCTGCCGACAAGGTTAAAGATTGAGCATTGCCCGAAACGAAAGAACAAGGAGAACCAAAATGAACCGATTCAAAAAACTAATTACAATGTTTGCTTTTTCTGTACTTGTCTTAGGTCTGCCGACGCTCGCATCCGCTCAATGGCGCGACCGCGACCGTGATCGCGACAACGACGATTACAGGACGGATCGGCGTGATCGACGCGACCGTGATGACGACTACAATCGCAACAACGGAAGCTACAATCGAAACCTGCAGGCGACGATCAAGAACCTGAAAAACCGGAGCCGTGAGTTTGCCCGCCGGCTCGACCGCGAACTGGATCGCAGCCGTTACGACGATCGGCGTCGCGAAGATCAGCTGAACCGATTGGCGACGAGTTTCAAGAATGCGGCCGACGACCTTGATGACGCATATGACAACAGACGCGACTACCGTCGCTCGGAAGACGAAGCCCGTCGGGTGATCCAGCTCGGCAACCAGCTCGAAAGCGCGCTCTACCGTGTCCGACTCGACGGCCGCCTGCAAAGCGACTGGAACCGGATCAAACAGGATCTGAACACGCTGTCGAACTCGTATCGGTACAACAACCGCAACAATCGGACCGGAAACGGAGACTGGCGCAATCGCTTACCGTGGCCGTTCTAACAAGTTTGAGTGCGTCCCGGAAAATCCAGCCCTTCCGAAACCAAGTCGGGACGTGATCAAACGAAAAGCCCGGAACTCGAAAGAGTCCGGGCTTTTGGATTTTGGATTTTGGATTTTGGATTTTGGAGAATCTTGAACTTTGATTTTTGATTCTGGAATATCTTGAAGCTTGATTTAGTCGCCAGTTTCCCGAGCCCGCAAGCTTTCAAGAATTCCGATTTTCGACTAACGTAATTGCATGACTCTTTTTCTGGTCGCGACGCCGATCGGCAATCTTCAGGACATCTCGCCGCGGGCGCTTGAGACGCTTCGATCCGTCGATCTGATCGCGTGTGAAGACACGCGCCACACGCTCAAACTTCTCAATCATTACGGCATCAGGAATCGCCTGGTCAGCTATCACGAGCACAACGAACACGAGCGCGTCGATCAACTGATGAATGAGCTCGGCGCGGGCCGGTCGGTGGCGATCGTCAGCGACGCCGGAACGCCCGGAATCTGCGATCCCGGCTTTCGGATAGTCGATGCCGCACGGCGCGCCGGAATCGCGGTCATCCCGATTCCCGGCCCGGCAGCGTTTGTCAGCGCACTTATTGCGTCCGGGCTCGCGACCGATTCCGTGTTTTTCGGCGGATTCCTGCCGTCAAAGCGATCCGAACGAATCCGTCGGCTCGAGTCTGCCGGAGCGATTCCGGCGACACTCGTCTTTTACGAAACGCCGCATCGGCTGGCGCGGGCGCTTGCCGATTGCGAGTCAGTGCTTGGAAACCGACGCGCGTGCGTCGCCCGCGAACTGACGAAGCTGCATGAATCAATCGTCGACGGAACGATCGGTGAACTCGCAAAACGGTTCGCAGCCGAACCGGTGAAGGGCGAGATCGTGCTCGTCATCGCGCGTGCCGAACCGGAAGCATCCGGCTCGGCACCAACGGCGAATACGCTTGCGGATCGTGTCGCGAACCTCGAGGCCGACGGTGCGGATCCGAAGTCCGCGTTGAAACAGGCCGCAAAAGAATTCGGCCTCGGAAAATCCGAGGCCTACCGTCAATTGAAAATCAAAGCGTAAATGACTACCGCTGGTTAAGTTCCGGCGGAAGCTGTTTGTCGATCTTCGGACGTTCCTTCAAATCAGTCAGTTCCCAGAGCGTGAGAAAGATCGTGCGCGTAACCTTTTCCATCTTGGCATAGTCGATCTTGTCGGCGTGATCGCCGGCACCGTGATAGTCCTCATGCTCGCCGTCGAACCAGAAAACTACCGGAATGCCGTTAACCGCATAGTTGAAGTGATCTGAACGGAAGAAGAATCGGTTCGGATCCTTCGGATCGTCGTAACGATAGTTGTAATTCAGCTTCAGGAATCCGTCGTTGGTTCCCTTCGTGATTGCACCGAGCGTTGAGCTCATCATTTCCGATCCGATGACATAGATCTCGCTTTCGCCCGACAATTCGCCGTTGCAGGGTTTGCGGCCGGGAGCCGGATTGGTGTCGCACGGCGCCATGTAACCAGGCTTCTTGCTGCGGCCGATCATGTCGATGTTCAACTGGGTTATGACCTTTTTGATGTCGACAGTCGGGAATTTGTTGAAGTATTCGCTTCCCCAAAGTCCTTTTTCTTCACCGGCGTGTCAGACAAAGAGAACCGAGCGCTTCGGCCGCTTCGGTGCCTTCGCCAGCGCTTCGGCGATCGACAAAACAGCGACCGTTCCCGATCCGTCGTCGTCCGCGCCGTTGAAGATCTTGTCATCGCCGCGGGCATTCGGATTGACGCCGACGTGGTCGTAATGCGCACCGATCGCTACCATTTCACTTTTCAGTACCGGATCGGATCCTTCCCAGACCGCGACAACGTTTTGTGTCCAAAGCGTTTCCGTTTTGCTCTTCGCGCCGACTGTTCCGGACTTGCCGAGATCGCCGGCGGCGACCTTCGAAATATCCGCACCGGCGCCGAAGATCGCGTCACGAAGTTTTGCGCCCGCAAGCATCACCGGCGCATTCGGGCCCGTGGGACGGTTTCCGCCCAATTTCTCGGGCGCCATTGAACCGCGTGAAAAGAAACCGCGAACCTGATCCCAAGCAGCCAGCAATTGCGCCGGGGCGACAACGATGACACCCGCGGCGCCTTTGTTCGTCGCATTTGTGATCGGATCGGCCCAGTCAGTGCCGCGTTTGTCATCAACAAGTTCGGCCGGCGTTACGCCCTGCGGCGGCGGGATGATGTAGCGCTGCGAGAACCCGGCTCCGGAGATCACGACGATCTTGCCTTTGACGTCGATTCCCGCAAGCGAGTCGATATTCTTCGACTTGACCATCCAACCGTCCTTTCCGAAAACCAGCGAACCCGATGTTGCGTCTGCATCGCCCGAGAGCCGGAAAAAGTCGTCATTGAAAACGAACGATGTGCCGTCGACCGCAACCGTCGTTTTTGCCGGATCGACCGATTCACGGCGCAGCGCGATCTTCTGAAAATACGTGCCGTCATCGCCGGCGGGTTTGAATCCCCAACGCGAAAGCAACGTGCCGATGAACTTTGCTGTCAGATCGAGCCCTTTCGACGGCGTGTCACGGCCTTCCATCTCGTCCGATGCGACATAGTACAGATAATCCTTCAATTGCGCCGCGGTAATCGAATCCGCCATCTGACGCTCTTTCGGCGTGATCTTGACCGCCGTTTGGGCAAACGCGGCCGTCGGAAGCAACAGCGCGGTCGCCAACACAAATGCAAGCAAATTTTTCTTCATTTTTTCTCCGAATTTGTTGTATAAGAACACTTCAATTTTTTACGAACGAAAGCACTAAATGTTTCAACCCGGCGGTGAAACGCCGACAATCACGATCTTGTGCTCATTGGCGAGTTTGACCGTTTCGTCGCGATCAAAGATCAAAGTCTTTCCCGGTGTCAGACAAAGACATGTCGCGCCGGCGTCGATCATCGTACGGATCGTCGGAACCCCGACGACCGGAACATCGAAACGCATATCCTGGTCGGGTTTCGCGACTTTGACCACGGTCAGCTTCCCGTTTGCAAGCTCGCCCGCACGTCTGATCACCGCGTCGGTTCCTTCCATCGCTTCGACCGCGACGCATGCCTTCGCACGGACGACGATCGTCTGACCAAGATCGAGCCGCGCGATCTCGGTCGCGATCTTGAGCCCGTAGCCAATGTTCCCGAGCTCGGTCTCGTTCGGTTTGCGCTTGGTCAGGACGCCCTCCGGGGCAAGCTGATCCTGGATGAAAAATGTCGAATCGATAAGTTCGATTCCCTCGCGCGACATTTCATCCGCAACGCCGCCGATCAGCGCGTCGGTATTTCGCTGCGGCAAACTCCACAGCATTTTGATCATCCGCAGATCGGGCAGCGCGCCTGAAAAAATCTGGACATGTTTTACCTGTCCGGCCATCATCGCCTTCGAGACGCCTTCCGATTTGAAAAAGGAGATCATCTTTCCGAGTTGGCCGATACCGACCCATTGGACTATATCGGCAAGCTGCTCGATCTCCGGATCGGCCTCTTCGCGGATCGCGACGACCGCCAACGACGCACCCGCGCGGCGCGCACCTTCGGCAACAAGGAATGGAAATCGGCCGTTTCCGGCGATCAATCCGAATTTCATAGACGCTGAATATTAACAGAAATCACAAAAAAACGGCGACCGTTTCCGATCGCCGTTAAGGGTTTGAAAAAGCGCAAACCGACGTTAGTTCTGTTCGTGAACCAACCGCCGCGTCTGATCGCCGAAAAGGACGTCAATCTTTCGAGGTTCGACCAGCGAGGTCACCTCGCCGATCCCGAAAACCGAATGCTGCATGATCTGGCCGCGACGATATTTCCGCGTCCTGTCGTACGGCGCCGCCGACTTCGATTTCGACATCGCGACCGAGGTCTTGACGCCGTTCTTGTAGCTGTTGGACGTTTCGCAATCGGCGCAATCGGCCTTCGTAATCGCTTTCTGCTTACTGACCGCGCGGATCAGATGCTCGCGCTCGCCGTCGCACGACGGACAATTCAGCGAAACTGAGTCGCCGATCTCATACTTTTTTGTGACCATCATTATCTCCTTTTATCGGCCGCGTCGCGGTCGAAATGAACGAAAGCTGCGTTTGCTCACGGGTTTCGCGATTGCCGGAATCATTGCCGGTACCGAGCCGCCGAAATCCGGAAGCAAAACTCTCTCAAGTTTCTGGCCGGTCAGGCGTTCGATAGCGTTCATATTATGCTCTTCTCCGGTTGCGAGCAACGTGATCGCCCGCCCCTTCTTTCCCGCGCGGCCGGTGCGGCCGATGCGGTGCACGTAATCCTCGGGGGCTTCGGGCACGTCGTAGTTGATGACATGCGACACTGAATCGATATCGATCCCGCGCGCCGCCACGTCGGTCGCCACCAAAACACGCGTCTTTCCGCGGCGAAAACTCTCAAGCGCCGCTTCACGCTGCGACTGCGACCGATCGCCATGGATACGGTTGGACTTATGTTCGCGCTTCTCAAGCACGTGCGCCAAACGATCGGCCCCGCGCTTTGTGCGCGTAAAGACCAGCACGCGCTCAAACTTCTCGCGCTCAAGCAAATCAAGCAACAAGACCATTTTGGAATGCGGCGCAACCGGATAAACCGTTTGCTCGACGAGATCGGTGACTTTGCCGCGACGGCTGACTTCGATGAATTCGGGATCGATCATCATCGAATACGCGATCTTTTCGATGTCGGACGACATTGTCGCTGAAAAGAAGAGCGTCTGCCGTTTGGTCGGCAACGTCTTAATGATCCGTTTGATCGTCGGCAAAAAGCCCATATCGAGCATGCGATCGGCTTCGTCGAGCACGAGCGTCGTCAGTTTCGAAAAATTGACGTCACCGCGTTCCATGAAATCGATCAACCTGCCCGGCGTCGCGACGATGATCGCCGGCCCGCGGCGAAGCGCGTCCTCTTGTTTCCGATACCCGGCGCCGCCAATGAGGCATGCGCATCGGATATTCTTCGGTGCGAAATCGATGACGCACTGTTCGATCTGGTTAGCAAGTTCGCGCGTCGGAGCGAGAACAAGCACCGATGTTCCGCGGGCGTTGCTCTCAATCAATTGATGCAAGATGGGCAGCATGAAAGCCGCAGTTTTTCCCGTGCCCGTTTCGGCACAGGCGATGATGTCCTGATCATTGAGCACAAGCGGTA
>JBGASE010000227.1:0-4628 GCA_044229875.1 Pyrinomonadaceae bacterium | reverse complement strand
GTTGAGAACCTGTACGTCATCGACGGCAGCTTTTTCCCGTCTAGCTCGGCCGTCAATCCGGCGCTGACGATCATGGCGAATGCGCTTCGTGTCGGAGACCTGTTGTTGGCCGATTAAATTTGCGATTTGCCATTTGCTATTTGCGATTTGCTATTTGCTATTTGCGATTTTCGTTTTGCCTTTTGCCTTTTGCCTTTGCGAAACGGAGCAATGTCGTCGCTCAAATCGCAAATTGCAAATCGCAAATTGCAAATCCCAAAACACTGCTATGAAAGACAAACTTTATTTTGAAATTCCCTTCGGCTGGCTGATTATCGGACTGTTGGCGATTCTTGCGTTTTTTGCCGGATCGGCGAGCGGCCAGGTTTCACGCGTCGAATCGGTCGGCTTCACAGTCTCGGACATGGATCGCGCGATCGATTTTTACACCCGCGTGCTGCCGTTCGAAAAGGTGTCCGATGACGAGGCTTGGGGTGAGGACATCGAGCGTCTAACCGGCGTTTTCGGCGCTCGGGTGCGGATCGCGAGGTTCCGGCTCGGCGATGAAACACTCGAGCTGACCGAATATCTGACCGGTGGCGGACGTCCGGTTCCGGTCGATTCACGAAGCAACGACCGTTGGTTCCAGCATGTTGCGATCATCGTTTCGGACATGGACAAGGCATTTGCGCAACTCCGCCGCGGCAACATCAGATTTGCATCGACGGCTCCGCAGACGCTTCCGAAATCGATTCCGAACGCGGCCGGTATCAAGGCGTTCTATTTCCGCGATTTCGACAATCACGTGCTTGAGATCCTTGAGTTTCCGCCCGACAAAGGCGCGGTGAAATGGCATCAGAAGGCAAAAGCCGGAGGTTTGTTCCTCGGCATCGATCACACGGCGATCGTCGTCGGCGACTCTGAGACAAGCCTCGGATTCTACCGTGACGCGTTGGGATTGGCGGTCGCCGGGACGAGCGACAATTCGGGAACCGAGCAGGAACATCTGAACAACGTCTTCGGTGCCCGGCTTCACATCACAGGATTGAGAACCAAGTCCGACGGCATCGCGGTCGAATTTCTCGAGTACATCGCCCCGCGTGACGGCCGGCCGTTTCCGCGCGATACGCGGAGCAATGACCTCTGGCATTGGCAGACCGGGTTCGTCGCGGACGCCGTCGACGCGCTGCCGATCGGAAAGTTCGATCTGATCTCCTCCGGAGTCGTTTTGATGAACGGGAATAAACGGGGCTTCAAACGCGCTATATTGGTTCGAGATCCTGACGGGCACGCTGTCCGTGCGGTCGCAGACTGAATTATGAAATACGCAATCATCGCACTATCGATACTGGTCGTCGCCGGCTTTGCGGCCGTCGGCGTTCTGATCGGAACGAATCGGGACACGGCTGCCGGCCGAATCAATAAGTCGGCAGACAATGTCGCGATCCGCGGATTCGACACTGTCGCATATTTTGACGAGAGCGCGCCGGTTGAGGGCAAACCGGAACTTGCGTTCGTTTGGAACGGCGCGAAATGGCTGTTTTCAAATCGGGAGAATCTTGAGAAATTCAAGGCCGATCCGGCGGCGTTCGCGCCGCAATTCGGCGGTCACTGTTCGTGGGCCGCATCGCAAGGATACACCGCCGACGGCGACCCGACCGCCTGGAAGGTGGTTGAGGGCAAGCTCTATTTCAACTACAACGCCGACGTCAAAAAGAAATGGGAAGCCAATCAGGATTCGTTGATCAAAGCCGGCGAAGCCAACTGGAAGAAGCGTTAGAGTCACGGTTAGAGTTACGCCTTCAGGCGTGAAACTCTCACGCCTGACGGCGTAACTCTAACGGTGAAATTCTCATGCCTGAAGGTGTAACTCTAACGGTGAAACTCTCACGCTTGAAGGCGTAACTCTAACGCTACTCCAAAATCGCCTTACTCCGGTCGGTCTTGTTGCGGGGCGAATGACATGAAATCGGTTGCGAACCGCCTGGTGTATTCATCAACCAGCGTTCGCAGCCGATTTTCGTCCGCTGAACGCAGTACGAGCGCGACGTGATGTTCGCGTTTCGGACGGCAAACGATTTCGGGATCATTGTACGCCGATGTGTCCGGATCTTTCTGACGGGCGAGCGAAACGACGATTCCGCCGAATTCCCTTCGGGTCGCCTTCGGAAAATATGGCTCGTCAGACGGTGCCGTCTCAATCCGCGCCCATTCGGCCCAGATATTCAGCCCGCTCGCGGCCTCAAATGCCTCGGCCGTGAATGCGCCGCCGACCCGCGCGCCGATCTCGAGAAAGTTGAACTCGCCGTCTTCGCCTTTGATGAACTCGGCATGGGTCGCGCCGGACTTCAATCCAAACGCGTTGATGACCTGCGAATTTGCGACCAGCAATCCGGCCCGATCTTCGGAGTCGTACGGGATCGTGAACGAATTCGAAACACCGCCGTTGACGGCGATCTCAAGCGGCGCCGATCCGTAGCGATTGACGCAGGCGACGGCGACTTCACCGTTGCTGATGAGCGAATCGACGTGAAAAACGTCTCCCGGGATGAATTCTTCAAGCAGATACGCGTCGGCGCGTTCGCGCTCATCGTTTTTATTGAGGGCATCGACAGCGCGCCAGACCTGTTCGGGATCGGTCATTTTTTTGATCCCGATCGATGATGCGTCGGCCCGCGGCTTCATCACCCACGGCGCCGGAACACGCTCCATGAATTCGCCGATCTCCTGATAATTCAACGTGTTGACGAACCTCGCCTGTTTGATCCTGAACTTCGCGCCGGTCGCGCGCATCGCCAGTTTGTCGCGGAAGAGCCGTGCCCGAGAACTGAACATTCCGTTGATGCAGAAATACTCGCGAAGCCGGCCGGCCGTGATCACGTCGCCTTCTTCAAGCGCGACGATCCGTGTCGGCTTGACCATCCGCGCCGCTTCGATCGCGGCATGAAGATATGAACTGATGTCGCCGTCGTCGTTGACCGGAATGATTCCGTCAAGCGCGTCGAACGCCCAATCATCGTTAAGCTTCGCTTCACGCGTCAGAAGAAAAACCCGGTGACCGAGCCGTTTGCATTCGCGCAGAAAGTCGTTGCCTTTGAAATAGCTGGCGAGACAATAAACGTTATGTTGACCGGAACCCATGTTAACCCCTTGTCGATTATATCGCTTTCGGGCACGGCATCGCCCGAATTAAGGGAATAAATCCCCGCGGCGACGGAATTTCGTGAGGTATGACAACTGAAGATAAAAGACTGCGCGACGGCGGCGACTGGAAAAAATGGGGCCCGTATCTTTCGGAGCGGGCCTGGGGAACGGTCCGTGAGGATTATTCGGCGGACGGTTCCGCCTGGGACTATTTTCCTCACGATCACGCACGCTCGCGCGCGTACCGCTGGAACGAGGACGGGATCGCCGGCATTTCAGACGCCGATCAGACGATCTGTTTCGCGATCGCGCTCTGGAACGGGCGCGATCCGATCCTCAAAGAACGGATCTTCGGGCTCACCGGAACCGAAGGAAATCACGGCGAGGACGTCAAGGAACTCTATTATTATCTCGACTCGACGCCGACCCATTCGTACATGAAATATCTGTACAAGTATCCGCAGTCGGAGTTTCCGTATGCGCGCCTGATCGAAGAAAACCGGCGCGCCGGGAAAGAAAACGGTGAATTCGAACTCATCGACACCGGGATTTTCGACGACAATCGATACTTTGACGTGTTTGTCGAATACGCAAAGGAAGGAGCCGAAAACATCGCGATCCGGGTCACGATCGAAAACCGCGGCCCGGAAGACGCTCCGATCCATCTTCTGCCGACGGTCTGGTTCCGCAACACATGGAGTTGGGAGGAATCGGACAATCCGCCGCAACTCCGCAAATCCGGGACTGACGAAATCGAGATTGACCCGCGCAACGGCAAGCGCTACAAGCTCTTGGGCGAAGCCGCCGCGGAATTGCTCTTTTGTGAGAACAACACGAACAAGAGACGCCTTTTCGGCAGCGAAAACGAATCGCCGTTCGTCAAAGACGGCATCAACGAATATGTCGTCGGCGGCGACCGTTCGGCGGTAAACCTCGGCTATTTCGGAACAAAGGCCGCGTTTTGCTATGAAATGACTGTTCCCGCCGGCGGACGGCGGACGATCGATCTCAGACTCGCGGCGTCTGACTCGGCAACAAAACTGGGCAATGTCTCAAAAATAATCGATGAACGGAAAAAAGATGCCGATGAGTTCTATTCGGCCGTAATTCCGGCCAAGCTTTCTGCCGACGCGAAAAGCGTCATGCGCCAGGCGTTTGCCGGCATGATGTGGTCGAAGCAGTACTATCATTTCGACATCGAAAAATGGTTGGACGGCGACGCTTCGCAGCCGGCACCGCCCGAGGCGCGGAAAAAAGGCCGCAACTCCGAATGGCGGCACCTCAACAATGCCGATGTCATTTCGATGCCCGACAAATGGGAATATCCGTGGTACGCCGCCTGGGATCTTGCGTTTCACACGATCCCGATCGCGTTGATCGATCCGGATTTTGCGAAAGATCAGCTGATCCTGATGCTGCGTGAATGGTACATGCACCCGAACGGCCAGATTCCGGCCTATGAATGGGCGTTTGGTGACGTCAATCCGCCGGTCCATGCCTGGGCC
>JBGASE010000001.1:0-101044 GCA_044229875.1 Pyrinomonadaceae bacterium | reverse complement strand
CTCGCCGGTGCGGTCGCGATGATGATCACCGGGATAGTCACGACCGAACAGGCTTATGGGGCGATCGGCTGGACCTCGGTTTTTCTTGTTGCCGGGCTATTGCCAATGGGGATCGCGCTGACAAAATCGAACGCGGCCGGAATTCTTGCCGCAGGCATCGTTTCTGCCCTCGGCCCGTGGGGGCATCTGGCGCTTCTCGGTGGGATTTTCGTCGCGACGATGGCGATCGTTCAGGCGATGAATGGAGCGGCCGCATCAGCCATCATCGGACCGGTGGCGATCCAGATGGCGAATCAGGCGGGAATCGATCCGCGGTCGATGGTAATGGGCGTTGCGATCGCGACGTCGATGGCGTTCATCACGCCGCTCAGTCATCCGGTCAACATCATGGTCATGTCACCCGGCGCTTACGGCTTCCGCGATTATATGAAGATAGGAATTCCGCTGACCGCGATCCTTTTCGTCGCGGCGATGATCCTGTTGCCGCTCGTCTGGAAATTCTGAAGCGCGGTTACGCTTTTTTCCGCCACCTGCCGGCTTTGCGCAGTTCGCGCAACGCGTCCGATGCGATCCAGCGTGCGGACCGTGTTCCCCGCAATTTGATTCGTTCCGCCGCTTCGATCGCCAATCGGTTCAGTTCCTCGTTGCGTTTCCCGATCTGTCTCAGCGACCAGTTGACGGCCTTCTTGACGAAATTTCGATCATCGTCCGATTTTGATTCGAGGATCGGCAGAAACTCGGCGATCAGCCGATCATCCGCCTTCTTGTCGTGAACCGCGAGCCAGGCAATGAGCACGATTCCGGCACGTTTCACGAATTCTTCCTCGCGATCCGACCATTCGCGCGCCTTCGCGTAGGCGTGCGGCGTGTAGGAGAACAAACTTCCGCAGGTTGAATCGCAGATCGCCCAGTTGTCGAAATCGGTGACCCAGGCGTCCATTTGATCGACGGTGACGAGCTTCGGGTCGTCGATCAGATAGGCGATCGCCCGCGCCTCATGAATACCGGTCCGCCAAAGTTCGAGCGCGAGACCGTGGCGGTCCGAAGCCGATTTGCGGATCTCTTTCGCAAGTTGTTTGAGTTGCGGCGCGGCGACGCCGAACGCCCGTTCGGTAACGATCGCATAGCGGGCCATGCCGGCGACGTTCTTCGGATCGCCGAGCGCTTCGAGACGCCTCAAGATTTCTTCAACTCTCATTTTCGAGCCAGCAACGCCCGCAGGTTATCGGTTGCCGTTCGGAACCAGTGTGTCAGATCGGCGTACAGTTCCGAGTTCTCGCCCGGCCAACTGAGCTCAACGCTCTGGATCGACCCGTATTTTGTAAGTATCAGCCGGTCGCCGTCCCGGAAGTCGGACAGCGGATCGTTGAAAGGACGTAGTTCGATAGAGCCAAGTCCATTCATCAAATTCAAGTACCCGGTCCACGGCACCGACGAGCTGCGGATCTCGGGTTCAATGTCGTCGCGACCGGGCCAAATCTGGCAGACAACCGGTTCCGGCAACGGGTTCAATTGAACTTCGGGGAGAAAAACGAACCAGATCTCGGGGGGCGAAAACGTCGGAAAGAGTGCCAGCCGAAGACATGGGTCGTAATGTTTCAGCCATAACCGCTCCGTGATCGCGGCGGGATCATTGGCGATCGGCGGCAAACTGTCAATCGGATCGTAGTACATGATAAAGATGCTATGAAAGCTCGATATTGACCACGGCCTCGGTCTGCGCCGCGCGGTAATCATGAAGCGCCTGGTTGAGCTGCGGGTGCGACAATGCAAGGATCGCCACTGCGAAAAGCGCGGCGTTCGTCGCGCCGGCGGCTCCGATCGCCATTGTTCCGACCGGGATGCCGCCGGGCATCTGGACGATCGAAAGCAATGAATCGATTCCGGACAAAGTCTTGCTTTGAATCGGCACCCCGATCACCGGAACGACCGTCTGCGCGGCACACATGCCCGGAAGATGTGCCGCCCCGCCGGCACCCGCGATGATGACCTTGATACCGCGTCCTTCAGCCTTGTTCGCGAAGTCAACCAAAAGATCCGGCGTGCGGTGTGCCGAGACCACGCGTGTCTCATGCTTGATGTTGAATTTTGTCAGCAGATCAGAGGCGATCTTCATCGTCTCCCAGTCCGATTTGCTGCCCATGATCACCGATACCAGTACGCTGTCCGAAAAACTCATGATTCTCCCTCCGCAATTCGTTCGATGACAACTCCCCCGAAACGATGTTCCGAGGCTTCGCACCTTACTCCGTCGATCCAACAGTAGCGGTCCGTATATCGTGAGCCGTCTTCATAGGTTGCGAGCAGTCCACCGAAAAGGCTGATGACGATGTAGTTGACGCGGCGGCCGGATTCGTCACAGGTGCGTGATCCGCAATCGCCGCAGACTTCGAGCGGATAGCGTTCCATGTGGGCTGTTGGGTTGCCGCAGATTGGACAGTCGTGCGTCTCATTCATCGATAAAACAACAAAAGTCGCGGTTTCAATGCGACTTAGAATATCAGAATCGCGTTTGCTCCGTGAAATGATGAATGTCCGGCGATATTCGATCGAACAATTCCGGAACCGGCGCGTATTGATTTCCATCAGCGCCGCGCCGAACTGTATTTGGCCTTCGGCACTGGACCCCAATAAAAGAGGAATCAAATGAACCGACTTAAAAGAGCTTTTTTTCTAATCATAATACTGGCTGCGGCATCGGCGGTGCCGGCGCAGACCAACACCGAGAAGATCGAACAGCTTCTGGCCGCCTATCATCAGAACGGTCAGCTGAACGGAACCGTGCTTGTCGTCGAAAAGGGCAAGACCATTGTCCGTAAAGGTTACGGGATGGCGAATATGGAATGGAACATTCCGAATCAGCCCGATACGAAATTCCGGATCGGCTCCGTGACCAAGCAATTCACCGCCGCAATGATCCTGCAGCTTGTCGAGTCCGGCAAGATCAAACTTGACGGCAGGATTACGGACTATCTCCCCGATTATCGAAAGGACACCGGCGATCGGGTAACGATTCATCAGTTGCTGAATCATACGTCGGGGATTCCGAGCTACACGAACAATCCGGACTTTTTCGGCAAGGTCAGCCGCGATCCGTATCGAGTCTCAGACTTTGTCAAGAAGTTTGCGAGCGGTGATCTCGAGTATGAACCGGGGTCGCGATACGGCTACAACAATTCAGGGTATTTCCTGCTCGGCGCAATCATTGAGCAGGTCACCGGCAAGTCATATGCCGAGAACCTTGACGAACGGATCGTGAAACCGCTCGGCCTGACCGGGACGGGTTACGATCTTTCGTCGCCTCTGATCAGGAACCGGGCCGCCGGCTATCAGAAACAGATCGACGGTTACGTGAATGCGCCGTACCTCGATATGTCGTTGCCCTACGCCGCCGGATCGATGTATTCAACCGTCGACGATTTGCTCAAATGGGACCGCGCGCTATATGGCGAAAAGATCCTTAAGGCCGAAAGCAAGAAACTGATGTTCACGCCCGGACTTTCGGATTATGGTTACGGCTTCGTGATCAGGGACAAGCCGATCGGCGGGGCCGGCCTCAAAACCAAGGTCATTCAGCATGGCGGCGGAATCAACGGCTTCAATTGCCTTTTTACAAGGCTTGTCGATCAGGATTCGCTGATCGTTATTCTTGACAATGTCGGTCTTGGACAATATCACGGGCGAATGACGGATTCCATCGTCGGAATTCTCAACGGGCAATCATTCGAGCTTCCAAAGAAATCGGTCATCGAACCGGTTTTCGGACTCGTCGGATCAAAAGGAAGCGCCGCGGCGATCGCCGAATACCGGCGTTTGAAAAGTCAGGAAGCGGACAAATACGAGTTCAATGAATCGGACCTGAACACCGTCGGTTATCAGTTGCTTGGTTCCGGCAAAACAAAGGACGCGATCGAGATATTCAAACTAAATGTCGAGATGTATCCGAAGTCATCGAACGCCTATGACAGCTTGGGCGAGGCATATCGGGCAGACGGTCAAAAGGACCTCGCGATCGCGAATTACCGGAAATCGGTCGAGCTTGACCCGACAAACGCCGGCGGCGTCAAGGCGATCAACGAACTCGAGGGGAAAACCGTCACGGTTGACACTTCAGGATTCGAGTCCTACGTCGGCGAATATCAGCTTTTGCCGCAACTCGTTCTGACCATCACCCGCGATGGTGACAAGCTTTTCGGACAGGGAACCGGCCAGCCGAAACTCCAGCTTGAGACGATTTCGGAAACGCAATTCGAGGTGACCGCGATAAATGCGAGGATCACTTTTGAGAAGGATGCGAGCGGAAAGGTCACGGGTCTGACCCTCGTTCAGGGCGGTCGGACGATCAAGGCTCCGAAGATCAGATAATCGGTTCTTTCGGAGAGCATTGCGTGGAGGAATCGGGTTCGATTCCTCCACGTTTTTGCGTTTATCTCACCATCGCACCGGCGACGGGGATGTCGCCGGACGCACCGAACGGAATGATCGTCACGCCGGCGGTTGAGCGCCTGAGATACCATTTACCGTCCGATTCACGGAAGACCGCAGCATCGAACACTCCGTCACCGTCGAAGTCACCGGCCGCCGGCATATCGGTCGCGGTTCCGAACGGGAACGAATAGAATGAGGAATCCTCGCTTCTCAGAATGTACCAGTTTCCGTTCGATGGCCGATAGATGGCGATGTCTGCCTTTCCGTCGCCGGTGTAGTCACCCGGCAGCGTGAAATCGCCGGCGTTTCCGAACGTGTGAACGATCAGTCCGTCCCGCGTCCGATTCAGCCACCATTGACCGTTTGAAGGCCGAAAGATCGCGATGTCGGTCAGTCCGTCACCGTCATAATCAGCCGGAACGGGCCGATCCTCAGCGAAGCCGAAACGTTCCTGCCCGAGCCCGCCGGTCGAGCGGGCAATGTACCAGACACCCGTTGATGGCCGATAGACGGCCGCGTCCGCGATACCGTCGCCGTCGTAATCGGCCGGCGCCGGTATGTCGCCGTTTGTTCCGAACGGGAACGAATAGTATGAGTAATCCTCTGATCGCAGGACGTACCAGAAGTTGTCGGTCGGTCGGTAGAAGGCAACGTCCGTTTTGCCGTCGCCGGTGAAATCCTCGGCGACGATCTTGTCGCCCGGCACACCGAACTGAGTCGCCCAGTTTCCGCCGGTTGATGAGCGAAGCACCCACCATTCGGAGCCGGTCGCGCCGGCCGGTCTGAAGATCGAAATGTCGGTTGCGAGATCGCCGTCGAAATCGGCCGGCGTCACGCCGGCGGCGCATTTGCCGAATCCGGCAGCGTTGAAGAGTCCGTTGATCTCATTCTCGCTGAGCGCCCGATCATATATCGTGACTTCGTCGATAGTCCCGTTGAACGGCCGGTTGCCGGCGTACCAATTACCGATACGCAGGTTCTGCGATCCGTCGTACGGGATATCTGAAGATGAAGAAACACTGCCGACAAATGACCGATTCAGGTAACCGCGTGTGACACGATCCGCGCCTCGTGTGACGATGATGTGATGCCACAGATCGGGCGTTAGATCGAATGCTAATTGGCTTCCGGCCGGAAAGTCCGCCGAATACCATTGGAACCGGTTGCCGTTGTCGAGATTTTCCATAACCCAGCTTCTAAGCGGCGAACTGGAGTGATTGTTGTCGATGATATTCGAGAACGTGACCTGGCCAGCTTTCGGTCTGACCCACATTTCGATTGAGAAAGTCTGCAGATTGAACCACGTTCCAAGATCGACGCCTTCCGTGCCGCCGGCACCGGCATTGAAATCGAAACCGCGTCCCGATCTCGCCGGCACGAACAGCGTTCCTGAGAGGATCGTTCCATGGTGTTGCTTGCGCTGATCGAGCACGTTGTTCTCGGCCCGCCACCACGAGACGGTTCCGGGTGGCTTCGCCGCGCACGATGACTGAACCGTTTCGCGGCAGATGCCGCGCCGGCCGTTTTCGGAAAGTCGGCCGAGCTCTTCATCGGTCAGCGCGCGCCCAAAGACCATCGGTTCGTCGATCAGACCCTGATAGAACTGCTGCGCGACATCATCGCTCCCGATTCTGAGATTCGATGTTGTGTTTGCGACCGTCACCGGCCCGATGACCGCGGACCCGACACGTTGTCCATTCTGCTGAACAGCGAGTGTTTCATGATCGTACGTGCACGAAACGTAGGCCCATGTACCGGGCGTCAGATTTCCGCCGCTGACCGTGTGTTGCGGCCAAACACCTCCGCCGGTATTGAAGCCGCACCAGACGACGTATGAGCCGCCGATCTTTGTCAGCGCCATCTGATAACCGTTGAGATTTGAAACCCCTCCGATTTTTGAGATCACAGCCGCACCTTGGGGGTAGGTTGGGATCTGCGTCGGCCGGACCCAGGCGCCGATCGTAAATCCGGTTGAAACGTCAAGCGTTGCGCTGTCGGGGAAGCGGACGTTGGCTCCGGTTCCGTTGAGGCTGAACGCATTTCCGACAATGCCGGGGGCAAAGCCCGCGCCGCCGATCAGAACTCCGTAGTTATTGCCGGCCGCGTCTTCGGCATTGTTTTCGCCGGGCCACCAGCTGACCGGATCGTTTGGCGAAAGACTGCACGTTTCGCAAATCCCGGAAGCGCCGGCGTTGTAGATCCGCCCGACTTCGGCTGCCGACAAAGCTCGGTCAAAAACGGTCAGCTCATCGATCCGACCGTCGAAAAAGACCGACGGATCGTTGATAAATCCGAAAGCGATGCGACCGAATCCCGGGATATATCCGAACGATCCGCGCGGACGCGATTCGGCGAAAGCGCCGTTTTTGTAAATCGTTTCAGTGGTCTGATCCCAGGTATAGGTGAGCATCGTCCAGACTCCGGGTGTGACCGGTGTGTTTGTTTGCCAGTCAAGCGCATCGGTGTGATGGTAAACGCGGACGTTGGTGTTGATTCCGAGTCCGATCGCCTCGCCCGGGCCGCCGCTGCCGAATGCGGTGATCATATCGAATTCGCCAACCGAAGTCGGGTTCACCCAAACTGAAATCGAGCCGCTAGAGTTGCTGATCATCTGCGATGCCTGATCCGGCAGGCCGACGTACTGTTGGGACGCAGCGTTGAAACGGAATGCGTTGCCGATCTTGCCGGCGTCGTACGTGACGCCGTTGACGGGCGATCCGTGATTGAAACGCTGTTTGTCTTCGGCATCGTTCTCACCGTCCCACCATCCAAGCATGCCGTCCGGAATCTGGTCGCATGCTCGGCATTTGCCGGCTGACGAGGCGTTGAAAATCGCCTGAAGTTCGGTTTGCGAGAGTGCCCGGTTGTAAAGTTCGATCTCATCGAGCTGGCCATTCCAGACCGCTGATGCCGGCCGCAGCCCGATCGTCACTCCGTTCGGATCCATGATGGTATCGAGCGCAAAATCGCCGTTGGCTTCAAGTTGCCCGTTGAGATACAGGCGAACTGTTGTGCCGTCGTAGGTTACCGATCCGAAATACCACGTGTCCGGCAGGATCGTCGTCGTTCCGCCGAGATCGGCGGCGTGGCCGTAAAAGTAGAGTTTCCCGGGGGCGTTGGCCGACGTGATCAGGCCGAACGTGTGCCCTGCAGACTGTTCGCCGTAATTGAACAGCGCAGATTCCGTCGCACTCGACAGATTTGTCGCGGTCTTGAACCAAAGACTGACGGTTCGCGGCGAATTTCCGGTTGGAATTCCGGCTGGCGACGTGATCTGTGCGAACTGGCCGGACGTCGCGTTCGGCGGATTCACGAAATTGAAGGCTCCGGCGACCTGTCCGGCGGTCGTGAATCCGCCGCCGTTTTGAGCCGTCGCGTGGTTGGTGCCTGCGATATCGACGCCGCTTCCGTCACCGGTCCACCAACCGATCAGTCCGGCAGGCGGCGGAATGCAGACCGGCGGATCGTCCATTCGGTTCGGCACGCGATCGACGGTGCCTGATAGAGTTTTTGCCTCGAATTGCGTTGATTCCGCCGACTCTCCGACCGAACTGAACGCGGTATCCGAGGCCGAGTACGCGATCGTGATAATTGAAATTGTCAGGATCGGCAATATCGCCCGACTTATCTTCCGAAACCGGGCCGCTGGGGATTGCTGGATAAACATGTTGTTTACACCTCCGTCTACCTCATTTCAAGCAAACGATATTCCCGAGCAAACTAATGTGTTCTAAGCATTTCTGGCTCTCATCCGCGCGCGCGTGGTAATTTTTACGCTCCGGCCGCGAAACAGAACCCAGTACATAAATCGCCCGGTTAAGGCAAACAAACGCAATTCAGTTTGACTTGGCGGGCCTTCGGGATCAATCTGTTGCGGGGCGAGCGATCATGCGGATTTCATGCTTACTGATATTGATCTTGCTGACGGGCTGTAATTCGACCAACTCGATTCCGAAAACGAAGAGTGTCGCGGAGCTGAATTATTGTGACATCGTCAAGAACCCGTCCAAATATGACGGACAGACCGTAGTGTTGACGGGAACACTCGTTCTGGTCTCCAACGGCAGCGGCTGGTTGAACGGACCTGAATGTCAGAAAGATGAGTCGAGCGCCGCGGTTTTTTTTGACAATGAGAAGGTTGAGGACTTTTTCTACAGCAATGGCTGGCAAACGACGCGACAACTTGAACCCAGATCGCTGCCGGTCAGAGTTCGTGCCCGATTCGTAAATCGTCCCCCTGACAAGTCAACGAACCAAAAGGCGAATTTTCAGATTTTGATCGAAGAGGTAATCGCGGCAACGCCGTAGGCCGCGAAGCTGGCCCGATGAAATTCCTATGTTCGACTCCCTGCGAACAAGCGGGTCGCATTTAATCTTTGGCACTCTGAATTCTAAATTCTGTCGGCGATGCAGAACCGCGCACGCAGTAAGCGGGTGCTCCGACAGGCCCCGACGACTCAGCCTGTCCTTCATGCGCTCTGGGCATACACCCGCTTACTTCGTGCGCGGTTCTGCATTGTTACTGGCCCTGGCCCATGCTGTAGCCTGGCGAGCCGTCAAAGTTGTAAAGATTTTCGGTCTTGACGAAATCGAAGCCAGCGGCTTCAAAACGCGCCAGAAGTTCGATCACCTGATTGTGCGAGATCACTTCGGAGCCGCTGTCGCTCTTGAAACGGCAGCGCCAATGATCGACGCAGAACGTGTCGGACAAGCCGTCGGGGTAGACCTTTGTGCCGCGGTTTGAAACCATGACGAGCTTCAGTCCGCCGCCGTTGAGCTTTTCGATCTCCGGTCCGATCGTGCTTCCCGATCCGTAAAACTCGCCGTTGTGCCAGTCGATGAAGACGTCGACGCCGACAAGTTCCTTTTTCGGCGGAGTCCGGACTGAGAAAATCGGTTTGCGATCGGCTTCCGCGATCTCTTCAACCTTTTTGTACTCAACCGCTTTCAGCGTTTCCGGCTTCTGGCCGAGCCGTTTGACGACAGCTTCGGCAAACTCCTTCGTGCCGACTTTTTCCTTTGAGACGCCGTCTTTGAAAATATCGTACGTGTGAACGCCGTCTTCGACGGTGCGAAGCCACGCGTTGTGCGCAAGTTCGGCAACGTCCGGCTGGTTGATATGAACCATCATCATCATCGCGCCGAGGAACAGTCCCGACGGATTGGCGAGATTCTGGCCGGCGCGGCGCGGCGCGCTTCCATGGATCGCTTCAAACATCGAAATGTTCTCGCCGATATTCGCTGATCCCGCAAGTCCGACCGAACCGGCGATCTGCGCGGCAACGTCCGAAAGGATATCGCCGTAAAGATTCGGCATCACGATAACGTCGAAATTCTCGGGCGTATCGGCCATCTTCGCGGCGCCGATATCGACAATCCAGTGATCGGCTTCGATCGACGGATATTCGGCGGCGATCTCGTCGAAAACCTTGTGGAACAAACCGTCGGTCTGTTTCATGATGTTGTCTTTGACGAATGCCGTGATCTTCTTGCGATTGTTGCGCGTCGCGTATTCAAACGCATAGCGGACGATCTTTTCGCAGCCGGGCCGCGATATCAGCTTGAGACACTGTTCGACCATGTCGGTCTGCCGGTATTCGATGCCGGCGTAGGTGTCTTCTTCATTTTCACGGACGATGACGACGTCCATCACCGGATGCTTCGTTTTGATGAACGGATGGTACGAAACACACGGACGGATATTCGCGTAAAGCCCGAGTGTTTTGCGGACGGTCACGTTCAGCGACTTGAAACCGCCGCCCTGCGGGGTTGTGATCGGAGCCTTTAGAAATACCTTTGTCCGGCGGAGCGATTCCCACGATTCCGGCGCGATACCGGCCGAATTTCCGCTCAGATAAACTTTTTCACCGATCTCGATCTCTTCGATATCAATCCGCGCACCGGCCTCTTTCAGGATATGGAGCGTGGCGTCCATGATCTCCGGTCCAATGCCGTCGCCTTTGGCAACTGTAATAGCAACATTCGACATAATTTTTGATATTTCCCTCTGCTAAATTTTTGTTATCAGGATCAAACGTTTGATTTTAGCCGAATCAACGCGACGGAGCAAAAACGATGATTCCGGATTCCAGACAATCAAGATTCAAAACATTCGAAATTCAAAAATATGCAAAAACCGGGGAGGAATCAAGATTCGACCGGCGAGGAGATTTTCGATCACGAGTAGGCGACGTCGGTTTCGATCACATTCATCAGCGGGGCGCCGAAGTCCGGCGGAATCGGCAGGAGTATCAGCGCTACCTTCGGATTGGTCGGAAGCTTGTCCGGACCAAGATCGGTTCTTGCGATCAAGAATAGCCGTGTAATACCGGCCGTTTCCGCTTCGCAGAGCAGGTCATCGACGAAATCGCGTTCGATCTCACACGCCGGCCGCCAAACGACGACGGGGGCCGAATCGATAAGTGCGTCATATTCGAATCCGCCGATCTCTCCCGGCGTCGGCGCGATCTTGAAATACTCAAGCAGCGGATCTGAACCAGGAACCGACTCAGGTTGAGCGCTCTTCGGCGCCGGATCGACGGCAACCGACACGGGTTCCTCAGGTTTTGTTTCCGGTGCGCCGAACCACGACGAGCAAAGCGGTCCGCCAACATCCGACGGGCGTCCGCAGCGGACACATCCGCCGTTCTCAGATTCACAGAAATAACGCCGCTCAAAATCCGTGATCGCCAGATCAAGCTCGCCAAAATGACGCGACCCGCGGACGCGGCGATCGAGTTCCATAAGCGACGTGCGGCGATGAGCTTGAAGCCGGGAGTCCAACGCGACGCGATCCGAGATCATTTCCAGTTCGTCTTCGCTAAACTCAGTAATAAGTGCGTTTAACGGCTCAATCCAGACCCCCGCGGAGATCGCATCAACGCATTCGACGGCTAAGTAGAACCGCAGGAAACCGCGATGATCGAACGTTTTTGGAAGTGAAAACTTATCCAAAATGAACTCGTCTTATGCTAGGATGAAAAGGCAAAACCGAGAGTAATTCAAAAGCATTTCGAACGCAAATTATGCCGATCAATCTCGCCAACAAGAACCGCCGTGACGCCCGCGTTTCGTTGCTCGGCGTCCGCCCGAAAAGAGTCATCAGATGGCTCGATGAAAATCGCCGTGAAACGAAAACCGTCCGTTTGCTTCAGTGCGATGCCAAACACTCAACCCCGAAACTGCTGAAAGAGTTTGAGGGTGAACTGGACGAACTTGGAAAAGCGATTGCCGATTCCGATCCGGAAATCGACTTCGAGCTTTTCGGAAAACTTTTGACTGAAACGTCGAGGGTTTATGCGGTCGACGGCGAACTGTCATATCACGTCGAGGAATTCGAAGTCGTAACCGATGCCGCAGGAAATCTGAAAGAGCGGCGACCGCGTAAGGTCGAGCCGCAAAACACCAACTCCGATATCCCGTTGATCTGGACAGGGAAGTTCATCAAAAAGTGCGAGGCGGTCCGGAAATTCATTTTTACCGGCATGAAGCAGATCACGCACATCAACGGCCTGACTTATGATTTCCTTTACGAAATCGCCCGGGAACTCGACGAGAACGACTCTTTCATGATTCTCGGCGCCGGAAAGGGCAATCAGCCGCTGATCTTCCAACGCGGCGGAAAACCCTATCGCGGATTTCTCGAAGGTCGTGTCGAGGGCGAAAAGTATCTGCTGCTGCTCCATCTTTCAAACATGGAATTCAAGGCCCCGAAGGTCAGCCAGGTGGAGGTCGCGGAATGATCTCGCTCAAGCACGACGTCGCGCAATTTACTCAAAAGCTTGGCGGTTACATGATCGGGCCGGCGACCGCGCTCGATAATTTCTCGCTGCAGATCAAGGCGCAGGATTTCAAACGACGGCTGAGCGGGATGCTCTATCCGACAAACGGCGATGAGATCGGCGAGAAGATCCCGCGCAGCGGGACGTTCGTGGTCACCCGCAAGATCGACGGTGAATTCTGTCTTCTTTGTTTCGATGAAGGCGAAGCGCTCACGGTCAACCCCGGCGGCACGGTGCGCGTCGGGCTGCCGTGCATCGCCGAGGCGGTTGAGCGCCTCCGATCGGCCGGCGTCCGGTCGGCGATCATCGCCTGCGAATTGTTTCACCGAAAACGTCAGGACGGTCGCGAACGCGTCCATGATGCGATACGCGTGATTCGAAATCCGCGCGATGCCGATGAACTCAATGACATCTCGCTGGCGCCGTTTGCAGTTGTTGAAATCGATGATTCGACGATCACTGACTGGTCGGCCCAGCTTGAACGGCTGGCGAGGATTTTCGACGGCGGAAAGCTCGTGCGGGTCGTCGATTTTCAGAAAGCCGAATCATCCGGCGACGTTGGAGAGCTTTATCATGACTGGGTTTTGACCGAGAACTCCGAAGGGCTTGTCGTCTGGGGTGAACAGGGCGGCTGGAAGATCAAACCGACGCACTCGATCGACGCCGCGGTGATCGGGTTCAGCGAAAGCGTTGACGACCGCAAGGGACTCCTTCACGATCTGCTTGTCGGCGTCAAACGACCCGACGAAACGTATCACATCCTGACGCGCGTCGGCGGCGGATTTTCCGAGAAGGAACGGCGCGATCTGTTTCTTGAGCTAAAGGACAGCGTCGCCCCGTCGAACTATACCGAGGTCAACTCGGATCACGTCGCGTATGAAATGGTCCGTCCGAAATATGTCATTGAGATGAAATGTCTCGACATCATCTCGGAAAAAGCGCGCGGCGGCGAGATCAACCGGATGGTGATCGACTGGCAGCCCGACGACGCGCGTTGGGTCGCTTGCCGGCGACTGCCGTTTGTGAGCATCATTTCGCCACAGTTTGTCAGGCTTCGTGAAGACAAACGCGCATCGCTCGCCGATATCAACATCCGGCAGATCGACAGCATCGTTCCGGTTCCCGATGTCGACGTCAAGGTTGAGGATATTCAGCTTCCGAAGTCGGAACTGGTCGAGCGCGTCGTTTACACCAAGAAGCAGGGTGACAAGATGATGGTCCGAAAGTTCATTCTCTGGAAGACAAACAAGGAAGCGTCCCGCGAGTTTTTGCCGTTCGTCGTCTATTACACGGATTTCAGTTCGGGCCGCGCCGAACCGATAGCACGAAACATCACCCCCGCGAACACGATCGAGCAGGCGAACGCGTTTTTTGCCGATATGGTCGATAAGAACGTCAAAAAGGGCTGGGAGAGGTTCGCTTGATCGACGAGATTTTCAACGATCCGCATCTGCGATGGATCGCTGCCGAATGGCGCGAGAACGCCGAGCGTTTGGCGGATTGGGCGATGGAACGGCTCGTCAACCGCTTCGATGTTTGGGGGCAATATACCGTAAAGAACACCGTTCTCGGCTCGAAAGTAAGCGCCGTGACATTGCCGGTGAAGGAGCTTCGCGAACAGAAAAAGGACTTTGTCTCGCATGAAAAGCTGATCCGCCATTTCAAGGGACTGAAGGCGGGACATCTGATCGGGCTTCACCTCGTCTCAGAGGACGAAACATGCAAATGGTTCGCGATCGATCTCGACGTTCACGATCCCGAGGATTTTCATGAGAAGACACGGGCGAATTTCGCCGCCGCAAGTCGCTGGTTTCAGAAGATGCGCGGCGAAATGCTCGATCCGTGCATCGTCGATTCAAACGGTTTTGGCGGTTTACATGTGATTTGTCTTCTCGACCGCCCATATCCGTTGGCCGATGTCTTCAGGTATCTTTCACAATTGACTTCCGATTGGAATGAACTCGGTCTCAAACAGGCGCCTGAGCTTTTTCCGTCATCGGAGCGGCTTGACGGGCTCGGAAAATGGCTGCGGATGCCGGGACGCCATCATACGCATCAGCATTTTTCGAAGGTTTGGAGTGATGACGATCCCGATGAGCCCTGGATCGAGGGAATTTCGGCGATCGAACATCTGATCTCGCTGCGGCCGATGCCGCTGCCGGCGATCGAACGCCCGAAACAGGTTCGGAAAAAACCGAAAGCCCGTCACCGTTCGGCGGTTTGCGTCGATCTAGACTCAGTTATCGCAAGTTACAGCGGTTGGAAGGGACTTGAGAAGATCGGGGATCCGATCGACGGCGCACGTGAGTTTCTGACCGAGATCAAAAAGAAGTTCAGAATCGTGGTTTACACCTCGCGCATCAATCCGGAGACTCTGCGAGCCGACGAGGTCGCCAAGCTCAGGAACCACATCGAGCGCTGGTTTCAGCGCCACGAGCTTCCGTTTGACGAGATTTATTCCGGATTCGGAAAACCGCTCGCAATCGCTTTCGTCGATGACCGCGCGGTTTCGTGCCGGCCGCAGGAAGACCCCGGGGCGTTCGCCACCGCGCTCAAAGCAATCTCGAAACTGTGACTTCACGTGACACGCGGACTCGCAAATCCCAAACGCGGAACCCGATCACGCCGAAAGACGTTCGATCACCGCAAACTCCGCCGCGGTAACCTTTGAAACCGACAATCGCCCCTGCTTGATGAGCATCATGTTTGCGAGTTCCGGCTCAGCCTTGATCACGTCGAGCGTGATCGGTTTAGCAACCGGCCCGATCGCCTCAATATCGACACAGATCCAGCCATCGTCAGTCGCCGTCGGATCTGGATATGCTTCGCGCGAGATCTTCGCCTTCCCGACGACGGCTTTGACCGAACCCGAATGATAGAAAAGCACTTCGTCTCCGACCTTCATCTCACGAAGAAAATTGCGGGCCTGAAAGTTCCGGACGCCGGTCCAGTCGGTCTTTCCGTCATGCATCAGATCCTCGAACGAATATGACGTCGGTTCCTGTTTCAACAGCCAATAGTTCATAACGTAAAAATAACGGACTGTCGTGCCGATTTCAAACTATGCGGAGTAGTTCGCTATGACAAGGTAAATCGAGGTTTTTGGAGAGAATCTTAATGAATCAAACGACGAACCTACCAATAGAATCAACAGGTTCGGCTAGTTTTTCTTCGCGTCGTCGCCGTCGTAAACGTCTCGCTTTGCGAAGCCGTCTTTAACGACCTTCCGGACGGCGGAACGAAGTCCGCTGTCGACGCGGGTCACAAGCCGGCGGAATGTTTGTTCAGGTCGCGCCTGAAAGTATGTGACGTGAAACGTTTCGTAGCCGTTGGGCGAATGCGGCGAAAAATAATAGTTCGAAACGCAGCAGCGCGGCTGTTCGACCTTTACTTCATTTACCGAGTGATACGATTTGTCGTTGGTCCCCATCAGCACGAGCCGGTTGAAAAGGCTTGGGATTTCGATCGAATTTCTGACGGATTCGTCCCACAGCTCGAGATTTCCGCCGTTCTCTGACTTCCAGCCAGGCGTCACGTAATACAGCAGATTCAGGACGCGATAGTTCTTTCGTTCGCCGTCATGCGAGTTGTCGAGATGCGGATTAAGGAAATGTCCGGTCGCCATCGCGCTCAATCCGCCGGCGTAGAGATGCGGATCGCCGTGCGGGTCTTCGATCCCGGTGAGTTCCGCAACGCGATTGACGACGCGCTCGTCCTGAAACGCGAACGTCGCGTCTTTCATCAACGGATCAAAACTGTCAAAATCCTTCGACGTATATTTTTTCTCGCGAAAACTGTCGAGAAGGCGCATTTGGTCAAAGCGCGGAAACGATTCATAGATACGATGCGCAATGTCATCGGGAAACAAGCCGTCGATCGCCGTAAAGCGTGTCTGGATCCCTTTGTCGCTATGAAAATCGTTCCTGATCGCATCCGCGTCGCGGTCAAGCCGTTCCAATATGAGTTCTATCAATTTTTCGCGCATACAGTTGATAAATTATAACTGACTGGAGTTTTCAAACAACCGAGGACGGCTGATGCGCCGGAACTGCGGGCGGGCCTCAGTCGATGACCGGCGGAAAAAGCCGACTATTGCGATCGATTATGCGTCTAACCGATATCGGGCGTGATCGTCGGGTAAAATACGGTTAACAGAGGTTTTTCGAAGATATGGACAGACGTTTTTTCTTGAAGTCGGGCGGGATCGCGTTGGCGAGTTTCGGTTTTATGGCGGCCGCGCCTGATGCGCTGCAGCAATTCGCAAACGCGCAAACACTGCGCAATACGCGGAGCAAACGAAAGATTCTGATCACGATTTTTCAGCGCGGCGCGGTCGACGGATTGAACATGGTCGTACCGTTCGGTGACACCGGCTATTACGACGCGCGGCGCAACATCGCGATTCAAAAGCCGGGCAAGACAGATGGAGCCGTCAACCTCGATGGATTTTTCGGGCTTCATCCATCGCTTGCGCCCTTTGAATCGCTTTGGAAATCCAAACAACTGGCCGTCATCCATTCCGCCGGATCGCCGAACAACACCCGATCGCACTTCGATGCGCAGGATTACATGGAGTCAGGAACCCCCGGCGACAAAGGCACGCGCGACGGTTGGCTGAACCGCGTCCTTCAGACCTCGCAGTCGAAGTCGGACAGCGCATTTCGCGCGGTCGCAATGGCACAGCAAACGCCCCGCACGCTGATGGGCCGTTATCCGACGATAGCGATGACGAACCTTGCCGATTTTACGATCAAAGCCGGCGCCTATTCACGTTCGGTCCAGGGAGGATTCGAAGACATTTATCAGCAAAATTCAAAGGACAGCCTTGGCGAAACCGGAAAGGAGACGTTTGAAGCGGTCAATTATTTGAAAAAGGCGAACCCGGCACAGTTCAAGCCAGATAACGGCGCGCAATATCCGAATTCGGCGCTTGGACGATCGTTGATGCAGATCGCGCAGATGATCAAAGCCGATATCGGGCTCGAAACCGCGTTCGCTGAAGTCGGCGGCTGGGACACACACACGAATCAGGGCGGACCACGCGGGCAACTCGCAAATCTCCTGCGTGATTTCGGATCGGCGATCTCGGCGCTGACGACCGATCTCGGCAAGCGCATGGACGATGTTTTGATCCTGACGATGTCGGAATTCGGAAGGACGGTCCGCGAAAACGGCGGTCGCGGCACCGATCACGGTCACGGCAATGCGATGTTTGCGATCGGCGGCGGCGTTAAAGGCGGCAAAGTTTACGGCGACTGGAAAGGTCTCAAGGCGAGCGAGCTTTATGAGGGCCGTGATCTTGCGGTAACAACTGATTTCCGTGACGTCCTCGGCGAAGCCGCGCAAAAGCACCTTGGGAATAAAAAGCTAGATCAGATTTTTCCAGAGTACAGGATCGATCCGGCGAAGTTCAGGGGCTTTCTCTTGTAAGTTGGTGCGCCAGTCTTCCGTTTGAAGAAGCGAAACAAGGCTAATTGGCTTCTGAAATCGGCGTTATCGCTTTCGAAATCAAGTCTGTGGCAAAACCCGGGAACAAACAGTTCTCGTTCGGGTTGCGGGTAGTTACGCGATTGATGGCCGAATCAGCTCTTCCCATCAGAATGTACGCCTTGTAAATCACTTTCCGGACGCTATCATCCGAAATGGAGATCGAACCCGACCTCTGGCGAGGAGTCCTTGGTTTCAATCAAAACCGTTCATTCGTGTCCTATCTTCGAATTTCTTTATGCGCTTCAGCGTAAATGCGGATTGCGACAGACCTCAACTCCCGTGAGTCAGCACCTTGCGATTGATACCAATCGTTGGTTTCCTCATCGAGACTCAAGACAACGCTTACTTTGCCGTGTGGCAAGCGCACTTTGGCATCAGCAAAATATGAATCTTCAAGCGGTTGAATGTCAGAGGTGGATATTTCACTATCCGTCATTGCTTCAAGTTTCGTCCAGTCGGTTTGTGATTGCCTTTTCAAATCTTTCACGTTCATATCTTATCGCCTTTCGGATCGAAATAACACGGATCTTTTCAGGAGAAGGTTCGGTGAAAACAATGACGACCGCGATGGTGTTCAAATAACCAATTCCAATAAGTCGAATTTCCCCATAATCTTCACGATCGTCGATTCCGACCAACATCGGACCTTCAAAAATCAACGTCAGTAAAGTCGATTCCGTGGTTTTCAATGTTTAATCGGTTTTTGCGCTCATCCCACTCAAAACCCACGAAAACATCCTAACGAGATTATCGCGATGATGACAACATTTTCAGACAACTCCTTTGAAACTTCGGCGGTGAAAATCGCATGCGCCGTGCTGTTTGATCGCGTCGAAATGTGCTTTCGTTCCGTAGCCGACGTGTTTTTCGAATCCGTATTCGGGATGCACCCGTGCGAGATCGCGCATCAGATTGTCGCGATAGGTTTTGGCGATGATCGACGCGGCGGCGATTGAGACCGATGTTGCGTCGCCTTTGATGATCGCCTTTTGCGGCAAAAGCAGTTCCTTCAAACGAAGCGCGTCGATCAGCAAATAATCAGCCGGCGGCGAAAGCGCTTCGATCGCAAGTTTCATCGCCTTCATCGTTGCTCTGAGAATATCGGTACGATCAATCTCTTCGGCCGACACTTCGCCGATCGCATACGTGAGCGCGTTGGCGCGGAGCTCTTCGTCTATCTTCAAACGCTTCGATTCAGTCAACTGTTTCGAATCGTTGAGAAATTCAGGTAATGGCTTCGAGAGATCAAGGATACATGCCGCTGCGACGACCGGCCCGGCGAGACATCCGCGTCCGACCTCGTCGACTCCGGCAATGAACCGATACCCCTCGAGTCGGGCCTGATCTTCAAAAAGCGTGCCGATTTTGGATTTCGGATTTTTGATTTTGGATTGCGGATTCTGATCGGGGAAAAGTTCGAGGTTCATCGTACTGTTAAGATAAAACCAACAGTCGCGCGGCGCAACACCAGGCCGATTTCGGATTTTGGATTTCGGATTTCGGATTTCTGATTTCGGATTGCGGATTCTGATCGGGGAAGAGTTCGAGTTTCACGCTTCAGATAAAACGAAACGGCGAATCGCGCCGATTTCGGATTTCGGATTCTGATCAGGGTTGAGGTCGAGGTTCCGTCCCCGAGTAAAACAAAAACGCGAAACGCGCGGCGCAACATAGAAGCCTCTTCCTGTTGCGTTGCGCGATTCGCGATGACGTTGATCCAAATCCGAATTCCGAAATCCCAAATCCGAATTCACGAATCCGAATTTTACTTGTTTTTCTTGTTGCGGAAATCGCGTTCTTTGATACGCGCCGCTTTACCGCGCAGATCACGCAGATAGTAAAGCTTGGCGCGGCGGACCTTACCGCGGCGGACAACGTCGATATGATCGACGATCGTTGCGTGCAGCGGGAAAATGCGTTCGACGCCGATTCCGAAACTCACTTTCCGAACGGTGATCGTTTCACGCGCTCCGCCATGCTTGCGGGCGATGCACACGCCTTCAAAAACCTGGAGACGCTCTTTGTTACCTTCTTTGATCCGGACGTGGACCTTCAATGTATCGCCCGGCTGAAACGAAGGAACATTCTCCTTCAACTGTGTCTTCTCGACGCTGTCTAAACGGTTCATTTTATTCTGTCGGCGAGAGGTGAAACGTCATTGGTTTCGCGAAAAACGTGACTACTCACTTTCAGCCATTCTCCTTTTTTAGTAGGTCCGGACGGACCTTTTTTGTCTTTTCCAGCGCCTTCGCGTGGCGCCATTTTTCAATCTCAGCGTGATTGCCGCTGAGCAAAACTTCCGGTACTTCCATGCCGCGAAACTCGCGCGGCTGGGTGTAATGCGGAAAATCGAGCAATCCGTCCGAGAACGAATCATTCGCTGCCGATGTCTCGCTGCCCAGCGCATCGGGCAAAAGCCTGACTATCGAATCGACGAGCACGATTGCGGCCGGTTCTCCGCCTGAAAGCACATAATCTCCGATCGATATCTCGTCGGTGACCAGCGCTTCGTTAACCCGCTCGTCAACACCCTCGTAACGGCCGCAAATGATCACCAGATGCGATGCGTTCGCGGCCAGCTCATTCGCGACGGCCTGCGTCAGCGGTCGGCCTTGGGGCGACAGCATCACGACGTGCGTTCCATCCGGATAAGCATCGCGTTCAGCCGTGCCGACCAAATTCTCAATCGCCCGGAATATCGGCTCCGCATTGAGAACCATCCCGTCGCCTCCGCCAAACGGTCGGTCGTCGACCTTGCGGTGCTTGTCGAGCGTAAAGTCACGAAGATCGTGAGTCCGGATCTCCGCAATTCCGGCTCCGCGTGCCCGGCGAATGATCCCGAAGTCAAAAACCTCTCGGAAAAACTCGGGGAAAATTGTCAAAATATCAAACTTCATCCAAGTCGCGAAGGCCTTTCAGCATTCACATCGTTCCAGGTTCAAAACTCAAGAAGTCCGATCGGTGGGTCGACCTTGATAAGTTGCTTTTCAATGTCGACCTCGACACAGATCGCTTCGGCAAACGGGATCAGGTATTCCTTTTCTGCCCCGGCGACGACCAGAATCTCGGGTCCGCCCGTTCGCATCAGCTCTTTGACGGTGCCGAGTTCCGTTCCGTCGATCGTCTCGACGCGGCAACCTTCAAGTTCCCAGTCAAAAAACTCGCCCTCTTCCAGCTCGACCGTTTCCTGTGCCGGCACGCAGATCTCGGCTCCACGAAGGGAATCGGCCGCATCCGGATCAGCGACGCCTTGAAACATCAGATTCACGCGATCTTTTTGAAATCGAAATGAAACGATCTTCAGATCGCGGCGCGAACCGTCGGGCAAGACCGCCGTTACCAACTCGGTTTCCTCGAAACGCTCCGGGAAATCGGTCAGCAGCTCCGCAACGCATTCACCGCGCAGCCCGCGCGGTTTGACGATCAGAGCGATGGCGACCAAGTCATCGGCAGACATCAGTCAACGATATCCAGATGATAGCGTTTTCCGTGCTTTTGCCCGGCGAAGAACAAAAGACTGCGGATCGCCTTCACCGTCCGTCCTTCCCGACCGATGATCCGGCCCATGTCGCCTTCGCCGACGCGCACTTCGATGTTGACCGTCTTCCCTTCCGAGTTGTCAGTCACTTCGACCGCGTCCGCGTTTGCGACAAGCGCTTTCACGATTTTTTCAACGGCGTTCTTCATAAAATCCCAGATTGCGGACGAATCAAAACTGTTCGTCCGATTGATCCCGGAAATTCCGCAGATCACTCAGACGAACCGGCAATTATTCGCTGGCGGCCGGATTGTGCTTGATCAGGCTCGCGACCGTTTCGGTCGGCTGCGCGCCGACACCGATCCAATACGCGATCCGATCATGCTTCAGAACAACTTCAGCCGGATTCGTCATCGGATTGTAGGTGCCGAGATTTTCAAGGTACTTGCCGTCACGCTTTGAACGCTTTTCCTTGACGACCACACGGTAAAACGGCGCTTTCTTGGCACCCATTCGCATTAAACTGATTGCTAACATAATTTGTTCTCACTGTTGGAACCGATTGTCCGGTCCCGAAATTCACTTACGTTTCTTGTGTCTTTTCTTCTTCTTGAGTTTCTTCGCCAACGTGTCACGCGTTTCGTCGTAATCGTTGTCAAAATCGTTTTCCGACGGACCGCCGCCGAACATTCCGCCAAGTCCGCCGCCACCGCCCAAAAGGCCGCCGAGCCCGCTTCCGAGTCCGCCCATTGCACGGCCCGCGAGTTTCCCGAGCAGTCCGCCACGATTCATCTGCTGCATCATTTTGCGCATCTGCTCGTACTGGCGGATCAGCTGATTGACTTCCAAAATTGTCGAGCCCGATCCGTTTGCGATCCGCGTCTTGCGGCTCGCATCGATGAGCTTGTAGTTGACCCTTTCCTGACGCGTCATCGAATCGATGATCGCTTCAGTCCGTTTCATCTGCGCTTCGACCTGCTCAGACTGTTCATCCGAAAGCTGCATTCCGCCGGTCATCTGTTCAGGCAGCATTTTCATCAGCTTGGTCATCGAACCGAGCTTTTTGAATTGACCGAGCTGGGCGCGAAAATCTTCGAGCGTAAACTGATTGCTCGTCATTTTCTGAAGCTGCTTCTGCGCTTCTTCCTCGTCGATCTTGCCCTGGACTTCCTCGATCAGCGACAGCACGTCGCCCATCCCAAGAATCCGCTGCGCGATCCGATCGGGATAGAATGGCTCAATCGCGTCGTACTTTTCGCCGACGCCGACAAACTTCACCGGCTGTCCGATGACCTGTTTGATCGAGAGCGCCGCGCCGCCGCGCGCATCGCCGTCCATTTTCGTCAGAACGACGCCGGTAATTCCGACGCGGCGATGAAATTCTTCAGCAGAACGAACCGCGTCCTGACCGGTCATCGCATCGGCAACGAACAGGACTTCGATCGGCTTTGTTTCGGACTTGATCCGCTCGAGCTCGACCATCAGCTCGTCGTCGATATGCAGGCGACCCGCCGTGTCGATCATCAGCGTGTCGTATCCGACCTCGACAGCGTGCTTCATCGCGCCGCGGACAAGCGTCAGCGGATCGTTCGTCGATTTGTCTTCAAAGATCGATGTCCCAACGGCATTGGCGACAACCTTGAGCTGCTCGCGCGCCGCCGGACGGTAAACGTCAACCGAAACGAGAAGCGGTTTCCGCTCCTGATTGTCGGCGAGCCACCGCGAGATCTTTCCGGTCGAGGTCGTTTTTCCCGAACCCTGCAGCCCGACGATCATCACGACGTTCGGAATCTGCTTCGTAAAAACAAGCCGCGACGACGTGCCGCCAAACAACTCGACAAGTTCGTCATAAACGATCTTGACGACTTGCTCATGCGGTTTGAGGTCCTGCCAGACTTCCTGACCTTCAGCCTTCAAACGGACCGATTCGACAAAATCCTTGGCGACTTTGTAATTCACGTCCGCTTCAAGAAGCGCCATCCGAATCTCTCGCAACGCGATATCAACATGTTCGGGCGTCAGCTTGCCCTGCCCACGCAGATTCTTCAGCGTTTTCTTCAGCTTGTCTGAAAGCGATTCGAACATATAGAGACACTTCTGGCTTTAGAGCCGAAACTATAAATACTAGTCGGCGATGTCAAATGTGTCAAGGAATTGGCGATTTTGGTAGTGGGTCAGACCCACTACCGCGATTTTGTGTAGTAACTCAATAGAAATGTCACATGCGATTTGATAGACGCAACCCAAGATCGACTAACTCCCGAAGGTGCATTGAGCGCAACCCCGATTCGTTCTCCCCAGCAACCGTGAAAAAAGAGATCATGAAGTCACGCAAATACTCGGGATCGAACCGTTCAGTCGAGACCACTCTCACCAGATCCTGAATTGCACTGGAAATAACCTCGAGCCCAAGAACACGTCCGTGTGAATCAAAAACTTCATACTCGCCGTTTCGCACGTCTGGAACTTCCAAATCCAATTCCACCTCAGCCACTGTGCGGTAAAAATAGACGTCCCCACTCGCGTTGACGATGATCGGTGGTCGAACTTCACTTGACATGCTTATACCTCCTCTAAAACCGGTCCCAAAACGATCTATCGTACGGAGACGATTCCCACGGACGGTGACGCTTCATAGACTGGCCGGGCATTGTCTGGCCTTTCTTTTTCCCCTTCATAATCTTAGGTCCGAGTCTATGATAGTGGGGCCACCTACCAATCGGATGGGTCGTGTTATTTCCAAAAGGAGCCACACGAAATGTCTTTCCGCCTTGAGGCCATTCTCTACCCGGCAACCTGATTGGTCGTGTGAGAAATCGCGAAGGAGGAATCTTCGATAATCCACCCGCGACTGCGCCGCCAAGCACAATGCTCGCGATCCCTGACGCTCGCGCAATGTCCATCAATACATATGCCGCGCGCCCTTCCCACGTTTCTTCACAATAATAGGCCTCGGCGATGCCGTTGCCGACGCGAAGTAAATCAACGGTGCCGTGGGCCATATACGACACAAAATTGACCGCTGTATTCGTATTGATCGCATGCGGATCCGGCTGATAAAACTGCCGTGCATACTCGATGCTATCATCAGCGGAATCCGCAATCTCATTCCAGTAGCTGGCCTCGAGCCCAAACGGATCAACCGCTCCGAGCGGCCCGTTTCCGACATACCCGTAAAGATTGACATCGCCGCCGGCAAAGCCGATCGGGTCATCCAATTTGGGATTTCAGATTTCCGATTTCGGATTTGGTGTCCGTTGAAATTATCGAACACGCGGGTACGCCGTTTGCGTTTGTCGGGTGCGGCAATCCGCGATCCGAAATCACAAATCCAAAATACCGAAGGCCGTTGATGTATTTCGTCAGCGTTCCGGAATTATCGTCGGCGATGACGTCGGCACCGTGATAGATGAACTTCGTGTTCTCCTTCCCGCCGACGATGAAACGCTGACGCCCTTGCGACTGCGACTATGTTCGTGGTCAACTTCGTTGTTCAATTGTTCTAAGGTCGAACCTTAATTCGGGCAATTGAACTGAAAAGCGTTTAGTCGTTTTGGGGTCTTCAACAAAAACGCGATCAAAAGGCGGCTCAAACCGACTTACACCGTCCCTATTCGTTTCGAAGCAAAGAAATCGTAGGCGTGGCGGCTGAATCGAACCAGATTCGGTGACTAAGATCTCGTGACTGGGCATGACCCCGGGATCGATATATCGACATTTTGTTGAGCGATCTAATCCGTATGGAGGAAGTTTGATGTCGAGGGGCCGTTCGACCAAGAGCTCCCAATTTGCCTGCATCCACTCGTCGACGAAGTAGGGCGACGAATCCCAATCCCATTCAGCCAAGATCGCTTTCATTGTCGGCCAAGCATCGACGAGAAATCCCCGATAGTTCAAAACTAGTTCCTCTATTTTCATTTCGCTATTCGTCCCCGAAAGAAGACTTTCTTAGACAGGTTGAGCCAATTCCAATCGATCAATATCTTCGAGATAAGGAACGATAATCTCCAAAAGCGCATCAATATTATCGTCTCATCAATTTGAAAAAGGTAACGGGACATCGCCGCCGGCGAAACCGATCGGATCTTCGGCGGCATTCGTCGATACGAGAGGTCGGCGACGACTTACAGGAGACTGTTACCTTGAAAGTAACTTCAAGGCTCCGAATTTCGGATTCCATCTCAGTCGTTGCCGCCTTGGTGGCTTGAGCGGGTACTTCCAGGACGTGAAAGATCTATTCGTGGCCTGTCAACAAGCCTGTTTCTCCCAATGACTGTCGCTCCGGCATTCTATAAAATAATTGGGCCCCGCGAATAAACCCGGCACCGCTGGGTGAAAGCTCAAATAAGATCCCATTCGCGCCGAAGACCATGTTGAACTCGGGCGCGAAGGAATGATCCAAACGGATTTCAACGGCATCCATTACCAGGAATTCAATCGCTGGAGCCGAGGCGTTCTGCGTTTGAATCAGAAGCCAAACAAACGGAAGACCTTTGAAGTTCATTTGCCGATTCGCATCAACATATTCGCCGCCCGTCCAACTAAGTTCGCGAACCACTCCGTCCTCAAAATAGTCACACGATTCAGCAAGCTGATGCCATTGCGTGCTGTTCTCGATTGGAATCCACGAATCAGTTTGGTTTTCATTCATAACAATCACCTGTCCTCAAATGGACGCTGATAGCTCCTTCTGCCGTCACCATCGGAATGTCGCGGCACTATTTGGTCTTACACGAAGGTATGACTGTCGGGTAATTACGACTGCATCATCACTCACCGCCGCTTCCGTCGCTGAATGGATCGGCTACTTCGGAATAGCGCGCCATTATCTGGTCGAATACGAGCGTATGACAGCTTGACTCTTTTCGCGAATCTCTCAGTGCGGTGATTCAAAGATATTGAGGTCGAACCGAGGCGTATAAACTCCAATTCTCGGAAGGGGAATTCTCGAGCGAATTATGTCACCTTTTAGCAACTCATGGCCCGTCTTGATATTGGTCGGCTCTTGGATTCTTGGCCGGGTCCCGGACCTCGTATGATTTGTCCAATTCGAGAGCGGTTTATCAAGGAACTGTTCAATGCTACGTATCGCTTCATTGAGTGACGAAAACGTACAACAGTATTCATATCCGCTTTCATCCTCGCCAACATCTTTGCCGACAAACTCTATACACACCCGATTTCTCGGATAGAAAATCACTTTTCTCACGAATCCCGAGTATTGCGGTGTCGAGATAATGTCTACACAAACAGACCCGTTCGCAGTATGTGTGCTAACTTCATCAAACGTCATCTACTCTACTTGGGTGCGGCAATCCGCAATCCGAAATCACAAATCCAAAATACCCCAAATGCATTCGAAAATCGTTTAAACGGAGGGCGTGACTTCTAATCCTTCACATAGAAAGCGACCATCAAATCCGTCAATAAAATCGAAGCATATGCAAAATCTGCCGTCAGTCGAAACGTCGAGCAATTCTCCCTCATTCTCAAATCGACCCCGATAAAGCGTATCAAGGGTCAAGATCATCTGTCGGTCTCGTGAAGCAAAAGATCAGTGTTCGATCTGAATATGACCATCCGGAAAAGTCGAAATCATTATGGAAATCGAAAAATGCCGGACCGCACTCCATCCGAGCCAAATCTCGAAAGAGTTCTAATTTCTCAACTACGTTGTTCATTTGTTGCGTTTCTCCAAGTATTTTCTGACCAATCGAATGTCCGTCTGAGTCATCGGGTGAGCGATCTTCGATTTATTCGATACGAAATCGAATTCAAAACATAAACCAATGCGTATATTCGAACTGCCAGCATTCCGTGCATCGGCATTGTCGAGTAACTCCCGAAATCAGACTTCCGGCACATGACGGACCTTGAAGTGATGAACAAGCTTCTCTTTCTCTGATTCCTGAAAGATCTGAAGTTCACCGCTGCCCCACTCGGTCGTCATCAGGTGGAAATGATCCGTCTCTCCGCGCCGAATCCATTCGAGTCTTTCACAAAGTTCATGAAGTCCGTTTTGGTCAAGAACAAGCTCAACCTCGCCGGTTGGAATTCCCGTTTCTTCATTTACGATCACTTTTGCAACAAGCATTTCGGCTCCTTTTCCAATTTGTCATTTCGGAAGATTCGGCATCGTTATCGGAGCGAAAAATCCCGAGGCGGGCGATTATCTAAATTGCAATGGGATATTCTCAAGCTGTTCGTCCAAAATCCAGTCATTCGGCAGGACTTTACTGTTCCACCATCTTGCCCCCGACTTCAGCCACATCTCCCGGTTTTTCTTAATTGTATCAATTGAAGAGTCCTCGTATCCGAATTCTGTTCCGCAGCAATCGCAAATGTCGTGACTCGGGTCTTCTCCACTTTCGCCCCACGGCATATCAGTCTGGGTCAAACCACAAACTCTGCAAATGAATAGTTCGTTATTGGTCATATAGTCCGTTTCCGACATACCCGTAAAGATTGACATCGCCGCCGGCGAAGCCGATCGGATCTTCGGAGATGAATCGTCCGAGATTAGAATCGTACCAACGGGCCCGGTAGTATTGCCACGGCCTTCAGGCTGTGGGTCAGGAGTTCTAAGAATTCCGGCTTTAGCCAAAACGACTCAGTTGGGCTAAAGCCCAGTTCTATTTTAAGGACATTCAACCCACTAGCTGAAGCTCGTGGCAAGTCATGCTCTGGCCGCCAAATGTTGATGCGTTTGGAGTCTTCCTGCCAAAGGCTCATTTGCCACGGCCTTCAGGTGCGAACCTTGGAGAAATCGCCGGCGCAGGTTTTGCGCGATGGAAAATCCGCGACTGCGGAGAAGCTCGAACACTAGCTCTCTTCGTAGATCTGCTCGATGATTGTTGCGTATCGTTCGTTGACGACACGGCGCTTTATTTTTAGGGTCGGTGTCAGTTCGCCGCCTTCGACGGTGAGTTCTTTGTGAAGCAGCGCGATGCGTTTTACACGTTCGTAGTTTGAGAGTTCCTGCGTGTATTCGTTAACTTCGCGTTCGAAAAACTGAATCACGCGCTCGTGCGCGCAAACCTCGTCAGGTTTACCTAGATCAAGGCCGTGTTCTTTCGCGAAGCTCGCAAGTTGATCAAAGCTCGGGACGATCAGCGCTGCCGGAAATTTGCGTTCGTTGCCGATCAGAACGACCTGGCTGACGAAACGCGAACCTTTGATCATCTGCTCGATCGGCGACGGCGCGATGTATTTTCCGCCCGAAGTCTTGAAGAGTTCTTTTTTCCGATCGGTGATGCGCAGATATCCTTCGGAATCGAATTCCCCGATGTCGCCGGTCTTGAACCAGCCGTCCTCGGTAAAAACCTCTTCGGACGCATCCGGTTTGTTGTAATAGCCGAGCATAATGTTCGGTCCGCGCGCTTCGATCTCGCCGTCTTCCGCGATCCGGACCTCGACATTTCTGATGACTTTGCCGACCGTTCCGAGGCGGACGTCGATCGGGTTGCTTGATGTGATCACCGGCGAAGTTTCGGTCAATCCATAGCCGTTCATGATCGCAACGCCGGCGCCGTTGAAGATCAGAAACACATTCTCGGAAAGCGCCGCGCCGCCGGTGATGCAAAAGCGCAAGCGGCCGCCGAAGAACTCTCTGAATTTTGAGAAAACGAGCTTGTCCGCGATCGAATGTTTGATCGCGAGCATCGTCGAGACGTCTTCCTTGCGTTCGTGCTTGAGCGCCACCGATTTGCCGATCCCGATCGCCCAATCAAAAATCCGCTCTTTGAAACTGCTGTCCTCAGCCGCCTTGAGCTTAGCTTTGGCATAGACCTTTTCGAAAATCCGCGGGACACCGACAAACAACGTCGGACGGACCTCGCGCAGATTTTCAGCGACTTTTTCAAGCGATTCCGCATAATGAACCGCCATTCCGTTGAGAATGTAAAGGTACATGCCGGTGCGTTCAAAAACGTGCGAAAGCGGAAGTACCGACAGCGGGACGTCGCTTTCGGAAAAACCATATTTTTCGCCGGCGTCGATCGCGTTCGAAACAAGGTTTGAATGCGTCAGCATCACGCCTTTCGGTTCGCCGGTCGTTCCCGATGTGTAAATCAGTGTCGCAATATCGTCAGGCTTGACGGCAGCGAGAAGTTCTTCGATCAGCGCCGGATTATCGGATCGTACGCCAGCGCCGATCCGTTCAAGTTCGCTGATCGGCATCGTATCAGCATCATCCGATTCTTTGGCCTCGAAGACGACAATCGTTTCAAGCCGCGGACATTCGGCGATGACATCTTTCAAACGCTCAAATCCGGCATGATTTTCGACAAAGAGAACCCGCGCACCGGAATCCCGAAGAATGTAGGCAACGGCGTTCGGCGCCAACGTCGTGTAGATCGGCACGTCGATCACGCCCGACATCTGGCAACCGGCGTCGGTTATCGTCCAGTCGGGCGAATTTGCCGCGAGAATCGCGGCCGTATCGCCTTTTCTCAAGCCGAGGGAATGCAGGCCAAGCGCGATGTTGCCGGCGCGTTCGATCATTTCGACAGTCGGGATCCGATGCCACGCGCCGTCCTTTTTGTAATTGAGCGCGTCAGGCCGGTCATGCTTTCGGGCCGCAAAAGCATACAGTTCGCCCAGTGTCCGCGGTTCGTCTTCAAACAGCGGAACCCGCGTTCGCACAACCTTTGTGGCATTTGGCACGATGTTGCCGACGGTATTCATCGTTGAAGAACACCTCCGAAAAAGACTTTCAAAACTTCATCGGCCATCGGCGCCAACGGATACGGCTTGCGTGACAGGATCCAATTGGTCACCATTTCATCAAGCGCGCCGTACAGCATTTTGGCGACAACGATCGGCTTCAGATCCTTGCGAAATACGCCTTCCTTTTGTCCGTCAGCAATGGTCGCGCGGATGATGTCCAAATAGTCGGCAAATCCCTTGGCCGAAAATTCCTGCATGAATTTCGTCGATCCGCGAAGCTCGACCTGAAAAACGATTGCCAGATCGCGGTCGTCGCCGAGCCGTTCCAGGTGAAGCTGGGCGATTCGCCGAAGTCTCGCTTCGGCGCCATCGATCTCGGTCAGCTCACGTTTTCCTTCGGCGATGAAATCGCTCATTGCGCGATCAAAAAATGAACGCAGAATATCGTCTTTGCTCTTGAAGTAGAGATAAACGGTTCCGTCGGCGATTCCGGCTTCTTTCGCGATGTCCGCGACCTTTGAGTTGAAATAGCCTTTTCCGGCGAAGACCTTGATGGCGGCGCGCAGGATTGCTTCGCGTTTGTCGCTGACGAATGGTTTGGCAGTTGTTCGAGACATAAGGTTTCGTGGTTTGGAAAAGCGTCTGACGATCAGCGCCGCAGATCCATGAATGAATGACCATTCATTTTTACGATAAACTTACCGAAAACTCGCGGTTAAATCAACAAATATTTTCCCGGATCGAAGTTTTGTTTGCGATATCGATTCGGTTTGAGGTTGCGATGAGATCGACGGCATGAATTACGGCTCGGGATTATGGTAGATTTTACCCATCGACCGCGATGACAAACACGATTTACAACTTCAGTGCCGGACCCGCGATGATGCCGCCGGAAGTTTTGGAAACGGCCCGGCAAGAGATGCTTTCGTTGGACGGAATCGGAATGAGCGTGATGGAGCTCAGCCATCGGTCGGCGAAGTTCATTGAGATCCTCGACCGGGCCGAGGCCGGACTCCGCCGGCTTCTCGGCGTTCCCGATCACTACCGGATCCTTTTCATGCAAGGCGGCGCGTCCCTCCAGTTTTCAATGATCCCGATGAACTTTCTCAAACGTCGCGGCGAATACGTGATCACCGGCGCCTGGGGAAAAAAAGCCGCGGCCGAGGCGCGGAAATTCGGAGCGGTCGCGGTTCCGATTAATACGGAGTCGACGGGTTTCCGCTCGATCCCGGAACCGGACCAGCTGCGTTTTCATCCCGATTCCGATTACATTCACTACTGTTCGAATGAAACTATCGACGGCGTCGAGTTCAAATACGATCTTGACGGTGGCGGAATCCCCGTCATCTGCGACGCGTCATCGAACATTCTTTCAAAGCCGATCGATCTTGATCGCTACGCATTGATCTACGCCGGAGCGCAAAAGAACATCGGCCCGTCAGGGGTAACGGTCGTCATCATTCGCGATGATCTGATCGCGAAAGTTCCGGCCAATCAGGCGGCGATGCTCGATTATCGAGAGTTTGCGGTGCACCAATCGATGCCGAACACGCCGAATACGTGGGGCATTTATCTCATCAGTCTGGTTTGCGAATGGCTGGAGCGCGAGGGCGGGGTGCGCGGAATTGCGGTACGCAACGCGGCGAAGGCGAAGCTTTTGTATGACGCGCTCGATGCCAGCGACGGTTATTTCCGGCCGCATGCGGACCGCGAGGCGCGATCCGCGATGAATGTGACGTTCAGACTGCCGTCGGAGGAACTTGAGGAACGGTTCTTGTCGGCGGCGTCCGCGAACGGATTCAGCGGACTCAAAGGACACCGATCGGTCGGCGGCATCCGAGCGTCGATTTACAACGCGTTTCCGGTCGAAGGCGTCGAGCGCTTCGTGGAATTTATGACGGACTTTCGGGCCGGCAGTTAGTCTCGCGTGAAAAGCCGCGTGAAGACATCGGCCAACGTTTGCTGATCTTCGGGTTCAACGGTCCGGAGATCGATCGCTGGTTTTCCGTCGAAGATCCGAACGATGACGGGCGGTTCGGAAGCGCGAAGGCGTTCTTCCAGTTTTGATGCCGAAAGACCTGCGTGTTCGACGACGACGAGCGCCGTTTCCGGCTGAACGGCCGGTGCCGAACCGCCGCCGATGACCGACCGGCCGCGCACTACCGCCGCCGAAATTCCACCGATCCGATTCAGCGTTGCGGCAAAATCTTGAGCACGGACTTCGATTTCCGCCAAACTCATCGACAGCATCCGGAGCACCGGAATCTCTAGAAGCGGATCGCGCCGAAACGCCTCAAGCGTCGCTTCAAGCGCGGCGTAAGCTAGCTTGCCGACGCGAAGCGCACGATAGAGCGGATGTTTTCTGATCCGTTCAACCGTTTCCGCACGGCCGACGATCAGTCCGGCCTGGACGCCGCCGAGCAATTTATCGCCGCTGAAAGTGACGACATCGGCGCCGGCCGCGATCGACGACGCGATCATCGGTTCGTCGCGTAATCCGTGCGCCGTCAGGTCGACCAATGCGCCGGAACCGGCATCTTCGAACAAGATCAGTCCGTTGCGGTGCGCAAGGTCGGCCAGGTCGGCCAATTCCGGCGCCGCAGTAAAGCCGATGATCCGGTAATTCGAGGGATGAACTTTTAGGATCAATCGCGTCGAGTCATTGATCGCGCGTTCATAGTCGGCGAGTTTTGTGCGATTCGTCGTCCCGACTTCCCGCAGCGATGCGCCCGATTCCGTCAGAACGTCAGGGACGCGGAAATCGCCGCCGATCTCAACCAGTTCGCCGCGCGAAATGATCACTTCGCCGCCGCCCGCCAGAACACGAAGCACGAGAAACGCGGCGGCCGCGCAGTTGTTGACGATCAGCGCTGACTCCGCACCTGTCAATTCGGCGAGGAGCGATTCGGCACGCGCGCCGCGTTTGCCTCGGCGTCCGGTTTCAAGGCTGTATTCGAGATTGCAGTAACCGGAAGCGGCCGAGATCGCTTCAAGCGCGGCCGCCGATAATGGCGCCCGGCCGAGATTTGTATGAATTACCACTCCGCTGGCGTTGATGACGCGCTTCAGACCGGTCTTTCGTTCGTTTTCAAACGCGGTTCCAAGACGCGATTCGGCCGCAACGAGCAGCGATTCACGTGACGGATTTTCGAATGTACGCTCGACCAACTCTTGCCGGAGCGCGTCAGTCACGGCGCGCGCAAGGACTGTAAGATGCTTTGATCCGGTAGACACGGCGATTCGCTTTGCGGTGTCGGTCCTCAGCAAAACATCAACCGAAGGAACAAAGGCGAGCGCCTGCATATCTGAAGAATCGTTTGCCATCGTATTGATTCTAGTTCAAAGCCCGTATTTTTATCCATTATTTGCGTCGATCAAAAACTTTCGGAATTACGATCGCGTTAAAACTGTTTTAAATACGGAGCCTCATCCGATCCCAAATCAAAAAAATATGGCAATCGTTGGAAATAAACTGCACAGACAGGCGAATTCGAAAAAGGAAGACTCGGCGATGATCGATCAGCAGCTTTCGCGGATTGAGGACGATATCCGAAAGCTCAAGATCGACTTTGACATCTACTTCAACGGATCGACGAAGCGGCCGCCGCTCGAAGCCCGCGGGCGCGTCGAAGCGAACATGAAACGGATCAGCGACAATCGGAATCTGTCATACGCTCAGCGCTACTATTTCAATACGCTGATGTCGCGGCTGACTTCGTACCGCGAGCTTTGGCGCCGTATGCTGAAGAAGCGCGGCGAGGAAGATTAGACGGAAAAAGCGGCCCGCAAGCCGCTTTTTTTATCGATGAAATCGGTAGAAATGATCTAACAATCCGTCAAACCTTCATTACGTTTTCTGCCTGCGGACCTTTCGGGCCGTTGGTAACTTCAAATTCGACTTCCTGTCCCTGCGCCAAGGTTTTGTAGCCGTCGCCGGAAATCGCGCTGTAATGCACGAAAATATCCTGTTCGCCCGGTTTCTCGATAAAACCGTAACCCTTCGCGTTGTTAAACCATTTGACCTTACCGGTCGTTTTTGACATATCCATCAATTCCTCCTGCAAACTTCAGTGAATTCAGCTCTTTCTTGAATCTTCGGGGATTCGCTCCTCTCAAGTTTTCGGCACACGCGTTGTTGAAACACAGGCAGAAAAACGAAAAATCCGCATCCAGGCGGTGCAATAAACCGATTGGACGTTGATTTAGAGAAATGTTCAAAAAACCATTTCCAAATTAGTCGAAAACCTTAAACCGCAAGATTTTTTGGGGATTAATTTTTTAGTGTTGTTTTTGTTAGAACGTCCGAAAATTTAACCAAATTTGATGTTATTGTCAAGACGTTTTCATAAGTATTCCCGCTATTTTTGATTGATCGACGCCTCGAAATTGACTTGCCCCGAATTGTCGAAGAAGATTGCATTGTTTTCGCATCGTTTCGATCGATTGAGAATCTCGATTTTGGTTCATAGTTTATGCACGAGTACGGAGAAAACCCGGAGCTTTCATACAACAGTTACCTGAAGGTTCCCGAACTGATTACGCTTCAGGAGACGCTTTCGGAACCGACCAGTCACGATGAATTGCTGTTCATCGTGATCCATCAGACATACGAACTTTGGTTCAGGCAGATACTCCACGAAGTTGATGCCACGCTCGGCTGGCTCAATGAGGGCCGGATGTTCCGCGCCAACCACTCGCTCAAGGCGGTCAACGCGATCGAGAAGATAATGGTCTCGCAGATTCACATTCTTGAATCGATGGCCCAGATCGGATTTCTTGAGTTTCGCGACCGATTGAATCCGGCCAGCGGCTTTCAATCGATGCAGTTTCGTGAACTTGAATTTTCTTCCGGAGCAAAGGATGAACGGATCCTCAAATTTTTTGAATTCGATCCGTTCGCGCATGCCCGGCTGAAGAAGCGGTTCGAGTCGCCTTCGTTGGCCGACGCGTTCTGGTCGCTGCTGGAACGCAACGGATTCACGACCGGATCAAATGATGAACGCGTGGCTGCGATCACGAAAATTCTTAAAAAGCCTGAGACATATCCCGACCTTTTCAATATGCAGGACCTGCTGATCGATCACGATGAGAACATCGCGCTCTGGCGATATCATCACGTTCTGATGGTCGAACGGATGCTCGGGATGAAGCGCGGAACCGGCGGATCCGAAGGTGCGGGCTATTTGAGATCGACGCTTTCAAAGAAGTTCTTTCCGGAGATCTGGGAAGCAAGAACCCATCTCGAGGTCTGAACGCGTTCGAGAAAAACAAAGCGGAAATGCGGATTGATCGCATTTCCGCTTTGTTTATTCAGAATCGGTTTGCCCGCGAACTGCGCGAAATACGCCAAACATATTAGTGGATCAAGAGTTTTGTCCGAAGATCACGTTCGCTTCGTTTCGCCCACCGGGGCGATTAACGATGTCGTTGCGGTCGCGTCAAACAGCCTTTTTAGCGTCTTTCGCGTGATTCGCGGGCATCTTTCCAGTCTAATTCGCCGCCGCGACGTGTTCGGTGACGCGCTCGATGTCGGCGCCGATTGAACGCAGTTTCTTGACGATTGTTTCGTATCCGCGATCGATGTGATAAACGCGGTCGATGAACGTTTCGCCGTCAGCCGCAAGTCCGGCCAGCACCAACGACGCCGAAGCCCGAAGATCGGACGCCAGCACCGGCGCGCCGGAAAGCCTCGTTTTGCCGTGAACGACCGCGGTATTTCCATGAATGTCGATCTTGGCACCCATACGAATCAGCTCCGACGCGTGCATGAACCGGTTTTCAAAGATCGTCTCCTTGATCTCGGACGTTCCTTCGGCCTGCGTCATCAGCGCCATATACTGTGCCTGCATATCGGTCGGAAACAGCGGATGCGGCTCGGTCGTCACATCCCGCGCGACGAGCCCGTTTGAGCCGACCGTCACGCGAAGCGTGCTTTGGTTGAGCTCTTCGATGACGACTCCGGCTTCGCGCAGCTTTTCGATCACCGCACGCAAATGATCCGGACGACAATTCTTGATCTCGACATCGCCGCCGGTGATCGCCGCCGCAACAATAAAAGTTCCGGTCTCGATCCGGTCAGGAATGATCGTGTGTTCGGCTCCGCCGAGTGTTTCAACTCCCTCGATCTCAATCGTCGGCGTTCCCGCGCCTTTGATCCGCGCACCCATTTTGTTGAGCAGTTCGGCGAGATCGTCGATTTCCGGTTCGCACGCGGCGTTGTTGATCGTCGTTTTTCCGCGCGCCAGGCTGGCCGCCATCATCACGTTCTCCGTCCCGGTGACGGTGACCTTTTCGAAATTCACTTCGGCCCCGATCAATCCGCCTTCAGGTGCGCGCGCGACGACGTTTCCGGCTTCGAGCGAAACGGTCGCGCCAAGGATTTCAAATGCTTTCAAATGAAGATCGATCGGTCGCGTTCCGATCGCGCATCCACCGGGAAGCGAGACTTTCGCCTGGCCGAATCTCGCGAGCAACGGCCCGAGCGCGAGCACGCTGGCTCGCATTGTCTTGACGAGTTCGTACGGCGCCTCGAATGTTTCGATATTACGGGCCGTGACTTTGTGCGTGCGCAGTTCCGGCGTCAGAACGGTCGCGCCGAGGTCTTCCAGCAACCGACGCTGCGTGATCAGGTCTTTGACGTACGGAACGTTATGCAGAATCACGGTTTCGGCAGTCAGCAGCGTTGCCGCCAAGCAGGGCAGCGCCGAATTTTTGGCGCCGCTGATCTCGATCTTTCCATGAAGCGGCTTTCCGCCCCGAATTAAGAATTTATCCATAATTTGCGGTTAGTTAACGATTTCTTATAGCAACAAGTAGCAAATCTTATCACTGAAAGGTGTTGAAAGTGAAAATGCGATGGAGCGAATTTATGATCGCGTTCCAAACGGCGCCGCCATTTTCGCTTTGACACCTTTTTCGGTTTGGCGGGTTTATGTTGCAGAATGGCTGTATGAACGAAAAAGTTGCAATCATCTCGGGCAGCACGGCCGGAATCGGGCTCGCGATCGCCAAGTCGCTGGCGCGTGCCGGCGCGAGCGTCGTCATCAACGGACGGACGGCCGATCGCCTGAAGGCGGCCGAAGCCGAGATTGAGGCGTTCGGCGGAAAAGTGCTCGGGATTCAGGCCGACGCCTGCGATCGATCCGAGATCGACCGCATCGTCAAGGAAACGGTCGAGTATTTCGGGCGCATCGACATCCTCGTCAACAACGTGGCGACCGTCGGAGTAGGGCATTCGGTCGAGACGATGCCGGTCGAAGTCTGGGACGATGTCATCAACACGAATCTGCGTTCGGTCTTTCTGTTCTGTCAGGCGGCAATTCCGCATATCAAGGAAAGCGCCGGCGGCCGGATCATCAACATCGGCGGGCTATCGGGCAAAAATCCGCTGCCGTTTGCGGCCGCGGATTCAAGCGCGAAAGCGGCGATATTGGCTCTGACGCGCGTTCTGGCTGCGGAGTTGGGCTTCTTCAACATCACCGTCAATACCGTAATTCCCGGTTTTCAGCCCGAAACCGAAAGCGGTTCGGCATTCAACGAAAAACTCGCTGAGGCGTTTATGATCTCGCCCGAAGAATCGATCATCGCAACCCGTTCGCGAACGCTCTTGAAGCGTTTCGAGACGCTTGAGGAAATCGGAGAAACGGTCCGCTTCCTCTGTTCGGACGCGGGCGGCGCGATCACCGGTCAGGATCTGAACGTAAACTGCGGATTGGCGACACATTAACAAATATGAGCAAAGAACATTCGTACACAAACGGAGAGATCACGGTGGTCTGGAAAGGCGATCTCTGCACGCATTCGGCAAACTGCGTCCGAAATCTGCCCGAAGTTTTTCAGCCGAAGGAGCGATTATGGATCAAGATCGACGGAGCCGATTCCGCAAAGATCGTTGAAACCGTCGGCAAATGCCCGTCGGGTGCTTTGTCGATCCGTGAATTGAAGAAATGATCATCGCCATTGTCGCCATCGCCAGAAATCTCGCCCTCGGGCGTCACGGCTCGTTGCCGTGGCACTATCCGGCCGATCTCAGATTCTTTAAGCGGACGACGAGCGGACATCCGATCGTGATGGGTTTCAAAACCTGGGAATCGATCGGGCGGGCGCTTCCGAACCGGCGGAATATTGTCTTGAGCCGAACGCGTTCGATCGACCGGGTATCGGGCGCGGAAGTAATCAGAAGCCGTGAAGAGATCGTCAGAATTGCCGCGACTGAGGACGTTTACATAATCGGCGGCGGACAGATTTACAATGCTTTTGGCGATCTCATCGACCGCTGGATCGTGACCGAAGTGCCGGTCTCGGTTGAGGATGCCGATGTCTTCATGCGGCCCGATTTTCTAGCAGGATTCGCTGAGCGATCGTCAGAAGATATCGGCGACGGGCTCATCGTCCGCACTTACGATCGGATTGATCAGTACGGCGCGAACGAAGTCGTTTAGCGCGATCAACGAATCGTTGTATCATTAACCGGTCTTGATCCGACGAAATGGATCAAATCCGAATAAATTTCAATCTGGAGGTTGCCGTTATGATGGGTGGACGCACTTGGGAAGACTGGATCGAGGAGTATGCCGAGGGGCATCAGCATCCGATGAACCGGTTGACCCACGCTTTCGGTATCCCGATGATCGCGGTCTCGATCCTGCTTATTCCGTCCTGCCTCTTTATCACCGGAATGTGGCGAATATCCCTCGGGCTGTTCGTCATCGGCTGGATACTGCAGTTTATCGGCCATGCGTTTGAAGGCAAGCCGCCCGAATTCTTCAAAGATTACCGATTCCTGTTCGTCGGCCTCAGATGGTGGTTCGTGAAAATCGTCGGACTAAGCGGCAAATGATCGCTTAGAACTTTTCATATTCAAACGGATAGTCGTCGAGATGATCGACCAATCCGCCGACTTTATAAATCACGCTGGCATCGATGTTCAGGTTGTATTTTCCCTTACTGAGCTTCAATTCATCGTACGGCATGAACACTTCGACCTTCTCATAAAATGCCTCGTCAAATCCGGGTTTGAGCGAAAAGAACGCGGCGACGTCGCCTTCAGTGGTCGAAAATTTCGTGTTCGTCGTTTTCAGCGGATTGCCGTCCTCATCCTGAAAATAAAGCGCGAGGTAAAGATCTTTGCCTTTGAGGTTATAAACCGTAAACGTCGTTTTGATGCGCATCCCGAGCCGACCGCCCTGCTTGACGTTGAAATCGGCCGTGATCTCGCTCGAACTCGCCCGCGGTTCGGATTGGACCGATTCATCAACTTTTGGAGTAGAAACCTCTTGCGCCTTCTTTGGAGTCGCAACAGAAGACGACGGCGACGGCGAAGCTTCCGGCGATGGCGATTTCTTAACAACGGGGTCGTCAGGCTTTCCGAGATAGTTGTAAGCAAGTATTCCGCCTATTCCGACGACAATAAGCAGGATCAACGCAAAGAATCCGCCGACCGCGACCCAAATCTTCTTGCCGGAACCCTTTGATTTCGACGGCGGAACCATCGAAAACGGCTGTTGCTGAAATCCCTGATTCCCAAAACTCGGAGGCCCGCCGAACTGACTTGGCTGCTGACCGCCCGGTTGCGATGAACCGGTTCCGAGATTGAAAACCATCGGCGCATCGGGCAGCGGCTTCCCGCATTCGAGGCAGAAACTCATGTCATCGGAATTTGAATGGCCACAGGACTGACAGGTCTTCATAAACTAGGGGCTCCTTATCGTGCTCGTTTCGCAACAATAATAACCGAAAGACGATTGCAATCAAAGGATTTGCGCTTCATGATGCCGTGTATTTCGATTAAACTGGCAGCATCTTGAACAAAGAATTCGTATTATCGATCGACATCGGAACTTCAAGCGTTCGCGCCGGACTCTATGACTTTCGTGCCGAAGCGGTACCCGAATCCTTCATCAAACATGAGCGAACACTTTCGGCTACCGATGACGGCGGCGCGGAAATCGACGCCGACGAGGCCTTCGCACAGGTCGAAGAAGCGATCGCCGACGCGATCGGCAAATCGGCCGGACGGTCGATCCGGATCGTCGCCATCTCATCATTCTGGCACAGCATTCTCGGGATCGACGCCGACGGAAATCCGACGACCAAGGTATTCGCATGGGCCGAGAACCGACCGGCGAAGTATATCGAAACGCTGCGCCGCGATCTTGACCCGATCGCAACTCACAACCGGACCGGCGCTCATTTTCATTCCAGTTTCTGGCCGGCAAAGCTGCTCTGGCTCAAGTCCGAGTCTCCGACCGACTACGCCCGGACCTCGCAGTGGATTTCCTTCAGCGATTATGTCGGTATGCGGGTTTGCGGATCGACCGCGACGAGTGTCTCGATGGCCTCGGCGACCGGTTTATTCGATCAGCGGCTTTGCGAATGGGATCGCGAACTCTGCGACTATCTCAAGCTTGGCCGATCGCGGCTTCCGCGGATCGCGGCCGATGCCGAATCATTGAAATTGGGAACGCAATTCTCGGCGAAGTGGCCGCAATTGGCCGATGCCGATTGGTTTCCGGCGATCGGGGACGGTGCCGCAAACAACATCGGTGCGGGATGCGTCGGTGCCGGGAAAGCCGCGCTCATGATCGGAACGTCAGGCGCGATGCGCGTTGTGTTCGAAGGCGACGTACCGCAAACAATACCCGATGGCCTGTGGTCGTATCGGATCGACGGTTCACGCGTGATCATCGGCGGCGCGCTTTCGGACGGCGGCGGACTTTACCGCTGGATGAAGGACAATCTGCGCCTCACAGGAACTGACGACGAGATCGAATCGGAGATTGCGAACCGCCCGCCGGCGGCGCACCAACTTTCGTTCCTTCCATTTTTTTTCGGTGAACGAAGCACCGGCTATCACGAGAATGCGACCGGCGCGATCATCGGGCTGCGTTCGACGTCCGACGCGATTGATATCGTCCAAGCCGGGCTCGAGTCGGTCGCGTATCGATTCGCCGAAATTTTCGATCGGCTCGATTCAGTTAATCCGATCACATCAATCGTTGCATCGGGCGGCGCGCTTCGTGAATCGCCGGTATGGACGCAGATCATCGCCGACGTCATCGGCCGCGATCTTTTCCTTCCTGAGACGCGGGAAGCGTCATCACGCGGCGCGGCGATTTACGCACTGCAGATCGCTGGCGCGAAAGTATCGTCGGCGGAGGCCGCCGGGCGCGTGTTTCAGTTCGATCGGGAAAGGCATCAGCTGTATGACGAGGCTCGCCGACGGCATCGCGAGACCTACCGGTCGACGGTCGGTTGACCAACTGTACCCACTCACTGCTCACTGACGTCTGGCGTCTGACTGCACGACTCACTGCTTACTGACACCCGCTTACTGCGTGCGCTGCTCGCCGCTTACTGCTCACTGCTTACTGACACCCGCTTACTGCGTGCGCGGTTCTGCACTGCGCGCTGTCCACTGCTGACTGCTTACTGACACCCGCTTACTGCGTGCGCGGTTCTGCACTGCGCGCTGCTCGCCGCTTACTGCTTGCTGACACCCGCTTACTGCGTGCGCGGTTCAGCAATGATATGAATTTTCCTTCTAAGTGGCGTGCCGAAATGACGAAAGGCGATTTCGGGTCTATCATTTATTTTACGATTTCCAATTTTGTACTTCCGAGCCAATACGGCCATCTGCGAGACATATGACGGCAACGATGACACAACAATCGATCGAACAACTTTCAATCAACACGATCCGCACGCTTTCGCTCGACGCGATTCAGAAAGCCAATTCCGGCCATCCGGGACTTCCGCTCGGCGCGGCACCGATGGCTTATGTTCTGTGGACCAAGTTCCTTTGGCACAACCCGAAGAATCCAAAGTGGTTCAACCGCGACCGGTTCATTCTTTCGGGCGGACACGGCTCGATGCTGATCTACAGTCTGCTTCATCTGACCGGTTACGATTCGGTGTCGCTCGACGATATCAAGAATTTCCGCCAGTTCGGTTCTACAACGCCAGGTCATCCTGAAAATCACATGACCGCCGGTGTCGAGGTGACGACTGGCCCGTTGGGTCAGGGTTTCGCGAACGGCGTCGGGATGGCGATCGCCTCGGCGCATCTCGCGGCGACCTTTAACCGAGCCGATTTTCCGGTCGTCGATAACTACATCTACGCGATCTGTTCCGACGGCGATCTGATGGAGGGAATTTCGTACGAAGCGGCGTCCGTCGCCGGTCATCTCGGGCTTGGAAATATCATTTATCTTTACGACGACAACAAGATCACGATCGAGGGTTCGACCGATCTGGCGTTCACTGAAGACGTGACGGCGCGGTTTGAATCGTGCGGCTGGCATGTTTCGACGGTTGAAGACGGAAACGATCTCGCAGCGATCGAAGCGGCGATCCTTGAGGCGCAGGAAGTCGATGACAAACCTTCGCTGATCCGCGTCAAAACCGTGATCGGATTCGGGATGCCGAAGCAGGGGACGAACAAGGCTCACTCCGACGCGCCGGGGCTTGATGCCGTTCGCGAGACGAAACGCAATCTTGGCTGGGACGAAGACGCCGAGTTTCTGATTCCGGATGCCGTTCTTGAGCATTTCCGCGCGGCGATCGGGAACGGCGCTGAACTTGAGGCTGAATGGAACGATCGCGTCGCGGCCTACGCCGAACGTTTTCCGGCCGAAGGTGCGATTTTCAAGCAAATCGCAGCCGGCGAACTTCCGTCTGATTGGGAAACGGCGCTTCCTTTGTTCGACGGCGCCGAGGCAAAAGCGACCCGCGCCTATTCGGGCGAAGTGATCAACGCGATCGCCGACAAACTTCCGCAACTGATCGGCGGATCGGCGGACCTTGCTCCATCAAACAACACCGTCATCAAATCGTCGACATCGCATCAGCCCGGCAATTATCAGGGCCGTAACATCCATTTCGGCATTCGCGAGCACGCGATGGGCTCGCTCATGAACGGTATCGCGCTCTACGGCGGCCTGATACCGTTCGGCGGCACGTTCATGACGTTCTCGGATTACATGCGGCCCGCCATCAGGCTTGCGGCTCTTTCGAACGCGCAGTGTATCTACGTTTTCACGCACGATTCGATCGGTCTTGGCGAAGACGGTCCGACGCACCAATCGGTTGAGCATATCGCCGCCCTTCGCGCGATCCCGAATCTCGCGGTCATCCGTCCCGCAGATGCACACGAAACGCGTGAGGCTTGGCGAATTGCCGTCAACCGGCGGCACGCGCCGACGGCTTTTGCGTTTTCGAGGCAAAAGACAGCACTCATCGATCGGACAAAATTTGCCTCGGCCGAAGGCACAGCGAAAGGCGCTTATGTACTCGCCGAAGCGACCGGAGGCGCGCCGAAACTGATCATTATCGCCACCGGCTCCGAAGTTGGTCTCGCGCTCGAAACCCGCGAACAACTTGAATCGGAAGGTATTCCGACACGCATCGTTTCGATGCCGTGCTGGGAATTGTTTGACGAGCAATCGGCCGAATACCGTGAGTTGGTCTTGCCGAAGTCGATCAGCGCGCGGTTGGCAATTGAAGCCGGCGTTTCGATGGGTTGGTCGAAATACGTCGGCGACGGCGGCAACGTGCTTGCGGTCGACCGCTTCGGCGCGTCGGCGCCGGCTGAAGTCGTTTTCCGCGAATACGGATTCACGGTTGATAACGCGGTTGCGCTTGCGAAATCGCTGATCTGATCTTGCTGCGTTACTTTCATTTATTGTTCGGCTTGGCACTTTTCGTTGCGTTTCTCGTGACGGGACAGTTCATGCGTCATGATTTTCCGGACAAGTCGCTGATTAATCAGGAGTTACGTGTTCTGATGAGATCGCGGCACATCTATATATTGCTGATTTCGGTCACACATCTCATGGTCGGATTGTACGTTCAGGTCTCAGTCAGCAAATTTCGTGCATATCTACAGTATTTCGGGTCTTTTTTGATCTCGGCGGCCGGACTTATAATGATTTACGCGTTTGCTCACGAATCGTACGATCTTCACAATTATTCCGATTACTCAAGAAACGCGCTTTACCTTGTCCTTGGCGGTGCGGGTCTTCATGTATTCGGCGGATTTCAGCTAAAATCAAAAACGAATGCCTGAAGTGATCCGCATCCTTTTGATCGAAAATCAGAAACTGATCCGAATCGGAATCGAATCCGTCATCGCGTCCGATCCGTCGCTCGCGATTGTCGCCGAAGCCGATAACGGCACCGACGGCATCCGCCTCTTCAAGGAACTGCGGCCCGATGTTACGATTCTCGGATTAAGAATGCCGGATTCGTGCGCGCTCGACTTTCTTGACGGCTATTTCGCCGCCGATCCGCGAGCTCGGATCATCATCCTTGCCGATCATGCCGGCGATACCGAGATCACAAAGGCGCTGAAAAAAGGCGCACTCGGTTATGTATGCAAAGATGTCGATCCGCCTGGGCTGATAAGGGCGGTCAAAACGGTCGCGAAGGGATCGAAATTCATCCCGGCCGAGATCGCGGCCGTGCTCAGCGAGCATATCGGGAGCGAAGAACTGACGAGAAGCGAAACCCGGACGCTGCAGATGATCGTCGGCGGCATGAGCAACAAAGAGATCGCGTTCGCGCTCGACGTCACCGAGAACACGGTCAAAACGCACGTCAAGAATATTTTCGAAAAGCTGAACGTTTCGGATCGCACGTCGGCCGCGACGACGGCGATAAAACGGGGCATGGTACGCGTTGATTTTTGAAGCCTGAGTCCGATTTTGCCTGGAGGAAATTCGTTATGAACCGAAGAGAATTGTTGAAATCGGCCGTCGCACTGCCGCTCATCGCCGCGCCGGCGCTCGGCGCCAGATCGAAATCGAAAATGATCAAACCGAACAGATTGAAATCAGGTGACACGGTCGGCGTGATCGCGCCGTCGAGCGCGCCCGCGAAAGAAGAATTCGACAAGGCGCTTGCCAACCTTGAGTCTTACGGATTCCGGATCAAGATCGGAAAATCGGCGTGTAACCGCAACGGATTTCTCGCCGGCACCGATCAGGAACGTCTCGCGGATCTCCATTGGGCATTTTCTGACCCGGAGATCAAAGCAGTCTGGTGCGTTCGCGGAGGTTACGGCGCCGGACGCATCCTGCCCGACATCGATTTCAAGCTCATCGCAAGAAATCCAAAGATCCTGATCGGCTATTCCGACATAACGGCGCTTCATATCGCGATCTCGCAAAACACCGGACTTGTAACGTTTCACGGGCCGGTCGGAACGTCGGCGCCGGTCGATTACACAAAGACGCATGTTCTCAACGTGCTTACGAATCCGGTTTCGCCGTATCGTATCGAGTTATCGGAGTACAATCGGGCGCAGAGTTCGAATCTTTACAAAACCGAGGTCATCAAGCCTGGCAAAGTGCGTGGACAGTTGACCGGCGGCAATCTCTCGCTGGTGTCGGCGCTCGCCGGAACACCGTATGGCTTGCGCGACATCAAGGGAAAACTGCTATTCCTCGAAGACGTCGGTGAACAGCCTTACAGAATCGACCGCATGCTGTCGCAGTTGCGCCAGTCGATCGACATGAAACAGCTTGCCGGAATCGCGCTCGGGATCTTTGAAGACTGCAATCCGCGTGACACATCAACGCAGTCGCTGATCGATGTACTGCGCGACCGGCTCGGCGATCTCGGGATTCCGGTCATTTACGGGCTCTCGTTCGGGCATATCCGGGAACAATTCACGCTTCCGATGGGTATTGAGGCCGAACTCGACACGTCCGCGGCGACCGTCACGTTTCTCGAATCGGCCGTCAAATAGCACTTCGCGAGTCATCCTTCCCCCGAAAGTATTAGATTTCGCTCGCCTCGATTGATGACGCAATGATCCGTTTCATTGTGTAATCTAAATCCTTCGATCAAGGAGGAAATGATGATCAACGTCAGAAAAGCAAATCAACGCGGGCATGCGAATTACGGCTGGCTCGATACGTTTCACACCTTTTCGTTCAACACCTATTACGATCCGAAGTTCATGGGCTTTCACTCGCTGCGGGTCATCAACGAAGATTTCATCGAACCGGCGCAAGGTTTCCCGATGCACGGACATCGCGACATGGAGATCGTGACGTACATCATTCGCGGCGAACTGTCGCACAAGGATTCGATGGGCAACGGGACGACGATCCTTCCCGATGAAGTTCAGCGGATGACCGCCGGACGCGGTATCAGGCACAGCGAGTTCAGTTCGCCGACGGAACAAACGCATCTGCTTCAGATCTGGATCATGCCGGAAGCGGAGGATCTTGAACCCGGTTACGAACAGACGTCGTTTCCGCGTGACGGAAAACGCGGAAAACTGAAGCTCGTAGCATCGCGGGCCGGAACCGACGGTTCAGTGACGATCAATCAGGACGTCTCGATCTACGCGTCGGTTTTGGCGAACGGGGAACGCGTCGAATTTGAACCCGCCGCCGACCGGCACGTCTGGATCCAACTGATTTCAGGCTCGCTGGAAGTCAACGGCGAGACGCTTGACGCCGGCGACGGCGCCGCGATCAGCGACGAACGCGCACTGTCGCTGAGGGCCGGAAGCGACGAAACCGAATTCCTGCTCTTTGATCTGAACTGATTTGTTTCCGGTGCGAAAACAAATAGCCGGGCGTTGCGCGGAACCTACACGGCGCCTAGCTTTGACTTGTTCCAGATCCCGTCGAGTTCAGCAAGATCAGCGTCTTCGAAAGAGCGTCCGGCGGATTTCAGCTCGTCCTCGATAAATCTGAATCTTGTACGGAACTTCCGATTCGTTTTCCGGAGCGCCGTTTCGGCGTCGATATCGAGTTTTCGGGCGAGATTGACGACGACGAAAAGGAGATCGCCGATCTCTTCCTCGATATTCGAACCCGAGGAGATCGCTTCGCGAAGCTCAACCGTTTCTTCATCGAGCTTGTCGAAAATCTGTTCGACGTTCTCCCAGTCAAATTTAACCTTCGCCGCCTTTTTCGTGATCTTTTGCCCTTCAAGCAGCGCAGGGAAGTGAACCGGAACTTCGTCGAGGATCGAATCGAGCGTCTTCTCTTCCTTACCGGCGGCGGCGCGTTCGGCTTTTTTCAGATCATCCCAATTGTTCAAAACGTCTTCGGCCGTCGCGAGTTCCGTTTCGCCGAAGACATGCGGATGCCTGAGTACCAGTTTTTGGGTGACGCTTTTGACGACGTCGTCGACCGTGAAGTCACCGCGTTCCGCCCCGATTGCCGAGTGGAAAACGACCTGAAGCAGGACATCACCGAGCTCCTCACTGAGATTGTGCGTGGCACCGGTAGATTCGGCTTCCTGAATCGCGTCAAACGTCTCATAGCACTCTTCGATCAGATACTGCGCCAACGATCCGTAAGTTTGTTCGCGATCCCATGGACAACCGCCCGGCGCACGCAACCGGGTCATAACGCTTACCAATTCATCAAATGATTTCGACATAATTCAGTCACAAACCACGAATCCGCGGCTGGAATCGATTTTGAATTCTTTTTCGGCGAAATGCTACTATCAAACAGAAGATTGATCAGCAGTTATGAGTGAACACGAAGAAGAACAAAATGCGGTAAAGGTCACCGATCGGCGCAAATTCAACCTTGACGGAAGTCTGCGTGAAGGTTTTGAGCCGCCTCCGGCGCGTCCGGAGCCGGTCCCCGTCGTTGAACCGGCGCCCGTGCCGACAGCGGCGGCGACCGAGCCGGAACTGCCTGCCGAACCCGAATCTGACGATATTCCGGGCGCGGATGATCCGGCGAGCTTCGTGAATTTTCTTTCAACGCTGGCGACAAACGCGGCCGCGGCGCTCGGCGCGATGCCGCATCCCGCAACGGGCCAACGGCAACTTGATCTCGATTCCGGCAAATATTGGCTTGACGTTCTCGGCATGCTGCGCGAGAAAACGAACGGCAATCTTCATCCGAAGGAGGCCCGACTGCTCGACGGTTTACTTGCCGACCTGAGAATGCAGTATGTCCAGCTTGTCCGCGCAACCGAGGAACGGCTGAAGCAACAGGCGGCGAAGAAATTCTCCGCGAGCGATATTCTGGGCAAGAAGTAGTTCGGGGTTCGGCGCACGAATCGGCCGGCGCTGAACGGAACACGACGGGACTCCGAACATGAAACTTACTTTTCTCGGCACCGGAACATCAACCGGAGTTCCGACCATCGGATGCGAATGCGAAACCTGCCGGTCGGACGATCCGCGCGACAAAAGGCTTCGCGTTTCGGTCCTGATCGAGCATGCCGGTCAGCAGATTCTGGTCGACACCTCAATCGATTTCCGCCAGCAGGCGCTGCGCGCGAAGCTCAAACGGCTCGACGCAGTTTTCATCACGCACTGCCACGTTGATCATGTTTTTGGGCTTGACGATATCCGGCCTTTCAATTTCCGCTACGGCGCGATGGGAGTTTACGCCAATGAAATCGCGTGGACAGACCTCAAGCGCATTTTTCGCTACATTTTTGAGCCGACGCATTTCGGCGGCGGACTTCCGCAACTGATTCCGCACACGGTCGTCCACAACTCGACCTTTTCATTCGGCAACGGGCTCGAGGTCACGCCGCTTGAAGTCATCCACGGTAAACTGCCGGTCATCGCTTACCGTTTCAACGATTTTGCTTACGCCACCGATCTGAAAACGATTCCGCCGGATTCGATGGACGGACTTCGGGATCTTGACGTGCTGGTGCTCGATTGCGTCAGGTTCAAGCCGCATTCGACGCATCTTTGTCTCGACGAAGCATTGGCCTACATCGAAGATCTGAAGCCCAAACGGGCTTTCCTGACGCATCTCAATCATGACGTGCTGCACTCCCGTGACTCGCGGCTTTTGCCTGACAACGTGAGTTTTGCGTACGATGAAATGGTGGTCGAAGGCTGAACGCGATGAAGATATTTCACGGAACTGACAATGCGGGAATTCTGCGCGGCACGACGCTCACGCTCGGCGTTTTTGACGGTCTTCACGTCGGCCATCAGCGGATCATGCAGACGGTCGTCGAGCGCGCCGCCGTAACCGGAACTGTCCCGACCGTGCTCACGTTCGATCCGCATCCGCGTGCCGTTCTGCATCCGGCGAGTGCGCCGCCGCTGCTTCAGACCCTCGATCAACGGCTGGCGAATTTTGAATTTCTCGGTATCAAACAGGCCATCGTCATCCGATTCGACGAAAACTTCGCCGCGATCGACGCTGAGCGGTTTCTTGCCGACGTCGTTCACGAACGGCTGCAGGCCCGCGAAGTCTATCTCGGCGCCGGTTTCGCGTTTGGGAAGAACCGATCAGGAAATATCGGACTTCTGAGGGAAATTAGCGATCGGCTCGGGTTTCGGGCCGACGAAGTTGACGAAGTCCAATTGCGCGGAACTCGCATTTCGTCGTCGATCATCCGACGCCTTTTGGCCGACGGCAAGGTGAATCTGGCGCGACGCATGCTCGGCCGCCCGTACGGTGTCGAAGGCCAGGTCATTCACGGCAACAAACGCGGCCGGACGATCGGATTTCCGACAGCGAATCTGAAACCGGTCAACCGCGTCATTCCGAAATTCGGAGTCTACGCAACGGCGACGCTGATCGACGGCGTCTGGCGACGAAGTATCACGAACGTCGGTGTCAGACCGACGTTCGATGACGAGAAAATGCCGTCGATCGAGACCTTTGTTTTCGATTTTGACGGCGATCTTTACGGCGACGTGCTCCGCGTCAGATTTCTGTACCGGATCCGCGATGAACGAAAGTTTTCGGGGATCGACGAACTCAAATCGCAGATTCAGATCGATTCGGCAACCGCGCTTCGTTATTTCAAACGTCAGGGCGTCGCAAACCAACTCGAACTCGCCTGAAGGCAATTCCCGCCCGTGAACGAACTTTTTTGCAAACCGATTCGTTTTTTGTGATTCTAAGACTGTTCTTGCGAAGGATTTACGATGGATGAAACAACAGGTTTGGCAGTGAAAGACAAGGCGATCGTCCCGATCATCGACGGCGACAGAGAAAACGGTCACCAGCATCTGGTACCGACCAAATCGCTGCCGATTTCAAAACAGGTCACGAACGATCAGTTGATCGCCGAAGAACGGTTTCTGATCGAAAAGGAAACTGAGGTCGAACTCAGCTATCGCGGTTGGCGCGGCTATTTCCGACTGTTTCACGTTTCCGCGGTTCTCGGCAAACTCGCGCTTTATCTCTATCTCGATCAATACGACGTTCATCGCGCGCAGCATCTGAAGCAGGCCGAAGCACGGATCGAAACCGCACGTCGACTGACGCGGATGGCGGTCGGCGGCGAGTGGCTTTACGGGCTGCGGCTGACCGTTTTTCACTGGTTCATGCTCATTCTGCGGCGGTTCATGTTCGGTTCCGAACGGAACAAGGAGCTGAATCAGGAGAGACAGGCGGTTTGGCTCAAGGAAAAACTGATCGAGCTCGGCCCGACGTTCATCAAGATCGGCCAATCGATGGGAACGCGCCCCGATCTGCTTCCGCTTCCGTTCGTCAAAGCGCTCGGCGAACTCCAGGATTCGGTTCCGTCGTTTCCGAACGAGATCGCGTTTGCGCGGATCGAAAAGGAACTCGAAAAGAAGATCAACGAGGTTTACGAGGAATTCGACATCGAACCGGTCGCGGCCGCAAGTCTCGGTCAGGTCTATCGCGCCAAGCTGTTTACCGGAGAAGAGGTTGCGGTCAAGGTCCAACGGCCGAATCTCGCCGGGATCATTCGCGGCGATATCGAGATTCTGCGAAAGGTCGCGAATTTTGCCGAACGTTTTCCGGCGCTCAACGAGAACGCTGATTGGAAAGGAATGCTCCGCGAGTTTGACGAAACGATCCACGAAGAAATGGATTACGCGGCCGAGGGGCGCAACGCCGATCGGTTTCGCGAGAGTTTCAGAGACTGGTCGAACGTTCACGTTCCGCGAATTTATTGGAGCGCGACGACGTCAAAGGTCATCACGATGGAATTTATCCACGGAACAAAGGTGACCGCGCTTGAAGAACTCATGGCGCGCAACGTTTCGCCCGAGAAGGTGAACCGATTGCTGATCAGAACATATCTCAAACAGCTTCTCGAAGACGGCTTTTTTCATGCCGATCCGCATCCCGGCAATTTGCTGGTCATGCCCGACGGCCGGCTTGCGTTCTTCGATTTTGGAATGGTCGGACGGATCACGCCGAAACTTCAGGCGAAAATGATCGATGCGTTTTTCCACGTTGTCGGCAAGGATCCGGCGGGGATCGCGCAGGATTTGATCGAGCTCGATTTTCTCAAGCCCGGCGCAAATCCGGAGATCGTCCGGCCGGTGGTCGAAAAGATGTTCAGGTTTCATCTGAACCTGAAACTCAAAGAGGTGAATTTCAAGGAGCTGACGTACGATCTGGCCGACGTCATGTACGATTATCCATTCAGACTGCCGTCGAATTTCACTTACATCATGCGCGCCTTGATGACGCTCGAGGGGATCGGCATCATCACCGATCCGGAATTCAACTTCTTCGAGACTGCGAAACCGTACGCAAAGGAATTCATGCTCAAGCGCGAAGGCCGCGACCTGCGAAAACTGGTCGTCGACAAACTGCTCGGGCGTGACGAGGAAGGCGGAAAGATCGATCTCGACCGCACCTGGAAACTGGCAAAAATGGCATTCAAGACCGTGTTCAATACCGGCAACTGAAATCGTGAAAAGCTACCGAAAGGAACTTTGGTTCGATATTCCGACGCGCCGCGCGTTCATCAACATCACGCCCGACGTCAGGCGATGCCTCGCCGAATCGGGGATCACCGAAGGGATTGCATTGATCAACGCAATGCATATCACGGCGTCGGTTTTTATCAACGACGACGAGCGCGGGCTGCATCACGATTATGAAGTCTGGCTCGAAAAGCTGGCACCGCACGAACCGGTTCGTTCTTACCGGCACAACGATACCGGCGAGGACAACGCCGATGCGCACATGAAGCGTCAGGTAATGGGCCGCGAGGTGGTCGTTGCGATCACCGAAGGCGAATTCGATTTCGGGCCGTGGGAGCAGATCTTCTACGGCGAATTTGACGGCGGCCGGCGCAAGCGTGTGCTGGTCAAAATCATCGGCGAATGAAAGCACTTATCCGTCGTATCGACACCGATTTTCCGATCGGCGAACTTCATCACGATGCATGGAACGTCGCTGATGTGATCCGCGTTGAGACGTATTGGTCCGGCGATGCGGCACCACCGGGACGTCATTTTTCTGCGCGGCTGCTGTGGTCGGACGATGCGCTCTACGTCCGCTTTGAGGCGAACCAGAGTGAGCCGTTTGTTGTTTCGACGGAGCCTGAACTCGCATCAAAAACAATCGGACTCTGGGATCGCGACGTATGCGAAGTTTTCATTGCTCCGGATCCGGGCGAACCGAACCGGTATTTTGAGTTCGAGATAGCCCCAAACGGCGAATGGATCGACCTCGGCATCAAGCAGTTGGCCGACCGTCGCGAGACTGATTGGGATTACGAATCGGGAATGGAATCGGCGGCGCAGATCAATGAAGATTCAAGCGTCATGGCGATGCGAATTGAGTGGAAATCGCTCAACCTCACGGCGCATTCGGGGCTGAGATTTAAAGGAAATCTATACCGTTGCGTCGGTACCGACCCGAATCGCGGCTATCTCGCCTGGTCTCAGACAAGGACATCCGCCCCGAACTTCCATGTTCCGGCATGCTTCGGCGATTTTGAGCTTGCAATTCCGATGTGCTAACGGTTCATCGAGACGAGAATATTTTCGTTTGAAATGAAGACGGGGGCATGCGTGCCGGTTTTTCTTCGGTTCTTTCGCTCCATTTTGCGGCGGTACATTTCTTCGTCTGCCGAGCGGACCGCGGATTCGAGCTGCGAGGTGTCTGAAAAATTCTTGAAACCGCATGAGACGCGGATCGTGAGCGGACGATCGAGGCCTTCGATCGACACATCGGTAAGCATCCGATCGATGCGGTGGAGTCTTTCAAGCGCCGAATCTTCGGTCATGCCGATCATGACGACGAAAAATTCGTCGCCGCCCCAGCGGTAAATAAGATCCTCTGCCCGGATCAGATCGCGAAGCGTTCTGACCACCGTTCGGATGACGGTATCGCCGACGGCGTGGCCGAGTTGGTCATTGATCGGTTTAAGATCGTCAATATCAAAAAATCCGACACATCCGGAGACCGTACCCGTATCTCGGTTCTCGAGAAATCCGTAAAACGCATGTCGGTTAAAGGCCGTTGTCAGCGGATCAATATGCGCGATCTGGCGCAGCTTCTCATGCGCTTCCTGAAGTTCGCTGTTGACTGCCTGGACCCTGTCGAGAACCTGCTCCAACAAAACGATCACCATCCCGAACGCAAGAAGAATCTCAAGCACGAGGTCGATGATCGGCGCGAACGAAAGATAGCTTGTCGCCGGCAATAGTTCGGGATCGATCAGGAGAATCGTAAAAACCGCGGCGTAATGAAAAAAGTCGATGGTCAGAAGCAGCAGTGCGATCCGCATCACGCGCCAGCCGAAGCTCTTGATCTCTGAATTCCCGAGAACCAGAAATGAGGCTCCAAAGAATGCCCCGAGGACAAACGCGTGAATGTTGAAAACGTAATTGAAGTCTCCGATCGCAACCGCAAGCCAGGTGGAAAGCAGCGCAAACGGAATGACCGCCAACGCCAATCGGGAATCACTCTTTGAAGTCGGGGCGAGGCTCTTGCAACCGAGAACGAGCGCCAGTCCGAATACATATTCAAGAAAGAAGTAAACGCCGAAAAGGACCTTCGTCGACGGAAATATGAATCCCAGACTCAAACAGAAAAGAGCCGCCGAGAGACTTGCCCACGCGACCAGCCACAACGTCGACGCCGGGGTCTTCAACGAACGCCGAAGAAACAGCGACAAAGCCGTGACGAGAAATATTCCCGTAAATTGAATGATGAGCCCGGTTTTGGATTCCATATCAGGCTGAGGCAGAAGAGACGACCCCGGAGACCACAGAAAATACCGCCAACATGATTTTCGCATATCGACGGATCGGGCGTAAAGACTTTTATTTGAGCAGTTCGGCGAGTTCGGTTGGCGACGGCAACGCCGTTCGGGCGCCGACCGCACGGCATTTGAGGGCCGCGACGGCGTTCGCTATTCGCGCTGAATCTTCGACCGATTCGCCTTTCAGCAAACCGTAAAGCAATCCGACGCGGAAAGAGTCGCCGGCGCCGGTCGTGTCCTGACAACCGCCCGGAACCGGATATCCGTCGGTTCGGACAAACTCGTCGCCGCACAGCAATAGCGATCCCGTCTCGCCAAGCGTCATGCCGGCGACCTTGCACCCGAAACGCGCTTGCAACTCAGAAAGCGCCTGCTTTTGGCTGTGAATTCCAAGAAATCGACCCGGAAACTCAGCCGATGTGATCAAGACGTCAACGAGCGGCAAAACATCCTCGATCCCGTCAAAAATGTTGTCGATATCGATCGAAATTACGGCCCCCGATTCCTTTGCAGACCGTGCCATCGCCAGGCAAGCACGTGCATCGTGCGGCGTGAAATGAAGTATCCGGCAACTCTTCGGCGCGTCTTCCGGAATTTCTTCAGGCGAATAAGCCAACGCGGCGTCGCGCTTCCAGATTACGGTCCGTTCGCCGTTGCGGACGTCAATGACGATAAATGCGATCTGTGTCCGTGCGCCTTCGATCGTTTCGGCCCAACCGAGATCGACGCCCTCGTCGCGCAATGAATCGATACCAAATGCGCCCTCGGCGTCATCCCCGAACCGTCCGACATATGACGTTTTCGCTCCCAGTCGCTGGAGTCCGGCCATCGTCGTCGCAATCTCGCCGCCCGCCGCCTGAAGATAGTTGACTAATTCAACCTTGGAGTTGAATTCCGGATAGCTCGGGACACGGATCAGGTAATCGACAGCGTTCGTTCCGAAGCCGACGACGTCAAATTTCTTGGTTGAATCCAGTTCGAAAGGAAAGCGCATTTTTTGTCCAGGCTGAGTTTGAAATAATCCAGATCAATGAATAATATCTACTAAACATCGCTTGAAAACAAATTGAAAACCGTTCAAATTTCTGTTGAAAATGTTGCCAATCCAAGACATTTCGGATTAGATTGGATTGAGCCTGCGTTACGGATTTTCGGTTCCGGTTATCAGGTTTGCGAAACGATCAATTGGAGAAAATCATCAAATGCCGACTTCAAAATGTCCTGAGTGCGCCGAAGAAGTTTACGTCGATGCCGATTCCGAACAAGGCGATATAGTCAACTGCGACGAATGCGGTGTCGATCTCGAAGTTGTCGGGCTGGATCCGATCGAGCTTGATCTGCATGAGGCGGGAAAGGGCGACGACTATGATGACTACGGCGATGATCCGTACGACTATGAGGACGACCGCTACTGATCGTCGGGCTTCGGATCAGTCGTCCGATTGACTGTTTTGCGGCTTTGCGTGACCCGCAATCCGTTCGGCGCCTCGACCCTGATCTCCTGCGTCGCGGAATCATCCGGATAGTAGGCGACGACATATGAAGAGACTATTTCCGTCGCCAACTGGTCGAACAATCGCTCGAAATTCAGTTCGTTCGCGTAGAAGCTTCTCCCGCCGGTTTTCTCAATCAGCCCGCTCGCCTCAAGCAAGGTCGGAAGGGGCTTCTTTTTTCCCTGCAAACGTGAGAATGAAGGTAGGATGACGCCGAAGACGGAAGTTTCTGCCTGATTTGCGCGTTCGGCCGCCGTCGCCGGCGAAACGGTGTCGCCGACCGGGAAACCATCGGTAATAACTATGATCGCGCGCCGCGGGAATTTACCTTTGATGACTTTTGGCGATTTCCGGACGAGCAAGCGAACGGCAGAATCGATCGCGTCGTATGCGTGGGTCGACAGGCCGTCGTCTTCACGCGCGAGTTTTCGAAACGCCTTCTCGATTTTGTCGCGCCGCGCGGTGAATGACTGAACGGTTTTCACATCCATCCCGAAAGTCACAAGTGCAAAATGCGCGTCGTATCGCGAAAGCTGATCGACAAATCGACGCATCGCGGCCGTCAGCAGTTCGAGTTCCGCTGAGGTCACGCTGCCGGACATATCGAGAGCGAACACTATCGAGATCGGGCGGCTGTTGGCCTCCTTTACGACCGGTTGAAAAAAGGCGACGTCGGTCGGCGATCCATTTACAAACAGCCTTATGTCTTCAGGCCTCAAGCCGGTGACAGGTTTTCCATCGGATTCGGTGACCGAGATTTCGACCGAAACAAGGCGCGTTTCGATCTTCAGATCTTCATCGCCTTTCTGACCAAATAGAACTGCGGAAGGCGCCCAAACAATGACGCCTAACATTAAGATTTGTAATGATTTCGCGATATTCTGCACGGAAAAAAAACTATTGCTTTCGAACCATCCGTTCATCTAAAATTAAAGCTGGACTTCTCACGTCCTCGATTTTCTCTGCTACCCCGACGCCCTGAACAGTTTAGCCCAGTTCGCCGTTGAGAAAAATCGTTTTTTGCAACATTCTTTGGGCCGAGATCAGTCATTTTGAAAATTACACGTCCCCAACCTTGTCAAAGTGGTGTGCCCCGTTCACAGCGATCTCACTAAATGCTGCAAAAACAACACTGTCTGGAACGGCATGTGAAATGATATTCAGGAGTTGGATCCGTGTTCGTGACTGCAGGAAAAATTGATCCGGTACGCGATGGATCCGAAGCGACGTTTTGGTAATGGAAAAGCACACCGACGGCATTGCCGAAATAAATACGCCAACCAAGATACTCTGGGCTCTGATCGGGCTCGCGAGTGTCGTGGCGTGCGTGATTGCGGCACCTCAGCTAAAGGCGTACGACTCTCGGCACTTTCTGATCCTCGCCGTTGCGCTGGCGACGTCTGCATTGATCAATCAGCATCAGATCAAAATTCCGGGAACACCGATCAACCTTTCGGCAAAGGAACTGACGGTTTTTATCGGAGCGATCTGGCTCGGTATTCCGGGCGCAGTTATTCTCGGTGCGGCAGCATCGGTGGCTCGTCTCAATTTTACGGATAAATCCAGATTTGACTGGATCTACAGTATCTTCAACCACATTCTCGCGACATTTTCCGCGACGTCTGTACTTTATCTGATTCTGTCGGCGGTATTCGGTTTCAATTTCGGCATCATTGCCGATCAGCCCGTTCCCGCCTATGCACTGATCTCGGCACTTGCCGGTGCCGCGTTGACGCATTTCGGGGTTACCCGGACCCTTAACAGTCTTTACGCGCTCGTTCTGGGGAAGGAAGTGGTCTATGACGCGTTTCGGACTCAGGCACTGAAAACATCGGCTCCGTATTTGATCAACTTCGGAAACGCGCTTCTCTGTCATTTTCTGTTCCTGTTCTTCGGACTCGCGTTCGGATGGGTCGTCCTCGCAGTGGCGCTTGTCGGCCACCTCGCGTACCGCATCCATAATGAGCGGCTCGAGCAAAAGGTAAAGGAGATCCGAGAGGCGAGCCGTGTTCATCTGGCGACGGTCGAAGCATTGGCAACCGCGATCGACGCCCGCGATCAGGTCGGCCGCGGCCACGTCCGCCGAACCCAGATCTATGCCGTTGGGATCGGCGAGATGATGGGTCTTTCCGACGAAGACATTCAAGCGATAAAAACCGGAGCGCTCCTGCACGATATCGGGAAGCTGGCGGTTCCGGATCATATTCTGAACAAGCCCGGACGACTGACTCCGGCCGAGATGGAAAAGATAAAGATCCATGCTTCGGTTGGTGCCGCGATCCTTGAAGCGATCGGATTCAACAACCCGGTGATTCCGACGATCAAATATCATCATGAGAGTTGGGACGGAACGGGATATCCGGAAGGCCTGAAGGGAAAGAAGATCCCTTTGACCGCGCGGATTCTCTCGGTCGCGGACGCCTACGATACGCTTCGGGGTGCTCGTCCTTACCGAACTGCGGTTTCGCGCGACGAGGCGCGCAAATTCCTTGTCAACGGCGCGGGGACACAGTTCGATCCGACGATCGTCGATATTTTCTGCCGCAATCTTGCCGAGTTTGAGGAGCGGATTCAGGAAGAAGGACTGGCATACGAATTTGATTCCGTGGCCGAAGAAGAAGCATTCCGCAACGCGAGCGAAGACCGCAGTTATATTGAACAGATCAAGCGCGCCAATCGCGAGGTATTCACGCTCTACGAACTGGCACGTACATTCTCTTCTTCGCTGTCGATCGAAAATGTCTATTCGCTTTTCACCGCCAAGATCCGTGAGCTGGTTCCGTTCGATACATGCGTCATCTTCCAACATAACGAGATCACAGACGAAGCGCAGGCGGTTTACACCGAAGGGCTCAACGCGACCGAGATCCGGCATATTTATGTCAAACCCGGCGAAGGCGGAACGGGATTCGCGCTCAAGAAGAGACAGGCGGTGGCGTCGAATGTTCCGAATCTTGACTTTTCTTTGAGCCAGGTGAATCTCAGCAACGAGTACAGCGCGATGGCATCGCTTCCGTTGATCGCGAAGGAAAAGCTGCTTGGGGCGGTTTCGATCTACTCATGCAACCTGACCGAGTACGAAGACGAACACCTGCGACTGCTCGAAACGGTCTCACGCATCGCGTCGGACGCAATTTTCAAATCGATCAATCATGCTGAGACCGAGTCACGCGCGCTGACCGACCCGATGACCGGTTTGCCGAACGCACGGAGTCTGCAGATTCAGTTTGAGAAGGAATCGGCTCGTTCCGATCGGAACAATGCGAAGTTCCAATTGCTGATGCTCGACCTCGATGGGTTCAAGGCTGTCAATGACACGTTTGGGCACAAGGTCGGCGATAAACTTCTTAAAGAGATTTCCAAGGTCATGCGCGGCCAACTTCGCGATTACGATTTTCTTGCGAGATACGCCGGCGACGAGTTTGTCGCTATCATCCCCGAGACCGATAACCGATCGGTCGCCGAACTCTGTCAACGTATTGAGAAAGCAATCAACAATTTCGTCTTGCCGATCGGCGATGGCCGTTTTGCGCAGGTCGGAATCAGCGTCGGATCAGCCGCCTATCCGGCAAGCGGGCGGGTTCTTGATCATCTTCTTATCTCGGCCGACAAGGCGATGTATGAGGTCAAACTCAAACGCAAGCGTCTCAAGATGGTGGCGGCGAAACCGCCCGTCGACCCGCGCCGTGCCTCGCCCGGAAATCAATCGCAGTCAAGACCCGTCGGGCCGGGACGAGCTTCGCAATCGAGACCGGTCGCTCCCGGGGCGACATCGCAGTCGCGTCCGGTACCGCCCGGGGCCGCGTCTCAGCCTGCCGACTCAACGCCGATTGACGTCCGAAGTGAGGATCTGATCGTCGAAGCCAATGACGAGAATTTTCTGGTCGAGCTTGACGAAAGCCACATCATTTCGTCGGCAATAAACTAAAACGCCTGCGAAAATCTGAAGTGGATCTGGCCCTGCCGCAATCTGAATATTGCGTCCGGGCCGCTTTGTTGCGGGATGCGAAACTCCGGCGGGTTGAGCAGATAGCCGTAATCGAATCCGACTTCGCCGCCGACCGGAGTTTTTAACCGAAATCCAAGTCCGACGGTATGCGACCAAAGCGCGCGCAGATTTTGCCGGAAGACATCGTTTGCGGGCACATCAGGCGGGTTGAAAATATCGCCGATACGTCGGAAGACATTTCCGCCGTCGTAGAAGGGAACGACGCGTATCGACTTGCTGAGAGGAACGCGTGCTTCGAGGTTGACGATCGCGATCGCGTTGCCGCCGAACGGCACGGTAAACGGATTGAGAGTTACGATCTGGCCGCTTTGATCGCGAAACGTTCCCTGCGGAACAATGACGACGCGCGGCCCGGCAGACTCAAAATCAAATCCGCGGATCGACGTCGATCCACCGGCGAAAAATCGTTCGCTGATCGGGAGAATTCCGTCAAGATCGGGGAACTGCGCCGAATTGAAACGATCGCGTCGCGAAAAGACGTTGGCAAGACCGATCACGGCTCGGCCCGCAAAGGTCGTGTTCTTGAGAAACGGAACCGTAAAAAAGCGATAGTATGACGCTTGGAACTTCTGAAAGCCGATGTTGGCGCCGAGAAACGGAAGACTGAGATTGTATTCCGCGGTGATATATTCGCCTTTTGTCGGATCGCCGGGATTGTATTTGCATGGTTCGCCGGCCTCACCCTTCGAAATTATTTCCAGAACCGAATAGCGATAATTGCAATTTTCCCGGGTATCGCGAACGTAAGTTGCACCGAATCCGGAGATCCTGATCTTGGCATCCGGCAGAAGCAGATCCTTGATCAGCAGACTTTCTACATTGAATAATCTGACGTCTTCAAAACGATAACGAAAGAACAGCAAACTCCGCTCTTTGTAATTGATCGTCCGGCTGGTTTCAGCCGAAAGCGTCAGCCGATTGATCGTCGGACTCCCGGTGTCATTCCCGAATTCATCGATCGGATTTCCGTTCTCATCAATGCGCTGGACGATTCCGAACGTTCCGCTGTCAAAAGCCGATCTGAAGAAGCGCGTCACCGTCGAATCCCTTTGGTACTGCGCCGAAAACGTCAACGGCGAAAATCGCTGAACACCATCGGCCGACTTGCCGTCCTTCAAAAAGCGCGGATTGACGTAATCGACCTGAAATATCTGTTGCAGACGCGAAATTCTGACGCGGGCACCGCCTTGCTGCAGTTTGCCGAAGAGATTGAAGTGACGGATGTCGAACGAGCCGAAGGCCCCGAGATCGGTCGAAAAACCGCCGCCGTAAGTGATAAGCCGCGGCGGCTGTTCCTCGACATTGATGACGATGTCGACGAGCCGGTCACCGTTTTGCCCCGCGCCGGCAGCCTCGGTCTTGATCTCAACCCGCTTGAAGGCGTCACTTGCATATAGATTTTGCTCGCTCGCGAAAATGTCGGCCGCGCGGAGCACGCTGCCTGCTCTCAGATTCAACGCTCGCAGGATCGCGTCTCGGTCAGTACGTTCATTGCCGCTGATCCGTATCCGATTGATCAGTACGCGCTTGCCTTCGTTCTCGATCCGATAGATGACACGGATCCTGTCTTCATTTTCGTCGTTCGACTTTTCCTCGATCTCATAGTTGATCGACGCCTCAAAAAACCCCTCGTTCGAATAGAACTCGACAAGGCGTTTCATGCCGTTCCGGACACGCGCGCGTGAGTAGTTCTGGCCGATGAGGTTCGGAAGTTTTGCCGCCAATGCAGGTTCCTGAAAGGCCGTGTTTCCGATGATTTTGACTTCGTCGATCCGTGTCGGACGGCCTTCATTGACGACGAACGTAATGATCAGGTCTTCGCCGTTCGGCGACACGCCCTGCCGAACCGTGACCGTCGATTCACGAAACCCGAGCTCGCGCATCAGCGATCTGATCGTTTCACGGTCTTCGCTCAAAAGCTCGGAACTCGTATATCCGCGCCCATACCCTAGATACGGGACGATTCCAAGGACGGTTGCTTCCTGTGATTCAAGAACCGTTCGGATCTCGGCCGCCGGCAACAGGTTGGTTCCGGCGATCCGGATATCGACGAGCTTGAATTGACGATTGAGGTCCGCGACATATCGAACGTCGACCGTTCGTTTGTCGAGCTCCGCGCCCGACAGCGCCGAACAGAGGTTTTCCGTACCGTTTTCGATGAAACTCGCCTCGTTCTCCGCAAATGCCGGCGTCACCGAACAAACCGGCGTCACCTCGGCGAAGAAAAAGCCCTGCTCCTGAAAATAGTTCTCAAGCCGGCGCTCGCCTTCGACAATCGCCGAGTAGTCGAGCGTTCCTTCCCGCAATATCGGAATCAGCCTCGTCCGCGCGCCGCGCCCGACCTTCTCATCATCGGATTCGACCGTGACATTGACGACCGCGCCGACCTTTCCGGCAAGGTTGATCGCGACGGTATTGTTGTCCGAATCGAATACGACACGCGGTTGGTTCAGGTCCGGAGCGTAAAAACCGACTTCGCGCAGCGAGGCCTTGACGCGACCGACGTCCTCGTCAATTTTTGCCCGGGTGAACAACGCCCCGGGTTTGAGTTTGATTTTCGGCTTCAGTTTTGAGCCGTCGAAGCCCTCGATCTCAAGTTTGAACTCACCGACCCGCGCCTGAGCGTTCGGGGTTACGTCAAATCTGACGGCGACCTGCGTCTCGCTCGACATCGGCGTCTGCGAGTATCTGACTTCCGATTCGAAATAGCCGCGATCCCGGAGATATTCAAGGATCGAGTTTGCGTTCGATTGAAGGATCTGTTCAGTCACCGGCGTTCCGACGGTCAGGAGATTGAGCTTGAAAAGCAGTTCATCTTCCGTTATCGGTTCGCCGATCTGTTTTCCGATGACGACGATGACGCGTTCGGCGCGGGTTTTGCGTTTGATCACGAACCGTAACCGGACTGAGCGATCGCCCGCCGCTTCGGCTTCGACGCTGACTTTCGAAACGCGACCGGTATCGTAGATCTTCTGGATCGATTCGCGAATTCTGACGGTCGAAAACGAATCGCCAACGGCGGCGCGCGCGATCAGCCTGAATTGCTCTGCGGCCGACAGGTCACGATCATTGCCCTCGAACCGGATTTCGATCGGGTCAACGATGGTCCAGCCCTCAAACCGCTGTTGGCCGAGCGCGGAAACATCTCCGAAGGCGCAAAGCAGCGCGACAAGAACAAGCTTGCCGATCGCCGCGCGCCGAATGTTCCGAAGAGATATCATCGTGCCCGAGTCAGACCATTCCCGCCGCGGCATTTTGCCCTTGGCCGTGCGGGATCGGAGTATTGGAGAGCGTTCACAGTCTAGCAAAAACCAATTCCAAAAAGAACTTATTCGAATCTCCCGGGATCAAAAAAGTTGACCGCGGTTTGCAACCAATTGAATTCGTTAAGGCATCAAGGTTGTTGTACTCGTCAAGACGATTGGGCGACGACGGAACGCTCGGAAAAAAATCAAAATCAGACAAACGGCTTTGCAGTTTTACCAAGGCGCGCAAGAACCTTCGGATTCCCGCGTTCAGGAGAAGTTATGTCCAAAAACAGCTTTCAGAAACCGATTTCGATCAAACAGGAGTGTCAGGAGGATTGGGACGCGATGACGGGAAACGAGGTTGTTCGTTTTTGCTCGCATTGCGCGAAAGACGTCACGAATATTTCCGAACTGACGCGGAAGGAAGCGATGCGCCTGGTCCGGCGTTCAAACGGGAATCTGTGTGTCCGGTTCAAAAAAGACATGATCACGCAATCACCGGTCTTCGCTCCGAAGCTTCACCGGATCTCGCGGACATCGCGAATCGCCGCCGGCGTCTTCGGTGCCTCGATCGTGTTTTCGTCGGTCGCGCTCGGCCAGGAATCGCCTGGTACTCGCGATCAGCTATCGGTTCAGGTCAAGTCCGATGTGCCGAACAAGTCCAAGACTCCGATCGGAACGGTCAGTGGGCTGGTTCGCGATCCCAACGGTGTCGCAGTCGATGGCGCAGAAGTGACTTTGGCCGGGGCAAGTTGGTTGATGACGGCATTGACCGACGATGAGGGACGCTATCGATTCGCGGGCGTGCCGATTGGCGGATTCAAAGCATCGGCGTCAAATACTTCATATCGCTCAGCGGAAGCGCAATTCACGGTAGCTGAGGGCGAGAATGAAGGACCGGAACTGATTATCGAACCGCCGCGGGTCGAGTTGATGGTGATGGGCGGCATCGGTTTCGCGGACTATTCGGATCCGTTGTTCCGGGCAGTTTCGGATGACGACGCGGATCTCATCAAACAGTTCGTCGGCGAAGGTGCGGACGTCAACGTTCGCGACTCAAACTACGGCGAAATCACACCTCTGTTTCTGGCGGTTGAAAACGGCAGCGCGAAGGCGGTTGAACTGCTTCTTGAATACGGCGCGAAGGCGAATGCCCGGGATGAAAACGGACAGACTCCGATGATGCGGATCGATGAAGATGCAACGCCTGAGTTGATCGAGCTCCTGATCAAGTTCGGTGCCGATCCGAACCTGACCGACCAGAACGGAAACAATGCTTTGATCCTCGGCGCGCGTTATGCGTCGGCGGCCGTCGGCGAGGCGCTGGCTCGCGAAACGAAACAACTTGACGCGCGCAACTCCGCTGGACGGACGGCGCTTATGGAAGCCGCCGACGCCGATAATTTTGAGGTTGTTGAAGTTCTGCTTCTGGCCGGTGCGTCGGCGCTGACTCGTGATGACGACGGTGAAACGGCATACGATCTGACGTCGCAGCCATCAATCCGTACACTGCTCGAACGTTACGGTGCAAGGCGCGACGGAAACTAGGTTCCGAGCGCGTCGCGCATGACGAGTTCAGCCGCCATTTTCCCTGAAATCAGGACCAGCGGCATTCCGCCGCCGGGATGGGTCGTGCCGCCGGCGAAATAGAGGCGATCGATATCGGACGGTTTGTTCCGCGGCCGAACGAAGGCTGAGAAGATGCCGTTCGATGAAACGCCGTAAATCGAGCCGCGATTCGCTCGATAATTCGATTCGAAGTCATCCGGCGTTATCGTTTTCATCGTGACGATCGATTCTCGTAGTCCGTCAAGACCGAATGATTCGAGTATTGACAGGATCGATTCCCGATAAGCTTCGGCCGTTTCGGTCCAGTCGGTTCTGTCGCTTGTATATGGCGCGTTGACCAGAACAAAGAGATTCTCACCGTCTTCAGGTGCTTGTGACGGATCGGTTCGCGAGGTTGCGCAAATATAGATCGTCGGATCACCTGCGGGTTTCAAATCACCGAAAAGCGAGTCAAATTCGGCCCGATAGTCGTCGGAAAAAAAGATGTTGTGGTGTGAAAGCTGTTCATATTTGCGATTTGTCCCGATGAGCAGCACGAATCCGGAACACGACGGCTCGATCTTGTCGAGACGCTTCGGCGGAAACGCGCGGCTTTCGACAAGATTGCGATAGGTGTGGATCGCGTCCGAATTCGCGACGACGAAATCGGACGCCAGCTCGGCTCCATCCATCAATCTCACGCCGGTAGCCCGTCCGTCGCGGACGATAATTTTCTCAACCTCAGCGTCAAAGACGAAGTTCACGCCAAGTTCTTTCGCCAGACGTTCGATTCCGGCCGGAATCCGGTAAATCCCGCCGCGCGAATACCAGGCACCGAGCCCGAATTCGACGTACGGAATCAGGGAAAATGTCGCCGGGACCTTGTATGGCGACGATCCGTTATACGTCGCGAAGCGGTTGAAAAGCTGTCGGAATTTCTTTGATCTGAAGAAACTTCCGACATGTTTGTCGAGCGATCGGAGAGCGGAGATCTTCCACAGATCGCCCAGATTCGAAAGATTGAACAGCTCGGGAAGGTCGCTCAGATTGTGCTTCAGAAACGTTCTTGACGCGACCTCATATTTTGACTTCGAATCGGCGAGAAAAGCGTCGAATCTCCGTGCGTCGTCCGGATCGATCCCGGCCATCCGCCGTTTCGTTAGCCTGAGGTCGGACGATGCGTCGAAAATCGTACCGTCGGACCAAAAGTACCGGCAGATCGGATCGAGCTTTTCAATTTCGATGTAATCGGAAAGCGATCGGCCGCAGAATTCGAAGAGATCTTCAAACACGTCAATCATCGTGATCAGCGAGGCGCCGATATCGAATCTGAAGCCTTCGGATTCAAAGAGTCCCACCTTTCCTCCGGCCGAGCCGTTCTTTTCAACGACGGTCACTTTGAATCCGACGGACGCGAGCCGGCAAGCGGCCGAAAGTCCGCCGAGACCGGCACCGACAACGATCACCTTTTCCATACATTCATCATAAGCTCTGCGATTTGCGATTCATAACGGCTTTTATCTTGACACGCACAACCGACTGGAATAATATGTTGTTGAAAGCGACTTTCAATGTCGGAGGTTTTATGAAGGTAAAGAAGAAGTGCTGCAAGAAGTACAAGAAAGAAAAAGCCTGCAAGAAGTGTCCGCTCAATTGCAAGGGCAAGAAGTAATGTCGCTGGCCGACCTCATGATAAACTGAAACTCAACACCGCAACAGGCGTATCAGAAATCTCGCTGCGCGGTCACTGAGTTTCGATATGATCAACAAAACACACGACCCGAATCTTTTGAGTTGGATCGAATCAGCAAACCGTTCCGACTCCGACTTTCCTCTTCAAAATTTACCGATCTGCAAATTCTATCGTGGCAACGATCTTCAAATCGGGATCGGAATCGGCGATTTCATTCTCGATTTCGAGCCGTTTTACGATGCATTTATTCGCGAAAGCAACGAGAAAGTCACTCTCGAACTGGCCGCGGACCCAAAGGTTCGCGAACGCCTGACAGAGTTGCTTTCGGAAGCGGCGTCCGACTCGGTGAAAAACCTGATTCGCGACAATTACCTGTCGCCGATCGCGACCGCGAAATTTGCATTGCCGTTTGAGATCGGAGATTACACCGATTTCTATTGCTCGATCTTTCACGCGACGAACGTCGGCGCGATGTTTCGCCCCGACAATCCGCTGCTTCCGAATTACAAGTATATTCCGATCGGCTATCACGGCCGGGCTTCTTCGATCGTCGTCTCCGGTGCAGATGTCCGGCGGCCGTCGGGGCAAAATCGTGCCGATGCCGAAAATCCGCCGGTCTTTGTCCCGTGCCGGAATCTTGACTACGAAATGGAAGTCGGATTTTTTGTTTCGAAAGGTAACGAACTTGGCTCTTCAATCCCGGTTGAAAATGCCGAAGATCATATTTTCGGACTTTGTCTCGTCAACGATTGGTCGGCGCGCGATATCCAGTCTTGGGAATATCAGCCGCTCGGGCCGTTCCTTGCAAAGAACTTTCTGACCACGATCTCGCCGTTCATTGTTACAAAAGAAGCGCTTGAACCGTTTCGCGTTCCCGCGTTCGAGCGCGAATCGGGCGATCCGCAACCGCTCGCGTATCTCGACGGAGAAACAAACCGGACGCGCGGCGGATTTGACATCAATCTCGAGGTTTACATTCAAACGGAACGGATGCGGATGGAGAATATCGAACCGTTCCGCCTGTCGCGATCGAACATGAAGGATCTCTATTGGACGATCGGACAAATGCTGACACATCACGCATCCAACGGCTGCAATCTGCGCCGCGGCGATCTGATGGCGACGGGAACGGTTTCCGGGCGCGACAAATCCGAGCGTGGCTGTTTGCTCGAACTGACGTGGCGCGGCAAGGAACCGATCGAATTGCCGAACGGCGAAACGCGGCGTTTTCTCGAGGACGGCGACGATATCATCATGAAGGGTTTTTGCGAAAAACCCGGCTTTCGGCGCATTGGTTTCGGCGAATGCCGCGGACGTGTCCTTCCTGCCGCGTGAATTTTTCCTATGCGTCGATTGATCTTCGTATGTTTACTTTTCGCCGGCGCGATCACTGCACAGACTCCTGTCCTGCACGGGATCGTTAAGGATCAGAACGGCGCGGCGATCGCCGGTGCGAGCATATCGATGTCGTGTGCGAACGGTTTCAAACGAGAAACCGTGACCGACGCCAACGGTGCATTTCAGTTAGCGGAAGTCGGCTCAGGGTGCGATCTCAGCGTTCGCCACACCGGCTTTGCGCCGGCGACGGTCAAGATTGATAACGGCGGTCCAAATGAGATCGTTCTTGAGATTGACGAAACGCGGGTCACAGTGAGCGCCGAAACGGGACGTGCGGAGAGCCGCGAGAACATTCCTCAAGCCGTGACGCTGGTTGGCGCGGACAGCATTTCCCGCAAATCGCCGACCGTTCTGGCGCAGGTTGCCGACGAAGAGGTCGGCGTCTCATTTCAGCGAACAAGCCCGACGATCGGCGCGATCGCGGTTCGCGGACTTACCGGCAAAAACGTCTCGGTTTATATCGACGGCGTTCGATTCACGAACTCCGCGCAGCGCGGCGGGATCAGCACATTCTTCAATCTCAACGATCCGTCGAATTTCCAATCGGTTGAGATTCTTCGCGGCGCAAACTCCGCCCAATACGGTTCTGATTCGCTCGGCGGTACGGTCAATCTTGTCAGCCGAGCGCCCGGTTTCCCGGCCGACCGGAACCAGTTCAACGGCGATGCGGTGTCAGGCTACGGCAGTGCCGACCGGAGCTTTTTCGGATCGCTGAATCTGAGTTTCGGATCGAACAGACTCGGCGGCGCCGTGAACCTGTCCGGCCGTCGTGTCGGCACGCTCCGCACGGCCGACGGCATCGATTCGCACGCGGCAGTGACGCGATTTCTCGGACTTCGATCGGACATTTTTGGAGAACGGCTGCGAGGAACCGACTTCGGACAATACGGCGGCACATTCAGACTGAACTACGCGCCGCGCCCCGACTCAACGCTGATTTTCAAATATCAGCGCGGCCAGCAAGACGGCGGTCAGCGATACGATCAGATGCTCGGCGGCGACGGCAACCTGATCGCCGACCTTAAGAATCTGATGCAGGATTTCGCCTACCTGCGCTTTGCCAAACAGGGACTCGGCTTCTTCGACACCGGATCGTTCACGGTCTCTTACAATTCTCAGCGCGAAGAACGGATAAACCAGGGTGGTCAGGGAAATCCGGCCGGTACGATCACGAATCAGTATGAGCGGACGTCGGCAACCGGCTTCAGCTTTTTTGTCGACAAGCAATTGCCGGCGCGTCACAGTTTTTTGTTCGGCGGCGACTATTATTTCGAAAAGATTAATTCTCCCGCGTTCACCTTCAATCCGGTGAACGGTGTGTTTTCGCTTTCGCGGCCGCGCGTTCCCGATGAAGGTCGTTTCATCACCGGCGGCCTGTTTGTTCAAGACGCGTGGGAAGCAATTCCCGATCGGCTCCGGATCAGCGGCGCGCTGCGATACAACCTCGGTTCATATCGCGTTCGCGGCGCCGACAGCCCGATCGTTTCCGGCACGCGTTTGTGGAACGATGACTCGCTCAGGGTCGCCGATTTTTCAGGCCGGCTCGGCGCCGTCGCACGCGTCGCAAAAGGACTGAACCTCGCGTTCAATTTTACCCGCGGATTTCGCTATCCAAGCATGACCGACCTCGGTACGCTCGGACTTACCGGCGACGGGTTTGAGGTCGATTACTCAGCGGCTATCAATCTCGGCGGGACGATCGGGACCGATGCCGGCGCGAACGCTGTTTCGACCGGTTTGCCGGTTGCGCCGCAACGGTCCGAGTATTCAAGCTCGATCGACGCCGGATTCAGATACACGAACAAGCGATTCGATACTGATCTCACTGTATTTTATCTCCAACTCAAGGACACGATCACGAAACAAGCATTGATCCTGCCGCAAGGCTCGGTCGGGCGATTTCTCGGTGATCAGCCGATCATTTCGCAGCGGCCGAACGGAACCGTTTTCGTTGCTCTGTCGACATCTCCCGTTCTTGTCCGATCAAACTTCACCTCCGCGCGTTTGTTCGGATTTGAATACGAATTCGAAACCAAGATCACTGACCGGATCGAGCTCAAGGGCAACTACACATACATCAAGGCGGCCGATGAAGCTACCGGATTGCCGCCGAATATCGAGGGTGGAACGCCCCCGCCGCAGGGCTTTCTCGGATTGAGATTTGAACCGCGGGCGAAGATCTGGTTCGAGTTGTATTCGAATTTCGCCCAAAAGCAGACGCGACTCTCTTCCTTGGATCTTGCCGACCGGCGAACCGGCGCGACGCGATCCCGGGCTCAGATACAGAACTTTTTCAGACGCGGCGCATGTGTCGCCGGATTGACGAATAACACGGACGGCCGCTGCGGCTCCGGCGACGAAACCGTTCTGCTCGCGACCGGTGAGTCTATTTTGCAGGTTCAGAACCGCATCCTCGGGGTCGGCGTCGATTCGGCCCCGCTCTTCACATACCTGCCGTCGTTCGCCTTGTTCAATGCCCGGGGCGGTTTCAGGATCGATGAAAAATCGGAGATCCAGTGGAGCTTTGAGAACATCTTTGATCAGTTTCACCGCAAACCGAGCTGGGGAATCGACGGCGCCGGAAGAAACCTCAAGTTCCAGTACCGGATCAAATTCTGAACCATTTATTTATGGGAGATTACGCAAACCAGCATCGCGGCGGCGACGCCGATTATGAGGCCTACTTCGTCGGCATGGACGCGTCGATGCAGCAGAAGATCGCGCTCACAACGGCGCATTTTCCGGCTCGCGGACGGGTCGCCGACATGGGATCGGGTTCCGGAAGCGGAACGTTCGACCTCGCGCGGCTTTATCCGAACCTTGAGCTGACAGGCGTCGATATCAATCCGGTCACGGTTGAATATTCACGTTCGAAGTACCGGGCCGGAAACCTTGAATTCGTCGTCGGCGACATCGCCGACCGCGTTTTTCCGGACGAATCGCTCGACGCCATCCTGAATTCGTCCGTCCTTCATCACGTCACCAGTTTTAACGGATTCGACGTTCGGCAGATCAAACGCACGCTCAGGAATCAGGTCGCCCAGCTGAGATCCGGCGGTGTCATCATAATTCGCGATTTCTTGATTCCTGAAAACGGAGAGTCGATCGTCACCATCGATCTTCCGACCGATGACGGCAGTGAAACCGGACCGATTGCTGAACTCTCGTCCGCGGCGCTTTTCGAACCTTTCGCGGCGAACTTCCGATCGAGCGAGAACTTAACGACCGGGGTTCCATTCGAACGAGTCCCGACGAATGACTCCCGACGTGCGAAGTTCAGCACGACGCTCAGGTTTGCCGCGGAGTTTGTTCTCAGAAAAGACTATCGCGATCACTGGGATCCGGAACTGCTCGAAGAGTACACATACTATTCGCAGCAGGATTTTGAAACGGCGTTCCGGCGGGAATCACTGCGGATCGTCGTTTCAATGCCGCTATGGAATCCTTGGATCGTCAACAATCGCTTTGAAGGGAAATTCGCGATCAGCGACGGCAATGGCGCATCGGTTCATTTCCCGCCGACGAATTATTTGATCGCTGGCGAAAAGGTCGAAAAGGAAGACGGCGTGATGCTTACCGAAGTTGCCGGTTCGGAACTGCCGCCGTCGTTTCTGAAGTTGAATTTTTATCGGCACAAGGCGTCCGGGACGATCTATGAACTGGCCGAAAGGCCAAATCGGACGGTCGAGTTGCTGCCGTGGTTCGAAAGCGAAACGGGGCAGCTGTTCGTGCTCGCGAAGAAGGACTTTCCCCGCCCGATCGTCAATGCCGATCCGGATTTTCCGAATCTCAATCGCGCAAATTTTTCGGGTTATATCACCGAGCCGATCAGCGCGATCGCGCCGGACGACGGAAAGGGCGAGATTGTCCGCATACTTGAGGAGCGTGCCGGGATCGAGCCATCTGAGGTGGTCGCGATCAGCGATCCCGTCTACTATTTCACTTCGCCCGGAGGAATCGACGAACAAGTCCGGTGTCGGAACATCAGGATCGACCGGCAATCATTCGCAACGCACCCGATCGAAAATTACTCCGATTTCAAAAGCGCCGGTACAGTCCGTGAACTCGACGCGCTTCAGGTGCTTCGCGCGTCACATGTCGGAGGAATGTTCGACGCCCGGCTTGAGATCAATATTTACCGATTGCTGAATCAGCTTGGAAGATCGCCGGGAGCTTGGATCGGCGAGGCACTGAATCCCTCGATCCAGAACGCGCCTGGATATGTCCGAAAAGAGCTCGAAATCGGCAGCGGTGCGGAATTTGAAAAGATCGCGGAATCGGAACCGAACTTTCTTTCCCACCGCCGACGGAGATTTTTGGAAACGGACAGCGCCGGTTCGGCACTCGCCGTCTCTGAGCTTGAATACGTCGTTCCGAAGTCGCTCAGCAAGAACACGATCGCCGCGATTCCGTTTGTTCGAACCGCCGATTCGATCTTCGTTGGGATCGAGATCCGCGATCTTCCGGCGCCGCAAAACTTTACCGGGAACTCGCGTCTCGCCTGCGTTCCCGCATGGCGGCTTCCGCGATTAATCTCGCATAAATTCGATCTGGAATCGTTTGTCCGTGATCGGTTCGCGGTCGATTTCGGCGTTGCCGCATTGGGCGTCTGGGAACTTGGCGGCACATATTTCACAAGCGCCGGACTGACTCCGGAGATCGTTTACCCACTCGCGGTTGAAGTCGATGCTGAACGAAACTCCGCCCCGGAGCTTCAATTTCTGGATATCGGACTGTTGATCGAATCGCTTCCGGAGATGCATGACGCGCATTTGTTGGTAACTCTCAATCGACTGAGGCACGCCCTGAAATGACCGGCCGCAAAGTTGCCGAAACGGGATGAATTGCAAATCAGAAACGGCGAATGCACAATAGACCAGATGGAATTGGTTCCGGATAAATTTCGCGAAGAATGCGGCATTTTTGGTATTTTCGGCCATGCCGAGGCGGCAACGCTGACCCAGCTCGGGCTTTTTGCGCTCCAGCATCGCGGCCAGGAAGCGTGCGGGATCGTTTCGAGCGACGGCGCCGAATTGCACCAATTTCGGTCGATCGGGCTGGTTGCCGATGTGCTGACCGAAGATGAACTGCGAAAACTCACCGGACACGCCGCGATCGGACATACCAGATACTCAACCAGCGGTCGGAATACGATCAAAGAAGTTCAGCCGTTTGCCGTCACTTGCCAGCATGGGAAACTCGCCGTTTGTCACAACGGCAATCTTCCGTTCGCAAATGAGAGGCGCAAGGAACTTGAAAACGCCGGTGCGATCTTTTCTTCGACTTCGGATACCGAAACCATCCTGCATTCGATTGCGCGGACGTCAGCCGATGGGCCGATCGACGCGATCAGAAACGTTCTTCATGAAACCGAAGGCGCGTTTTCGTTGCTCTTTCTGACGCCAGATTCACTGATCGCCGTGCGTGATCCGCGCGGTTTCCGGCCGTTGGTGCTCGGGAAACTCAAGGACGCCTGGTGCGTCGCGTCGGAAACCTGCGCTTTCGATCTGATGGACGCTGAAATGGTGCGCGAGATCGGCGCCGGCGAGATGCTGGTCATCAACAAGGACGGGTTGACCTCGACCTTTCCGTTTGAGCCGCGGCAGCCGGCGGTCTGCTCGTTTGAACATGTCTATTTTTCGCGACCCGATTCGATCATTTTCGGCCGATCGGTAAATCAGTCACGCCACCTGATGGGTCGCCGTCTGGCGGTCGAGAATCCGGTCGAAGCCGATATCGTCGTTCCGGTACCTGACTCGGGAGTCGCGGCGGCGATCGGATTCTCGGCCGAATCGGGAATCAGCTTTCGGCAAGCGATCATCAGAAATCACTATATCGGCCGAACGTTCATCGAACCGTCGCAGAGCATTCGATCGTTCGGCGTCCGATTGAAGCTTAATCCGATCAAGGATCTGATCAGCGGCCGGCGTGTTGTTCTTGTCGATGATTCGATTGTCCGCGGAACAACATCGAAGAAGATCGTTCAAATGGTTCGTGAGGCAGGCGCCATAGAGGTTCATTTGCGAATCTCGTGCCCGCCGACGATTTCGCCGTGTTATTACGGCGTCGACACGCCGAGCAAAGCGGAGTTGATCGCCGCCCGGATGTCGGTCGAGGAGGTTTGCCGATATGTCGAGGCCGATTCGCTTGCCTATCTTTCGCTTGAAGGAATGCAGGAAGCGATCGGGCTCGATCCGGCGTCGACCTGCACGGCTTGCTGGAGCGGAAAATACCCGACGCTTGTCGCTAACGGAAACGCGAAAGCTGCGAATTGATTTCAAATTCAAGGAGGATTTTAATGAACAAGTTTATATTGTTGCTGGCTGCAATTGCTACCATAACCGGTGCGGCCTGCAATGACGCGAAGGCACCGAACGTCGCGAAGACGCCGGCGGTTTCGACTCCGGCGCCGGTGGCTGCCGACAACCATGATGAAGATGCGCCGCGGATCACGCTCGCCGACGCCAAAAAGGCTTTCGATGCCGGCGAGGTCGTGATCATCGATACGCGCTCCGAAGCGCAGTTCAAAGCGGAGCGGATCAAGGGCTCGATCAACATCACCCGCGATTCGCTTGAAATGCGATACAAATCGATACCGACAGGCAAAAAGATCGTCGCCTATTGTTCCTGACCGGACGAGCATACCAGCGCCAGTTTGGTGTCTGAACTCAAAAAGAAGGGAATCGGCAACGCGTTCGCATTGGTCGGCGGCACTGAGGCCTGGAAAAAGGCGGGCTATCCGATGGAAAGCGATTAGACCTAAATACGCGATAGGAGTTTAAAACGCTAAACACGCGAAAAGCGCTAAACTGTTTTTCTTCCGCGACCGCACCGGCCATGCTGCAACGATGCTGCGAACGATTTGCAAGTAATTTATTTACGCGAAACGAGGTGATCGCTCTTAAGACCGGACTCTAATTCACGGATGATTTTTCGCGTATTTGGCGTGTTTCGCGTTCAAAAATCTCGAACGCGTAATCCGGTCATAGTTGCCGATTGCAATTGCCGGCCTCATTTGCAGTATTGAACTCAAAAATGTGTCAATGCGTCGCAGATCCTCTCGGCCGCACGGCCGTCCCAAAGCGGCGGAATCTTTGAATCGATCGCGGAGTCCCGATCCAGAATCCCGGCAGCCGCGGTCCGGATCTTTTCCGGATCCGTACCGACAAGGACGTTTGTTCCGAGTTCGATCGTAATCGGCCGTTCGGTGTTTTCGCGCAATGTCAGGCACGGAATTCCGAGCGCGGTCGTCTCTTCCTGCAGCCCGCCTGAATCTGTCAGGACAAGACGCGACCCGGAGTAAAGATTCATGAAATCGAGGTAACCGAGCGGATCGATCAGTTTGATTCGCGAGTCTGCGATCCGTTCTGCGAACCCGAATTTTTCAATATTCGCACGCGTCCGTGGATGAACCGGAAAAATGATCGGAATCCGTGTCGAAATGTCGCGGAGCGCATCGATCAGTCCGCCGAAAACGACCGGATCATCGACGTTTGACGGGCGATGAAGCGTCAGAACCGCGTATTCAGATGGCTCCAGCCCAAGCGATTCACGGACATTGAGTTGTTTCGCTTTTTCCAAATTGTAGAAAAGCGAGTCGATCATCACATTGCCGACAAACCTGATCCGTTCCGGGGCGACACCTTCAGCAGCGAGATTCGCGTCGGCATCCTGCGACGTGGTCAGCAAAAGGTCGGAGATCGAATCGGTCAGGATTCGGTTGATCTCTTCCGGCATCGCTCGGTCGCGCGATCGCAATCCCGCCTCGACATGCGCGATCTTCACTCCGAGTTTCGCGCAGACGAGCGCGCAGGCAATCGTCGAATTGACGTCCCCGACGACAACCACCCAGTCGGGTTTCTCCTCAAGCACTATCGGCTCAAACGCGGTCATGATACGGGCCGTTTGAACCGCATGCGATGCCGAACCGACCTCAAGATGATGATCGGGTTCTGGAATCCCGAGATCGCGAAAGAACGAATCAGACATCGCCTCGTCGTAATGCTGACCGGTGTGGACGATCAGCGGCACAAACTCGGCCGAACGACGAAGCATCTCGCGCTGGATCGGCGCAATCTTCATAAAATTCGGACGGGCGCCGACGATGTTAAGGATCTTCATTGTTTGATCTTTGATTTTTGATCTTTGACCTTCACTCCCGCGGTCTACCTTTTTTCTTAATGGAATCACCAATCGTTCGTAGATATGAATTCAATTTCGGCGTAAGTTCCCGAATTGTCGGTAAAAGGGAATCTAACTGGTGAGCTTTCAGGAGATTTCGCCTGTACGCCCGCCTTAACCAATGACGTGTTTCGTATAATGATCCGCGCGCCATCCTTAAAAAGCGCCGATTATCAGTCGGCGTTCCGCGTCCGCTCCCTTCAGCTATGTTCGCTCCGATACTGTCGGCCGATCGAATAATCTGCTTACCAATCGTATCTTGAGACAAATCGCCCCACTCGATGACGGTGTTCCAAATTTCATCCGCGAGCCGCTCCGAGAGTTTGTAAATTTCCAGGTTTTCAAAGTTCGTCTTTTCCAATTGAGTTAGTCCTTGAGTGTTTAAGTTGTGAGTTGCGAGTTTCAACCAACTTAACAAACAAAGATCAAAAATCAAAAATCGAAGACCAGCTTACAATCTCACCACTTTGGCGCTGCTTCCGTCACGAATCTCTTCGTTGAGCGCGTTGCGCGTATCGACAATTACTTTTGAAAGTTCGCAGACCTTCCTGTAATCAACGTTCGAATGCTCGGTACAGATTACGACGCAGTCGGCCGAACTGAGCAGCTCGTCAGTCAGCGGCTGATTGTAAAGCGGCTCACCGTCGCCGATCGTATAGGCGTGGTCAAACGTGACTTCTTCGACAAAATCGTCATGATAAACGACCTCGGCACCGCGCGACCGGAGAAGATCGATGACCGAAAGTGCCGGCGATTCGCGCATGTCGTCGATGTCTTTTTTGTAGGCAACGCCGAGGATCAGAATCTTCGATCCGTTGACCGATTTTTGCTGGTCGTTGAGCGCGTCACGCACCAAGCCTGCAACATATCGGGGCATGCCGGAGTTGATCTGTTCGGCGAGCGTGATGAACTGCGAATCGAATCCATGCTGCCGCGCCTTCCAGCTCAAATAATGCGGATCGAGCGGAATGCAGTTATGGACAAAAAGCCCGTAACTTGTCGCGAAAGTATGGTTTCCTTCAACCTCGATCGAAAAGACCTCGGATGATTTGTTCTTGATGATTTCGATTGATTTGACCGGAACGGTCATCAAATCGCCGATAACTTTGAAAGTCCTGCTCTTGGTAGAGCGCAAACTGTTCGAAAAATAGGTTTGGAGTTTCGAGCCTTTTTCCCCTAGCCAGTCCGCCATTCGCTCAATCTGATCCCGACCCTTCATTTGCAGGTGGGGTTTCAGACGTTTGAAAGTTGGGGTGAATCCCTGTTCCTGCAACAAGAATACAACCTGTTGGAATAGTTTCTCACTGTTTGAGAAATAGCCTATTTCAGCGCTTGTGTTCTTGTGATCGTAGACGCGACCATTTCGTTCATACCTATTCTTCCCGGAGGTTACGTAAACATCGCCATCGCCGCGCAGCAACCCCTTCAACAGTTCGGTCTTATGTGTTATCGGGAGATCAAGAAGCGCTTCCGGAATCTGCATTTCCGTCGATCGTCTTCCGCATTGCAGGACTTCAACCAAAAACCACCCAAACAACGCGGAAGCAACGCGAATATGGGTAACCTGATGGACTCTTGAATCGTGAACTGAGCTCTTTACGCCAAGCGCAAGCTCCAGAATCTGACGAACGTCGTCGATGAATTCGGTCTCAAGTCGATGGAAACTAAACCTGATCCGTTCGTTTCCTTTCTCTTTCGTCGCACACCCCTCGGCGAGATAATAGCCGATCAAGCGACAAAGATCTGGCGTTAGTTCAACAACCGCCGGAAACGAACTTGCAGACGGGCCACGTCCGATCCTCAACGTTAATTCGCTTCGTTCAATTCCAAGTTCCGATTCTGCTTTTCGGAAATCCGCCAGACTGAGATAGTTGACCTTCGACAATTCCCAGAGTTTCTCAGGTCTGAGATGCGTTCGAAGTTTTTCACGATACTCGACCAAATTAGTGTCGCTGACGGCGACTCGAATCTTTTTGGCAAGCTTTTCGGGAATCAGCGTGATCAGATCAATCGTCGCAGGTTCGCCATTAGCTCCGTCTATCTGACGATTGTGCAAAGGCAAACGATCATCTGGCTTCAAGTCCTTTGCAAAGACCTGAACGAGTTTCCCGTCAGCGTTAACAACAAGCATAGGATGCAGATCAGTGACTGTCAGCTTGCGGTTATCGCTTGTGGTAACCTCAACTAACTCTGCGTCCGTGTCGCGTTTGAACAAGTACTGAACCGGCTTCCATTCAGGCTTGTTTGTTTCCATATTGACGGACAGAGCCTCAAGACCTGGTTTGTAAATCACATCGCTTCCGTGAACATCAAATCTCCTTACACGAGTCTTGGAGGATTCACTTTTGAAGAGCTCCTGAAGGTTCTCGATCCTTTTCCCGTTCTCGTCGCGAACAACTACGGTCTCTTTACCCGAGAGGCAGTGCCCCCCAATGCCGGGTCCCGGATAGAAGGGCATGAATCCGAACGGTTTCGTCGCCGCCGCGCGGACCACTTCCCAGGTGTCGATGTTGAGCGCGTTGCAGACTTTCGCCATCTCGTTCGCCATTCCGATGTTGATGGCGCGAAACGTGTTTTCCCATAGTTTTGCCGCCTCGGCGACACGCGCGGAACTGACGGGATGGACATTGTCGACGATCTTCGAATAAAGAAACGCCGAGACTTCGGTCGAATCTTTGCCGACGCCGCCGACCACCTTCGTGATGTTGTGCGTCTGGAATTGCGGATTGCCCGGATCGACGCGCTCAGGCGAAAACGCCAGCAGAAAATCCTCGTCGAGTTTGAGTCCGGCGGCTTCGATCATCGGCTGCAAAACTTCGTCGGTCGTTCCCGGATATGTGGTCGATTCAAGGATCACCAACTGGCCGCGTCGCGCGTATCGCGTGATCTGCTCACCGGCGGCAAGGATGTAGGACATGTCAGGATCCTTTGTTTTCCGAAGCGGAGTCGGGACGCAAATGATGATGACATCGCATTTGTTGAGATCGCTGAAATCGGTGGTTGCGGCGAATTTGCCGGCGGATATCGCCGCTTGGACATTTTCCGACGGAACATCGACGATGTGCGAGTCGCCTCCGTTCAAGGCGTCGACCTTCTTTGCATCGACTTCGAAACCGACCGTCGGGAATCCTTTGAGGGCAAATTCAATGATCAGCGGAAGACCGACGTATCCAAGTCCGATGACACCGATACGAGCGCGATTTTCCGCGATAAGCTGTTTAAGTTCGTCTTTTACCATGATGTTAAATTGTTATGAATAAACGTATTCGTGCTTCAGTAGGAGCTTTCGGACTCGAGGGTAAGACCATCGGTTTTTAATCTAAGTGATGAGCAATTGTTAGTCAAGAATCTATTCACGTAAAAAATGTTTGTGCTACAATAGTCGTGTTAAAAAACGGCAGGCGTCGTTTTTTCTTCGCCTTTCAATTAAACTCGCAATCCCCACAAATTCCCGATTATGGATCTCGAAATCAATTCATCGAATCCGGCCGTTCGCGCCATTATCGAAGGTCGCGCGCCGCAACCGGCAAAACTCGCGGCAGCGCGCGGTATGCTCCCGATTCCGCAGGGCGATCTGCTTGAAGTTTTGGTCGCGCTGACCAGTGACGCGGATTCGGAATTGGCGCGAACCGCATATCAGACGCTAATGACGCAGGACGCCGAACAATTGCAGCCGGTGTTCGAGTCGACAGATGCGGCGCCCAAGGTACTCAATTTCTACTCTAACCTCGAAAACCTTCCTGAAAAGGCATATCAGGCAATCTTAACGAATCCCAAAATGCCTGACGGCGCGATCACCAAATTCGCCAGAACGACAAAGAAGAGCGACCTGCTCGAGCTGATCTCGGTAAATCAACAGTTGTTGATCCGGACGCCGGCGATCATCGACGCGATCATCAACAATCCGTACCGATCGGCTGAAGCCGAACGCCGGGCGAGCGAAACGAAGCGCGAGTTTTTCGAAAAGGAACGAGGCGCTCAGCAGATCGCCAGCGAACTTCGGGCTCAAGGGAAGGAAGCTGCGGCCGAATTCATCGAAAACGCTGAGTTCGCGAAAGACGACTCGTTGACCGACCAGGCGTTTGAAGATGCACTTTTTCTCGCCGAACACATCGAGGCCTTTGATTCCGAGATCGACGACAGTTGGCTCTCGCTCGATCTGATCGAAGAACTATACGAAGAGACGACCGAAGAACGTGAAGCGATCGTCAATAAGATACTCGGCGAAATGCGGGTCGAAGAAGACTCCGTCTCCGGCGAACGAGTCTCGATGATCAACCGGGTCATGCGGATGAGCATGAAGGACCGGATGCGTTTGGCGATGAAGGGCGACCGCGAGGCACGCAATATCCTGATCCGCGATCCGAACCGGATCGTTGCGCAGGCCGTCGTCCAGAATCCGAAGATCACCGAACAAGAGATCGAGAAGATTGCAACGATGCGCACGGTTCCGGAAGAAGTTCTGCGGCTCATCGCGATCAACCGGAAATGGGCACGAAACTACCCGATCATGGTCAAGTTGGCGCAAAACCCGCGGACGCCGCTTTCAAACTCGATCTCGATCCTGACGCGGCTTCAGACAAAGGATCTGCTCGCGATGGCGAAGAACCGAAATATATCCGACGCGATCCGAAAACAGTCGCAACGGCTTGCGAGTGCGCGGGTCGGGCGCTGAGCCAAACTCGATTTTCACAAATATTCTCCGGTACGACCGGTTTTTACATAGCTCACCGCGATGTCAGTCAGCGTATGACTCGCGGCTCCAAGCCAAACGCCGACAAAGGCTGAGAAAAGTGCCGGTTCACCGAAACTGCTGCGCACCGATGCGCCGATTGATCGCCATGCGTCCATAAACTCGACGATCCGCGGAAGGTCGCCACCGCGATACGTCGCCAGAAAATACGCGATCCCGAACGTTGCGACGGTTACGGCACCGGCAAAATAGACGACTCTCAGAAACGTTCCGAAGATCAGCCCGTGTGACCAGCGCGACCGATGCGGGAAAAACTTTTGATACGGAAACCAGAGAAATCGGAATGTTCCCCAACGCGTGTATTGCTGGCTGTGAGTGTCGAGATCAGGCCCGAACATGATCGCGCCGAATAAAAAACCGACCGTCAGAACCGCCGGGATTGAGGGCTCGCGGAAATACGCAAAAGTGGCCCCGAAAACCGGCGCGGCCAATAGCGCCGAGATCGCATCATGTGCTTTTCCGGATGGCATCGGCTATCTGACTCCAAATTCCCAAATTCCGAAAAGCACCTTTTTCCCGAGGGCGTGGCCTGACTGTTTGAGTGCGATGATGATCTGCGATCGGTGATGCGCCTCATGTGAAGAAAGATATGCGACAAACGCCGTCGGATGCGGTTTGAATCCCTTGATCCGACCGTTCGAGCCGGCGATCATCTTGCCGACGGCTTCGCCCGATCTGATCAGCGCATCTTCGATCAGCGCTTTGTCCGTCGCTTCCGGCTTTTCGATCTTGATGAGATTCTCCATCAATTCGGGCATCGCCGCCTTCAGCCACATCAACCGGACGTTGTTGATGTGCGCGAACTGTTCGCCGACATTGCGCCCTTTGGAGACCATCGTGTCGGAAAGATTCGCCTCATCGATCGCGTCAAGCAAATACAGTACGATGCGGTTGTTTATCGCCCAGGTTTCGGTAAGCTCATCCATATTTTCGGCGGCAATTATAGCACGCGGCGGATTTTTGATAAGATTTTCGAACATGACCGCGTTTTGGCGAAAACTGAGAACATCGCTTGAAATGATCAAGTTCGAGCATACGCTTTTCGCGCTTCCGTTTGCGTTTTTGGGTGCGATCCTCGCTGCCGGCGGATTTCCGACCGGCCGGCAGATCGTGCTTATTTCGCTCGCGATGGTCGGCGCCAGATCGGCGGCGATGACTTTCAATCGCTTGATCGACCGAGTTTACGACGCGTCGAATCCGCGGACCGCCAACCGGGAACTGCCGAGCGGCAAGCTTTCCGTCGGCTTCGCCTGGGCGTTCCTTGCCGCATCGGTTGCGCTTTTCGTCCTTTCCGCCTATTTGCTGAATTGGCTGACGTTCGCTCTCTCGCCGATTGCGCTGCTGAGCGTCTTGGGTTATTCGTACGCGAAGCGGTTCACGACTTTGGCCCATCTAATTCTCGGCTGGTCGCTGGCGATCAGTCCGACGGCGGCATGGATTGCCGTTCGCGGCGCGATCGATTCGGAGGTTCCGATTCTGCTTTCGGTCGTCGTCATGATGTGGACGTCGGGTTTCGATGTGATGTACGCATGTCAGGATTATGAATTCGATCGCAAGGCCGGACTGCATTCGATTCCGGCGAGATACGGAATCAAGAGTTCGCTTTTGATCGCCCGCATTTTTCATTTGCAGGCGTTCATCGCGCTCTTGCTTTTTTATCTTGTGACGGAACTCGGCTGGCTTGCGCTCGGTGGTGTCGTTGCCGTCGGAGTTTTATTGTTTTATCAGCACACGCTTGTCAAAGCGAATGACCTGAGCCGCATGAACGCGGCGTTTTTCACGACCAACGCGTTTGTCAGCGTCATCCTGCTTCTGACTTTCGGTGGTTCGGTATTCCTGGCAAACCGATAGGCGGCGAGCGGCGATTCTCATTTCTTTTCTTTCTTCAAATCTCCGTTGACCACGACCACGCCACCCTTCATCACGAATGGTATATCCTGCAGCGAACCGACATTCGCCAATGGATCGTTCGGTACTGCGATGATGTCCGCCAGTCTTCCGACTTTTATTGAACCGACGCGGTCCTGCCAACCGAGCAGTTCGGCTGCATCCTTGGTCGCCGAACGGATCGCGGCGGCGGGTGTCACCCCCCAATCGACCATCGTCTTGAACTGTTTCGCGTTCCAACCGTGCGGATAGACGCCGGCGTCGGTGCCATAAGCGATTCTCACTCCGGCCCGCATTGCTTTTTGAAAGTTCTCACGCTGGGTCCGGCCGACGAACTTTTCCTTGTCGAGAATGCTTTGCGGATATCCAAGCTTTCCGAATTCCGCGAGAATGTAGTCATCGTTGTAAATATCGGCGACGAGAACGGTTCCGCGTTCCTTCATCATCCGGATGCCTTCGTCGTCGATGAACGAACCATGCTCGATCGATGTCACACCCGCCCGGATCGCCATCTTGATGCTTTCGGTTCCATGCGCGTGTGCCGCGACAGGAATGCCGTGCAACCGCGCTTCATCGACGATTGCGTTCATTTCTTCCTGGGAAAACTTCGGCGCTCCGAGCGTTTTTTCTTCCGAGAGAACGCCGCCGCTCGCCCTGAATTTGATCACTTCGGCGCCGTACTTGATCAGGTAACGAACTTTCTTTCGAAGTTCCTCAGGTCCGTCGGCGATGTTCGACATTTCCTGCGGCAATTGTGAGTCAAGCCATGGCGAAAATCCGCTCAAGTCCCGGTGATTTGCGCTCGCGGCACTGTTTCCGGTTGACGCGATGTTGAACGTCGAAACCTGCATCCGCGGACCTTCGATGATGCCTGAATCGATCGCCCGTTTGAGCGAGACGTCAACGAACGCATCGGCTCCGAGATTGCGAACCGTCGTGAAACCCGCGTGAAGCGTGCTCTTCGCGTTGAGATGTGCGGTCACCGCACTATCGACGAACGATCGCCTGAAGAGATTGTCCGTGTAGTTGCCGCCGATCTCGCTTGTCAGGTGGACATGCGCGTCGATCAGGCCGGGAAGCACATAACGGTCGCTAAAATCGTAGACAATTGCATCGGCCGGAATCTTCAGATCGGTTCCAACGGCGGTGATGACATCGTTTTCGATCAAAATCGTGCGATTGTCGAGCATCGTTCCGGTTTCGCTGTCGAACAGCTTGCCGGCCTTGATCGCGATTCTCCGGGGCGACTGCGCACCGACCAACGATACCGCCAGCACGACCTGAATCAGAACAAAGGACAGGAATTTTCTCATTTTGCATTGCCTCTTCATGATTTTTTGCGGATTGCGAAACGAATCGACTCAAACCTAAACCGTTGCCATCTCAACCGTCAAGGCCCGTCGGGGTAAACATTGGGCTCGTGATTTGGTAAGATTTTTTTACGATTAGGGCATACTACTTGCCTTTTACGAAGATATGCAATTTTCATTTGATTCAAATCTGAACCGGATCGCCGAAAAGGTAGCGGCCGGCGATCGACTTTCGTTCGACGAAGGGCTTGAGCTTTACCAGACTTCCGACCTTAATGCACTTGGCAAACTTGCCGATCACGTTCGCCGAAAACGGCATGGTCTGACGACGTTTTTCAATGTCAACCGGCATTTCAACCATACAAATATCTGCGTTGCCGACTGCAAGTTCTGCAATTTCTATCGCCGCTCGCGCGATGCCGATGCCTACACGCATTCGATTGAAGAAGGCGTCGAGATCGCACGCAACGCGGTCGCCGAGGGCGCAACCGAGCTTCACATCGTCGGCGGACTGAACACGAAACTTCCGTTCGATTACTACACCGGACTTTTCTCGGCGCTGAAAGAGAATTTTCCGAAGCTGCACGTCAAGGCACTGACGATGGTCGAACTCGACTTCATGGCCCGCTTTTACAAGATGCCGGATGAGGAGTTGATCGAAACCCTGAAAGATGCCGGCATGGACTCTTGTCCGGGCGGCGGAGCCGAAATCTTTGCCGAGCCGACGCGGTCGCGAATCTGCGATCACAAATGCGGTGGCGAACGATGGCTCGAACTTGCCGGCAAATGCCACGCGGCCGGAGTCAAAACCAACGCGACGATGCTTTACGGGCACATCGAAACTGTCGAGGATCGAATTGATCATCTCGTCAAACTTCGCGAACAGCAGGATAAGTCGGGCGGCTTCCAGTGTTTCATCCCGCTCGCATTCTATCCGCCGGACAGCGCGCTTTCTTCGCTTCCGGGTCCGGACGGAGTCGATTCGCTGAAGACGATCGCCGTCTCGCGGTTGATGCTCGACAATTTCGATCACGTCAAGGCCTATTGGGTGATGCTCGGCAAGCATCTTGCTCAGGTCGCGCTTCATTTCGGCGCGAATGATCTTGACGGCACGATCACCGATGGCGGAGAGTTGACCGAGGCGTACTCAATCGAGAACGGTGAGGTGAAGATGACGAAACAACAGTTGATCGCGTTGATCGAAAATGCCGGATTCGAAGCCGTTGAGCGCGACACGGTCTATAATCGGGTCAAATCGGTTTCCAACTTATGAAGGTACTGGCGGTAATCGCGATCTTGATCATCGGAACGGCCATGGCATGCAAGCGTCCCGCCGCCGCCGTGTTTCCGACTGATCGTTCGATTCCTCCGGATCTTGAAATCCGGCTCGCCCGGACGCAATGCTACGGAAGGTGTCCAGCCTACGAGTTGACGGTCCGCGCCGACGGTTCGGTGACTTTCAAGGGCACCGCTCACACGCAGGAAACGGAAGCATCCGGAAGGATTGACGAGAACAAGGTTCGTCGGTTGATCGACGAGTTCAGGCAGGCGAACTATTTCGATTTCGACGACGAATATTCGTTCAATAACTGTCCGTCCGCCTCGACCGACATGTCGACCGTGACGACCTCGATCAGGCTCAACGGAAAGTCCAAAACGATAAGCCATTATCTGGGCTGCAGCACGCGTGATTCTGACCACAAACCGTTCCCGCCGGGTTTGTCCGAGCTGGAAAAAGAGATCGACGAAATCGTCGGATCACGCCGATGGATCGGCCAGAAATAGTAAATGCATTATTCGAACGCCAACGTCTGACATCTGAGGCCTGAAATCCGACGTCTGGAATCTGGAATTCTTGGAATCCGTTGTCCGACCCCTGAAATCTGGAATCTGAAATATCTGGAATCCGACGTCTGACGTCCGACGTCTGAAATCTGACATCTGCAACCGCTATGTCCGCTCGCAACAGCATAATCATCTACGGGCTCGCGATGGCCGCGCTGATCGGGATCCTGAAATTTGCGGAATACCGGTTTTTTGTCCGCGACATCTCGCTTGAGCTTTATCTCGGACTCGTTTCCGTTCTCTTCGTCGCGCTCGGTGTTTGGGTCGGCCGCCGATTGACGCGGGTCAAAGTAATCCGAATCGGGCCTGATTTCACCGTCAACGACGCGGTCTTGAAAGATCTCGGCATCACCAAACGGGAATATGAAGTTCTCGGGCTGATTGCTCAAGGTCTGTCGAACAACGAGATTGCCGAACGGCTCTTCGTTTCAACCAGCACGATCAAAACCCACACGTCGAATCTGTTCATGAAGCTCGACGCCAGCCGGCGTACCCAAGCGCTGCAGAAAGCGAAAGAATTACAAATCATCCCCTAGAACTTTCGTACGAATTCCTCGGAATTCCGCAAAATCATACTTTTGGCCGATTGTTTTGATGCCGATCTCGCGTACTATTTTCGAGAAACGGGAGGAATGGATATGCGAAAGATTGTAATTACATACGGATTGATCTCAGGAGCGATCATGATCACGTTGATGTTGATCTCGATGTACCTATGGAACAAGGGGATCATCAATTTCGATAACGGCGAGTTATTCGGCTACAGTTCGATGCTCGTCGCGCTGTCGATGGTGTTTTTCGGCATCAAGTCGTTTCGCGACAATCAGATCTCGAAGTCGATCGGGTTCTGGAAGGCGGCACAGGTCGGAATTCTCATCAGCCTGATGGCAGCCGTCGTTTACGCCTCAGCCTGGGAAGTCTATATGCAGACTAATCCCGAAAATACCTTCTTTGAGGAATATTCCGCACATTACATTGAAAAGCTTCGGGAAAAGGGAACGCCGGCGGAGGAAATAGAGAAAACGATTGTTGAAATGGATGGATTCAAGGAAATGTACAAGAATCCGTTGATCCGTTTCGGATTTACGCTGATGGAGATTCTTCCGGTCGGGATCATCGTCACGCTTGTGAGCGCGGCGATCCTGAGACGAAAAGAGGTTCTTGCCGAATAGCGCCGAACGTTGAAACGGAAACATTGGGGCGAAGTGAGTTTAGAGCATGGATCTGATCAGAAAAACTCCGAATCGGAAATTGCTGAGGTGTTAATAAAAAAGGAGAAATCGATGGCTCGGAAAATCTTGAGTGTGATCGGCGGATTTATCGGATGGCTGGTGATCTGGTTCACCGCGGAAAAATCGCTTGCGGCCACCTGGCCGGCATTCGGTATTCAACAAAATGCCTTTGAACAGGCTCTCAAAACCGGCGATCAGTTTACAGCCGAACCGGTGATGCTGGTAACGCATATTGTTATCGGCGCAGTCGCATCGGTGGCGGCCGGAGCGATCGCCGCACTCGCAGCGGGTGAGAATTCGCGGGCACCGCTTGGCGTCGGACGGTTGCTGCTGATCATGGGGGTCGTCAAGGCGGTAATGTCGTGGTCGTACGTCCCGATCTGGTACCACGTCTGCTTCACCCTGATCCTGCTCCCGCTCGCGATCATCGGCGGAAAGCTCATCAGAAAGGCTGCTTAGGGGCACACAATGATCGATCTGATTCGGCGTCGGGTACCAGCCCGGCGCCGTTCTTTATGCAAATCCCGACGACTGGTCGTTTGATGATATGATGTCTTCAAAACGCGATCTACATTGATCAACGAATTGAACAATCTATGAAAAAACTCATCGTCTCAGCTTTGTGTTGGGCATTTTTGCTCGCCGCGACGCTTCCGATCGGTCTGGCTCAGGAACCGCGCCCGGTATTTCAGGGTCAGGCTCCGGTTCAGGCCGTCGACACCGTTTCGCGTCCGATCTCGAAGCAGGAGCGGCGCGAGGCATCGTTTGACGCCGACGGAGTCGTCTTCTCGAACCGGTTTCCGGGAGCGCGTCTGACCGAGATCGCCCGCACCGGCGACAATGCTTATACGATCACGGTTACGCCCGAGAATTCGCCGATCAACATGAGTCCGTGGTATGCGTTCCAAGTCCGCTCAAGGACGAAAAAGGAGATCTTTGTAACGCTCGAATATCCGGCATCGGCAAATCATCGATACGCACCGCAGATCAGCCGTGACGGCAATCGATGGCAACCGCTTGAGGCGTCGCGCATCGAGGAGATCGGTCGCGACCCGAATGACAAACGATTCGAAGCGCGGCCGAAAAGCATCAAAATGCGGCTCGCGGTTGATCGGAAAACGCTCTGGATCTCAGCCCAGGAACTCCAGGATTCGGCCCGCGTTTTCAAATGGATGGACAATCTGGCCCGTAAACGCAAGCTCCGGATCGAAGAGATCGGGAAAAGTACGGAAGGCCGTCCGTTGCGGATGATGACAATCGGAAATCCGAATGCGAAAAAGTTCGTGATGGTCATTTCGCGTCAGCACCCGCCCGAGGTCACCGGCTATTTCGCGATGCAGGCGTTTGTCGAACGGATCGCCGGAAAATCAACGGACGCGCGGGCTTTTCAGTCCGACTGGGCGATGTTTGTCGTACCGTTGATGAATCCGGACGGGGTCGACAACGGTCACTGGCGACACAACGAAGGCGGGATCGATCTCAATCGCGATTGGTCAGCATTCAACCAGCCCGAAACGCGGGCGGTCCGCGATTTTCTCGCACGGAAAGAGTCTGATACAGGCGGAAAGTTCTATTTCGGGATCGATTTTCACTCGACTTGGGACGACATTTATTATCCGATGGCGAAGACACTTGTCGACTCAAACGCACCCGGCCTCATGTGGGGCTGGCTCGATGGAATCAAGAAATCGATCCCGAACTACGAGCCGAACATTCGTCCGAATGAGCGGCTTGAACCGACGCTCGTGTCGCGAAACTACTTCATGAAAGCGCATAAGATGGAAGCGATCGTCTTTGAGATCGGTGACAACACGTCGCGCGATTTTATCTGGAAAAAGGGCGAGGTCGGTGCCGACGAACTGATGAAGCTGCTCGGCAGCATTGGAAAATAGAGGTCGCGTTGGCAAAGAAACGAAGCAAGATTCAGTCTTACGCCGAGCTGGCGGCGTTGAAATCGCTCCTCGGCGCGATCGGCGCATTGCCCTTCGAAACCTCGATGCGGTTCGGAAAATCGACTGGTCGGTTTTTTGCGAAGCGGTTTCCGCGGCTTCGGAAAACGGCTCGCCGGAATCTCGATATCGCGATGCCCGAACTTTCCGCTGAAGAGAAGGAACGGATCGTCGTCGGGACGTTTGAATCGCTCGGTCGGCATCTCGGATTCGTTTCACATTTCAAGCGCTTTGAGCATGAAGACATCAGAAATCTGGTCGAGATCGTCGGCCGTGAAAACTTCGACGAGGTTTATCCGCGCGACAAAGGTGTGCTGTTTTTTACCGGGCATTTCGGAAGCTGGGAAGTTTTCAATCTGCTCCCGCCGGCATTCGGTTACGGAATGAACATTCTTGTCCGCCGAATCGACAATCCGCTGGTCGAAGGTCACGTCGATAAGATGCGAACGCGGTTCGGTTCGGTGACGCTCGACAAAATGAAGTCGGCGCGGACGATGTTCCGGGTGCTCAAGAAAGGCGAACTTCTCGGCATCCTGGCGGATCTGAACGTTCAGGAGCGGGACGGCGTGTTCGTCGACTTCTTCGGTGTTCAGGCGTCAACGACGACGAGCATCGCGAAATTGGCTCTTGCAACCGGAGCGGCCATCCTGCCTGCGTTCGCCGTTTGGGAAGAATCGAAACAGAAATATGTCGTTTATGTCGAGCCGGAGGTCAAATACGATCCTGATGACAATTCGGATGAGGCAGTCAAAAAGGTGACTCAGGAAATCACCTCGATCGTCGAACGATTTGTCAGAAGATATCCGGAACAGTGGCTGTGGATCCACAAACGCTGGAACACGCGTCCGGCCGGCGAAAAAGGCCTGTATTGAACCTTATCCGACCACTTCGCGCGACGCCTTGCACTCGAGAAACCATTCGACAAACTTCGGAATCCCGTCGGCGATCTTCGTCGTCGGATTGTAATTCAGCAGTTTGCGGGCTCGCGTGATGTCGGCAAAAGTGATCGGCACGTCGCCGGGCTGCATTTCGTGACGTTCGACGATCGCTTTCATCTTGAGCGATTTCTCCAGCAGTTCGATCAGTTCGCGAAGCTCGATCGTCTGCGATTCACCGAGGTTGAAGATCTCATGCATCGAACCCTCAAAATCCATCGCCGCCCGAACGCCCTGAATGATGTCGTCGATGTAAGTATAATCGCGCCGCGTAGTTCCGTCGCCGAACATCGGGATCGGTTTGCCGTCGCGTATAAGCCTTGAGAATTTATGAATCGCAAGATCCGGTCGCTGGCGCGCGCCGTAAACCGTGAAAAACCTCAAGCAAACGGTGCGGATGTCGTAAAGGTGCGAGTAAGTGTGGCAAAGCAGTTCGCCGGCGGCCTTGGTTGCCGCGTATGGCGAGATCGTGCGCGAGATGCGGTCGTCCTCCGAGAACGGAATTTTGCAATTGACCCCGTAAACGCTCGATGATGATCCGAAGACAAACTGTCTGACACCTGACTTCTTTGCGGCGTCAAGCAGATTCAGAGTCCCGCAGACATTGACCTCATTGTATAACTTCGGATTCAGCAACGAGGGCCGGACACCGGCGTACGCGGCGAGATGGACGATGACGTCGAACGCATTTTCCTCAAACAGCGCGTCGACCGATTCCGAGCAAATGATGTCGATTTCGTGCACCGAGAAGTCAGGATTGTCGAGATGTGCGGCGATGTTTCGTCGTTTGATCTCCGGCGAATAGAAAGTGTTGAAATTATCGACAACGCTGACTTTGAAATCGCCTTCATCAAGCAAACGATCAACAAGATGCGATCCGATAAATCCGGCACCGCCCGTTACCAGCACGTGTTTTTTGCGCATTACAAAAGAGGGGGTTCCAATAAATTAAAAGGCAAGATAGCATATTCGGGCAAAATTCGCCAAAACGACGATTTTTCTTGAATTGCCACTTAATTGCTGGCAATCTCAGAATTGGGCAGTTATTAAGTTCGGATTGAACATACGGAGGCAAAAAATATGATGAAACTACGCGGAATTTTTGCATTTAGGTTTTTTATAATTCTTGGACTGTTTGTGTCCATTGTTCCCGCCCAAAAGCTGGATTCGATTGAACGTGATCGTTTCAAATCAATGCTCACGAACATCAAGACGACGATCAGAAAAGAGTACTACGATCCTACTTACCACGGAATTGACCTTGATGCCCGATTCAAGGCCGCGTCCGATCGGATCGATCAGATTTCGACCACCGGTCAAGGGCTCGGCGTGATCGCACAAGCGTTGATCGATTTTAACGATTCGCATCTCTTTTTCCTTCCACCGGCGACAAATCTTGACGTCGAATACGGTTGGTACTACCAGATGATCGGCGACAAATGTTTTGTAACGCAGGTAAACCCGAAAAGTGCCGCTGCTCAAAAAGGTCTCAAAATCGGCGATCAGGTCGTCGCGATCGAGTCATTTCGTCCAACCCGCAAAGATCTGTGGAAGATGAACTATTTCTACAACATCGTCAGCAAAAAGACCCAGATGAACGTCAAGGTCGTGAGCCCCGGTGAAACCGAGGTGCGGGATATTTTGATCGAGTCGAAACTTCACAAACTCCCGAAAGTGATCAACATTCAGATGCTCGGCGATCTCTTCGACACAAGCGGTCGTACAGCGTTTGAGTACAATTACTTTAAGAATGTCGGGAGCTCGACAATCTGGAAAATGCCTTCGTTTTCGATCGAGCCGTCCAGTATCGACCCAATGATTTCCAAGGCGAAAGGCGCGAGTTTGATCCTTGATCTTCGTGGCAACGGAGGCGGCTTGGTCGATACGTTGGAACGTCTCGCGGGCTTTGTGTTCGACAAGGACCTCAAGATCGCAGACTTGAAGGGACGAAAGGAAATGAAGCCGATGCAAATCAAGAATCGGCCGAAGGACGGATTCACCGGGAAGATCATTGTTTTGATCGACTCGCAGTCAGGGTCGGCGGCTGAGATCTTTGCGAGGCTGATTCAACTTGAGAAGCGCGGAATAGTGATCGGCGATGTCTCGGCCGGTGCCGTCATGCAGTCGAAGACGTATTTTCTGACAATGGGCGCGAATGACGAAGTGACCTATGGCGTCAGCGTCACTAATGCTGACGTGATCATGTCGGACGGAAAAAGTCTCGAACATACGGGCGTTGTCCCTGACGAATTGATTCTGCTGACCGGTTCGGACATTGCGGCGCAGCGCGACCCGGTGCTTTCAAGAGCGTTGACGTTGGCCGGTTCGCCGGTTACGCCCGAGGAAGCCGGAAAGTACTTCCGAAGCGTCTGGAAAACCTATCAGAATCGCGACCACGTTGAAATTGAAGTCAACGATTAATTGAGGAAGCGTTGCCGCTGATGATATCGATGAAGGATTTCCTCAAGAAATCCTTCGTAGGTGAAATCGACCATCGAGTATTTCGGCTTCAGCTTGTACATGATCGGGAGCGCAACGCGCCAGGCCATCCACAGCCGCTGCCGTTCGACCAGATCCCAACGGCGGCGGAGAAAGGTCTCGACGATCTCGATCTCGTCGTCGTTCAGCAGCCGGATGTCGGTTTCAAACTCGACCGCCCTTTGAACCCGAATGAAGGCGGAGTCGCTGATCCGGTTCGAAAACGTTTCTTCAAAGGTCGGTGCTTCGTCGGTTCGTTCGCGGATCACGACAGTGCCGGCAAACATATCCCCGATACGCTGATCGCGATTACTGGCGAAGATCGCGATGAGCCCGATCGAATAGAACGGCAGAATTGCCACTTGCGGAAATGAGTCGAAGATCCGGAGCAGGTTGCGCGCAACGGATTCCCAGAAAGTGATCGGCCTGCCGTCTTCGCGTATAACGCGCAGCTTCAACAGTCTCTTTCCCGGAGTCTGACCGTTCCAGATCCATTCGAAGAAGACGAAATAGCCCGAAAAGATCGCAAAAATGATCAGAATCGTGATTGCGATCGTCCAGTTAGACATTTCTCTGAGGACAACATCCGGTCCCTTTTCAAGCGAATCCAACGGTACGTCAGCCCACGTCAACAGCGCCCACGCAACGACGAAAATGGTCATGATCTGAATGAAGTGGTCGATCGCAACCGCCAGAAACCGATTTCCGATCGACGCCAGCGAGAACGCCAACGGAACGCGCTCGGGCGTTTCGATGATCAGTGTTTCTTCGCTTTCGATCGCGCCCCGCATACTATTCCGTTCCGATCTTCAAAAATCGCCGTTTGCCGACCTGTATCAAAACCTCCGAATCGACATCGATTTCTGCTCCCGAATTCGATGCCTTCTCGCCGTTCAGTTTGACGCCGCCTTGTTCGATCAATCGCTTCGCTTCCTTTCTCGAGGCCGCGAGACCGGTTTGCGCCATCAGATCCGCCAGATTGTACTTGCCGGCGGCGATCGTCGTCGATTCGATCTCGTCGGGAATCTCTTTTTGGACAAACCGTCGGTTGAATTCGTCTTCGGCTTCGCGCGCCGCTTGGGCAGAATGAAAATCGGCGATGATCGACTTTGCCAGCTCGACCTTGAAGTTCCGCGGATTCTCACCGCCGGTCCGCATGCGTTCGATCTCTGCCGGAGTTTTGTCGGTCAAAAGTTCGAAATAGCGCCACATCAGATCGTCTGAAACCGACATCACTTTTCCGAACATCTCGGTCGGAGATTCATCGATGCCGATGTAATTGTTGAGCGATTTCGACATCTTGTTGACGCCGTCAAGCCCTTCAAGCAGCGGCGTCGTGATGATCACCTGCGGATCCTGCGAATATTCGCGCTGCAGATTGCGGCCGACCATCAGATTGAACTTCTGATCGGTCCCGCCGAGTTCTACATCAGATTCAAGCGCCACCGAGTCATAGCCCTGAACAAGCGGATAAAGAAGTTCATGAAGCGAGATCGGACGCTCTTCTTTCAAACGCTTCTCAAAATCGGCGCGTTCGAGAATCTGTTTGACGGTCACGCGCGAGCAAAGCCTCACGAAATCCGCAGCGTCGAATTTGTCCATCCATTCAGAGTTGAACCTGATTTCGGTCTTTTCCGGATCGAGCAGTTTGAAGATCTGCGTCTTGTAAGTTTCGGCGTTGGCGTCGATCTCTTCACGCGACAGCGGCGGACGCGTCGCATTTTTTCCGGAAGGATCGCCGATCATTCCGGTAAAACTGCCAATCAGAAAAATCGCGGTGTGACCGAGTTCCTGAAATGCGCGGAGTTTGCGGATGACGACTGTGTGCCCGATATGAATGTCGGGTGCGGTCGGATCGGCGCCGAGTTTGACTCGCAGCGGCTTGCCCGTCTTTGCTGAATGCTCGAGCTTGCGGCGCAGATCATCCTCGCGAATGAGGTCGACCGATCCTTTTTTGATAAACTGAATTTGTTCGTCGATTGTCATGAGTCTGTAAATCGTAAGCGTTAATTGTTAACGGTTTGCAGCTTAATTTCAAGACAAAAGGTGCGTCATGCGATGAAAGAAACACTCTCAAACACGAAACTTGCGTTTATCGGTTGCGGCGTGATGGCCGAATCTGTGGTCGCCGGGCTGCTGCGCAAAGAGTTGGTCCGGCCCGATCAGATCGCGGCAAGCCATCCGCGCTCCAATCGCCGAGGGGAACTTCAGGATCGGTACGGCATTACGGCTTACGAACGTAACGCTGACGCAGTTCGCGCGGTTCAGGACGCGGCCGATTCATGCGTCTTTCTGTGTGTCAAACCGCAGCGGATCAAAGGCGTTCTTGACGAGTTGAATGGCGTCGTCACGCCCGGACAACTTGTGATATCGATCATCGCCGGCGCGCGGATCGAGACGATCGGCGATACTCTCGGATGCCGCAAAGTGGTTCGGACGATGCCGAACACGCCGTCGCAGATCGGCGCCGGAATGACGGCCTGGACGTGCACGGATGCGGTTTCGGACGATGAGCGATTGCGAGTCAGAACGCTGCTGACGGCGCTCGGGAAAGAACTTTTCGTCGAAACCGAGAACATGATCGAGATGGCGACGTCGCTGTCGGCGACCGGACCGACCTACATTTTCATGGTCATGGAAGCGCTCACCGACGCCGGCGTTCATCTCGGATTCTCGCGAGAAATGTCGAAAGAGTTGGTGCAGGAAACGATGCTCGGGTCAGTCAAGTTCGCGTTGGAATCGCACAAACACCCGGCCGAACTGCGAAACATGGTCACCTCGCCCGGCGGAACCTCCGCCGACGCAATCTACCAAATGGAAAAAGGCGGCCTCCGGACCGTCCTTTCAAAAGCAGTCTATGCGGCATATCAACGGGCGGTGTCATTGGGGAAGAGGTAACTTGGAGTTCCGCCTTCAGGCGGCCCGGCGATTTTGGATTTTGGAGTTCTCCGTTTGTAGTTAGTGCCATCAGTCAGCCGATCCGATTCATATCCCGCCGCTCGACATGGAATTCGCCTTAGCAGTAAGCTGTCGCTGTGTTGAGTGAAATCGAAATTGCAAATATTGAGAGAGTTGTTGGTGCCTTTATCGCAAGACGGCGTCCACCGGTTAATATCCGCGACAAACTTGACTTGGGTTTCCGGATCAACGGACAAAGCGTTGAGATCTTTGAGATCCATGCTGCATGGCGAGGCGCGCCGACGAAAGAAATTGAGTCACCGGTTGCTAAAACCACCTACGTCAGAACCCAGAACGTTTGGAAACTGTACTGGATGCGGCAGGATTTGAAATGGCACGGATATGATCCGTTACCAGAAGTGCGGACGATTGAAGAGATCGTTGAGGAAATCGAAACCGATCCGTGGTGTTGCTTTTGGGGATAATGCGCTGCGGAACCGTTTCAATGTCCCAAGAAGGTGGAATGTTCGATGCCGCAGTCAGATGAAGGTAGAGCGGATAAGATCATCTCAAAACGCGTTCAATAGCTTGTGTTAGATGAATTGCCGTTCGTTTCAACGAACGGTCAATGGAAGCCAACTGCCTTCCGGCTTCAGCCGAAAGTTGGGCTAAAGCCCTGTAATTATTAATTTTGCCCCGGTCCGTCAGCTGAAGCAGACGGCAATTCAATTGCGAACTCGTTGGCCTGTCATCCCAACCCAGCCGCGCGAGCGGCGACACATCTCGATTTCGGATCGCGGAGCAGTATCGAACTTACGTGAATCAATCCAAAATCGGCAATCAAAAATCCAAAATCGACTGCTCTTCTCCAAATCGCAGTTCATAACGATACCGGGTTGCGAACATGTCCGAAGAAATGCGGGAATTTATTCTTCAGCGTGTTTCGGCCGCCGGTGGTAAACTCGATGATTGAACGTTGGTTCAAAGTGCAGATTTCGGAGCTCAAGGGAGAAAAAGATGGGAGGATTCGGTAAGCGCATCAAAGAATTCAGAAACTACCCGCGATGGCTGAAGGTTCTGCTGCCATCATCCGGACTATTCTTCGCGGCATCGCTGATCACTCAAATGCTATTGTTTCCCGACAACCCGATCGTTCCGCAAGATGGCGGATATTTCGGGAAGTATGGCACAGCGCATACTCGGGAAGAGTTTCAATTGTTCACCTGGCTAAATAGAGCGATCTTGCTCGGAGGACTGGCGTTGTTTGCCGCGTTTTTCAGCACGTTGCTGTACGCCGGCCGCAAGTCCGGAAATAATGATCAGTAGCGTGCGCACCAAAATACGGCTTTTATCGGCGTCGTACATATCTGAACGGAAAGAACAATCCTGATTCGACAGTTTGGCCCGATTGGCTGTTTGTCAGAGTCCGTTTTCGTCGTTTTGGTCGCATCATCTGTTGATCGGAGCAACCGCATCATTCGTTTTGAACTATCATGAAATACTTGATTTCCTTTCCTTCACCGGCGATGAATGTGCCGGCTGAAGAGATGGCTGCCGTCGGCGAGGCCGCGCGTGAAGTGATCCGTGAGGCAAAGGCCGCCAGCGTGTATGTTTTCGGCGGCGGGATCAACGAGGTTATCGCGCCGCAGATGGTAGCCGCGGACGGATCGTTCACGAATCAAACCTATCCGCAAACCAAGGAGCTTAACGGCGGCTTCTGTATTTTGGAACTTCCGTCACGCGTTGCGGCCGTCAGGTGGGCTGCCAAGATCGCCAAAGCCTGTCGCTGTTCTCAGGAACTTCGCGAATTCATGTATGACGCGGAGAGCTGATGTTTTTGAAGCCGGACGAATTATCCGGATCGTGCAATGGTTGCGACGGTTCCGGGCTGAACTCAGGAATTAAGGCTTCTCTCCGCGATCTGCTGCAATCCGTCTGAACCGATCCCGAGCGGTACCGTAAGCGCGTTATAGAATTGTTCGAATGCGTTGAGCGCGAGAATTTCAATAATCTGCACTTCGTCGAAGTGTTTTTTCAGCCGGTCAAACGACTCATCGGAGACTCGGCGGTGTCGGTTGTATTCGCCGACCACGTCGAGCGCCGCTTGTTCGGGTTCTGTGAAAACGCCAGGCGTACCGTCGATCAGTGCCCTGAAGCGCCCGGTACCGAGTTTCTCGCGGACGGCGGTCGCAAGCGCGATGTCCTGACAAAACTCACAGCCGTTGGCTGTTGCGCCGGCAAGCTTTATCAGGATCCGAAGCGACGGATCGAGTGAGTTTTGTTTCGACTCGAATTTGGCGATCTTCATCGCAAACGACAGCAATTCGGGTTTTCGCGCGTAGATAACGTTCGTCGGCGTAAATTCCTTTCCGAAACTACGTTTTGTAAACCAGTTCGCGATCCGAATCATCAAACTTTTCGATCCGTCATATTCTAATAAACGCATATGTTATTATTTCATCTTCTCAAGCAAACCGTCCTCGATCGGCGATTTGATCTTGACGACGGCATCGACATGATCATTCGGGATCGTCATCGAAAGAACGTATTGCTTGAGTTTCCATCCACCGTCTTTCCGGATGAGAACACCGGAACCCCGGCAGATTTTCATCTGGGTTGAAAGAAGTTCGTCAAACCAAGCGGTCTCACCGGTTTTGTCAAAAGAGACGCCGCGTTGCACCGACTTGAAATTCCAAGTCTTCTTTTTGTCAAAATGCGGTTTGGCCCAGGTTTTGAAGCTCGCTTTGTCCCAACGCTCGGTGGCGTCGGTGCCGATAAAGATCGCGTCCTCATCAAAAAACGCGAAGTACTTTTCAAATTCGGCATTGGCCGCCGCAGTGTTGAACGCGTCGAGCATCGAACCGATCTCGGTCTTTGCCGCGTCGGCGTTGAATTCCGTCTTCGGGGCGACGTTCGTCTCGGTCCGCGGCTGTTCATTGCGGGTGCATCCGGCGGCGATCAGAACGGCGCCGATGATCATGATCCAGATTGTTTGTTTCATAACTCTCAGATTCTCCTTTTCTGAGAAACATTCAAGCACAGTAACGCCGATCAACAAAACCAGAACATCGTTGCATAGTATACACATATGATTAGGCAGATATGATTTAGTCAGCAACGGGTTGGACCGGAGTTGCCGACTGCCACGGGTATCCTGCGAATACCGCTTCCGTGTCCGACCGATTCTCGACCCTGATCTTCCATGTCCCGGCGGGCACTGGCGATCGGAAATAGAGAAGCCGGAACACCGAGCGGGCCAGCGCATCGCCGGCGTCGTTTCGGGCGACGATCGTTCCGTTGCGATCGATCAGCGATGCCGAAACCCCGTGGCTTGCAATGAACGTGAACCCGAGGTTCGGCCCGGCGACGACCGGGACGTCAACGATCTTCGTTTCGCGCGGCGCAAGTTTGAACTCGGTCATTTCGCCATCGATGGTGGCTGATGCGCCCGGCACAGGCTCCCCGGGCGAATACGACGCATTTCGAAATCCGAATTCGGACGCCGCGAATGAATTGATCTTCCAACGATCGATGTCATTCGGATCGGATCTAACCGGCAGCGGATAGGCGCCGTTCGGACCGGTCACAACGTGCGGTCTGACGAATGATCCGAAGTTCTTGCCATCGACAAGCTGTCCGCTAAGATCGTTCGAATATGCGAAATCGGCGACGCCGTGTCTGGCCGATTCAACGGTAACGAAGCCATCGTTCCAATTGAAACCGCCGCAGATTATCGGGACGGAATTTCCAACAAGCGCCGAGACCCTGGTTCCGCCGGTGTTGACGACGAATTTATTGAAACGCGTCATTTCATCCTGCGTGAATTCGCGTACCGGCTGAAGCGCATCTTTGAACATGTTCAGTTTCCCGGCAAAGACGTCGGCGCATCTGATGCCGTCGTTGGGTGTCCCGAGCATCATCAGATGTTTGACCGCGGGACGCGCGTCGGGAACGGCCGGCATCGACTTGTGCAGATACAGCCTGGCAATTAGGCCGCCGGTCGAATGTCCGACCATATCTACGTGCCAGGCATTTGCGTCTTCGCGAACGAAATTTACATAGTTCGCAAGCCGGTCGGCATTTTCGTAGATCGAGACCGACGGACTGCCCGACAAAAAGGCGTTTCCGGATCCAAGCGGGAAGCGATTGTCTTTCCCGACCGGATATGCCTTCCATTGATAGCTATGGGTCGCCGACATCAGGTTTTGATAGATCGGATCCCAGATCGAATGGTCGCCCCAGACGCCGTTGACAAGTACCAGCGGCTTCGGCGCGATGTTTACCCGCTTTTCTTTTTCGTCTTTCTTTTGTCCGTTTTCCGAGAGCTCGGCCTTGACGCGATGAAGCAGATGCGGTCTGCCGTCGTCAAACCACGCCTGGCCCTCGCTGTCCCATACAAGTTCGATCTCGCGTTCTTCACCGCCTTCGAGGCGTAGTCCGACCTCACCGTCCGGCAGCGGTTCGTCAGGTCGGGAACCGTTCCACTGGTCGCCCTTGTATGTTTCAGATATCTTCAGATCGGCGAATTTGGTCTCGCCCGACATGTTCAGCACGCGGGCGATGACCTTGATCCGGTTGCCGTCAATCGTCCCGATCGTTTCGGGAATGTCTTGCCAGTTTTCAAATTGCGGGAACTTCGGGTGCTGAAGCCGGAGCTCCGTAATGACGAGCTGCGCCGGGCACCTGGTAAATCTCCAAGAAACTTCGTAGATGAATCCTTTGACCTCGCCGGTTCCGCCGCCCCACATTTTTGATCCGATGAGCGTATCAGGACTTTCGGGGTTGACCTTCTCGCCGGTAATCGAAAAGCTCTCTCCGTCAACCTTCGTCGGTTGATTGGTTGATCGGTCGAACGGCTCATTGTTCTTTGCCTGGCAGTGCCCGCTGCGTCGGACATGTTCCTCACGCTTGTAAACGCCATTGGCATCCGAAAACTGGAGACTGAAGCTGTAAAATCCGCCAAGTTCGTCGACGCTGAGGTTGAATGAGCGTGCCGGACCGCTTGCCTGTGCAGTTGTCATCCGGTCGTCCGTGCCCTCGACGATGAACCAGTGCCCGGCCTCGCGTGAACCGCATGAATCGAACACCTTTTCGAGTCCCCAGTTCTTGTCGCTGTCGGTGAAGTCAATCCGGGTGCTGACCTGTGGTGATTCAGGTTGCTTGCCGTCGATGATCGCGCGAGCCGAATAATCGTAATTGCGCGAAGTTTTATGTTGTATGCGATCGATCGATTTTCGTATTCCCGGCTCGTCCGACTCAAGCGAATCGACAAGGGTCTTTCGAAACGAAATCACGCCGCGCCAACCGCCGGCGCATCGGACGGGCGCGGGCTTGGTGATCGGCGTCGATTTCACCGGCGGCGTTCGGCGCGGCTGGGCGGTGATTGGAAAAATTGCTGAGACTATGATCGCAAGCGCGATTATTTGCCGTTTCATTGATGTCCTCCGACCATAACGCGCAGGAAATTCACGGTAAGTATCAGTGCAAAGCAACAGTTATTAAGTTTCGTTGACAATCATTTTTCGTTATAGTAGTCTGCACTCGGTCGCAAGACATGCATACGGAAAGACACGAAAAATCCTGGGAATATGTGACCGGACGGAATTCTGTCCGGCCGATCACTTCGGTTTTTGCTTTTACGGTCATTACTTACGCTTAGGCAGCGGCATCTGAAGTTCTGCGCAAACGGATGCCATTGCCTGAAAACGGGTGATGGCCTTTTTTTATGTCGGTGTCCTTGCGATTGAATGCAAAACGGCTCTTGATTTCAAAGTTGTGAACGAACCAAACATCAACAATCCGCGCGCGGAAATCGACGCCATAGATGCCGAAATCCTACGGCTTCTGAATCGGCGGGCGGAGATCGCGCTTCGGGTCGGCGCCGCAAAATCGAGCGTCGACACGTCGCTTTGCGACCCGCGGCGCGAGACGGAGGTCATCGCGCGACTGACGGCCGAGAATCCGGGGCCGTTTGACGCGACTGGCATCGCAAACATTTTTCAGCGAATCATCGACGAATCGCTTCATCTTCAGCAAAGGAGGTTCCAGGCGGCGCCGAACGTGGAAGCCAACGCGGCGATTGATCCCGACAGAATCGACCGGAGTTCGCGCGTCGCATTTCAGGGTGAGCACGGGAGCTTCAGCGAGGAAGCGGCGCTGAAGATTCTCGGAAGCGAAATTCGAACCGTTCCGTGCCGGACGTTTGACGATCTTTTCCGGGCGATCGAAGAAGGGAAGGCCGATCTGATTCTGTCGCCGCTCGAGAATTCGCTTGTCGGATCCGTCCACCGCTGTTACGATCTGCTGCTCGGAAGTTCCTTGAGTATCGCCGCCGATGTCGTTCTGCCGATCTCGCACTTCCTTATCGGCCCTCCGGAGGCTTCGTTTGAAACGATCCGGACGG